>JBGARN010000146.1:0-9253 GCA_044230205.1 Bacteroidia bacterium
AAGAACTTAGGTCGAGGGTTAATTTACCATCTCCTGTAGCGAGCTGAACATAATCATTGGGTAATGGTTGAGTGCCATTTTGAGTTTGATAAAACATAAACTGATAAGTTGCATTTGGAATAAATCCATGATCTAATAAAACAGAAGTAGGAGGTAAAGGCAATGCATCACAACCATAATAGTTTTGGAGTGATGCAGTATAATAATAATTATTACCCCAGTACCTATTCAGGTTATGCACCCATCCATAACCGTCTGTTTTATCAGATTTTAGCAGCATATAGTATTCAATGTTGTCGTTTGGTATCATATTTCCAACAGGTGTAAAGTTTTCATTAAAATCAATTCCTGACTGTGACAAAAATTCTGAAAGGGGTGTGTAATTGTCATAAAGTGCTTTGATACTTCCATTTAGTGTCGAACCAGGCAATGTAAAAGTAAACGGATCATTTATTTCTTTACCATAAGGAGGTTCTGGCGCAGGCGGATTCGCATCCCTCCACCGATGTATTATAGGCCATTGCCAGTCTTGTCCGGTTGTACATCCGCCTTGCATAGCAGTGCTCCAAATCATATTATGAAAGGAGATATCGAAATTATTATAATATCTTGATGTTTCTTCTCCGTTAACATTGCCAAATGAACTGGTTTCACCCAAATGAAAAGGTTTGGGGTTTAATGCAGGAGTATTAAAAGCATAATCAACGAGGTTAGCTCTTGCATCATTCATTGCTTTATCATCATTATACCAATGTATATCCGTAATCTCAATTGCAGGATTATTAAATAAATCTTTGCAATAGTCGGGATCATTCCAAGCCGCCCCGGTAAAACTGATGCTGAATGGATGATTGGTTTCACCCAGTCCATTTGTTGTTCCGCCAGTGGGAGCTTTCACATAGTTGGTAATTACCTCATCGTGCCAGGCGTCTATTGTTGTTACTAATTGTTGATCTTCCGGATAAAATAAATTATTTGGACAACACATATATTCTGCAGCCGAAGTTTGATATTCATGATAGCCTAAGATATTATCAATTTCGGAAAAGGTTAAAATCATAGCAACATTTGTAGAGTAACCCCACCGGCTCATTATGTATTTATATTTTCTTTTCCAGTAATAGGCTGCCCCGGCATTATCTGGCGTAGCAGCAGCCATAAAGTATCCTTTAGTATCAAATGGACTTGAGAAGAGAGGAGGAAGAGGAATGGACGGATAAACATATTGCCTTACATAAGCATTATTACCCCAACTGCTGGTTTGATTTGCTATCCATAATTGCCCTATTTCTACACATAGTTGAATATAAATTTCCTGCTCCCTTAGTTTGTCAATTACTTTATCAAACATCCAACAACTGAATTGCCTGTTGTACGGAATGTTATCTCGGCAGCATTCGGGCGATGTCATATTACAAGCAGGATTATAATTCGGACCCGGGCATGTTGGCTCGCTTACATATTCATCATAAACTCCAAGATGTTCATGTTCTGGCGCAAAGTCATCTTTTGAAAGGTGCATGCCTGCATAGTTAGCGCCAACGGTGTGTAAATCTTCAATGGCTGTTAAAAAATTAGTAAAATCTCTTTTGAAAGGCATAATTTCAGAATGTATTTTAAAAGGATCATTAGTGCTTCCATTCAATACCCAATTTTTATGTGAATGATTAGCCATATTATGCCCGATACCAAAAAACGGTTTATCATCCCTGTCAAATTTCAGGTAACGGTTATTGTTAGTGTTAACGTGCAGGTAGCCATAATTATCAGCCAGCGGTTCATCGCACATAAATTTAAAACCATCTATGGTGCAGGGTGGCAAAGGACAGTCATCAAGATTCATTGATGCATTAAAAGGTATATTTACCGTTACTGAAAATCGCCACGGTGTGGTTGCACTTTCCTGGTCAGGGGCAAAGCGCAACCGAAAGTTGTAAGGAGTGAGTGGATTATTGCTGCCCGCTACCTGTAATAGATTTTGTTCCTCAATCTGGCTTTGATTCCAATCGTACCATTCTGCTTCTTTCATATAAAAAGCCCATTTGGTAACAGTAGTGTTATCGGGCCTTATTAAATCAATACGCACTTCGAGCGAGTCGCCTGCATAAGGATTCAAATCGGTGGTTGCATCATACAATGCCGGGTAATTGAAATAATGATTAAAGAAATTATCAATGGCTGTTTGATAAACCTGAGGAAGGGTAATTCCAAGTTCCAATTTCTCCCATTTGTTTACATGTAACAAACCATCAGTTGCATTAATATGCGAAGCATCGGGTGATATAATAACTACATCAAGAGGCTTGTCAATATGTGCCCAAAACTCAGGTGCACTGCTGTTGCTGAAATCACCTGCGGTAAATCCATCAGTTAAAGTTATTTCATACGCTGATTCATATTCAGCTGTTACATCGGTACTAAATGTTTGAGGATTAACCGAGCTGCCGGGCGAAATTAATGGGGCAGGAAAATACTTAAGGAAAGAACCGCTTACTAACGTTTGTCCTTCAATTATAAGAGGAGTATAAGGATATTGCGCATTAACGCTGTAACATAAAAATAAAAAAGTACAGCAATAGATTACCGCTAACTTTTTCATGGCTTTTAATTTTTATCCCGATTGCTATCGGTAGTTACAAGTTGCTGTTTTACTTTGTTCAGTTCACACTCCAAAGCATTGTTGCGCTTATTCAGTTCAATAACATACAAAGTAAGCTCTTCAATTTTTTTTAAAAGCACTGCATCCATGGCACCCAACTCATGTCCTTCCTTTTCTTCTACTTCAGCCGTTATCACATCGGGCAAATGATGGTGCTGCTGTATGTAGGCTTCCAGTTCATCAAGATTCATTTTCTTATAATCATCTTTAAAAACATAGTCGGGCCATTGGCCCCTGTTCTTAACTTTTACTTCGGTTGAAATTATTTTTCCGTCAACACTAAGCATATACCCCGGGGCAATATAGGGTCCTCCAATTGCTACCTCATAACACCAAAATAAGTTATAAGTGCCTGCTATCTGATTCCAAGGCATTACCGTAGCTGACGAATAACAATTCGGGGTAACAATTGGACCTATTTGTTTCAAATTGCCTAAACTATCCACGCCAATCACTGTACTTCCTGATGTAGTTGCCAGATCGGGGATTTTTATTTTTCCATTGGCATTAATTTTCAGTCGCTCCGTATTGTTACTCCTGAAACTAACAGCCACACTATCCGTAGTTCCGATAAAATTTGTGGAGGCATTGCTGCCACTATTGCCCGTCATGGTCCAGTCGCTGCGCTCGGGCTGGTTAAGGTACATGGTTTCGGAGTTTACTTCGCAGCAAGGTGCATCGGTTATTATCGCCTGCGTAATGTTGCGGGGCCTAAGTTCCACCTATTTTTATTGGTGCTGCCACTCAGCTCCACAGATGCGTGTATGGTGCAGTGCCTCCGCTAATAGTTAAGCTATGCTGCCATTAAAGCAATTGTAACAGCTTATGTTATAACCATTACTATACGTGTTTACGGCAGGTGTTACTTGCAAAGCTTCCGGTTCAGTTAAAGTTACTTCACCATAAACAATTGCTCCTAAATCATCTTTAACCTCTACCCTGTAATAACCTGCTGCAAGGCTGCTAATGATTGCCCTGTTTCCTGGTTACTCCATAAATACGTGTAAGGAGGCGTTCCTCCTGTCTGGGTTGGCTGTTATGCTGCCGTCCTGCATACCAAAGCAACTGATGTTGCTTCCGTTATAGTTGCTGGTGGATAAGGTTACTGATAATTGTGCGCTAACAACAGTACATGGTTAATACTGCGACAATTGTTATCAGAACTTTCGCGGGGGGGGGGGGGGTAAATATGGAAATGAGTTTTCATAATGTTTGAGGTTTTAGTTAATACAAAATATGTAATCCCTGTACAACATCAAGATTAAGTTTAAATTGCATATAGCAAATATTTAAAATAAAAAACGGTTAATCCAAATGTAATCGAAAGAGGCTTATTAGGTTTAACCACCTAATACCTGAGCATTCAATTTTGCAGTTTATCCATCGCTTTTTGCAACTCATCAGTATTGTATTCTGAAACGGCTTTTCACTAATCATCTTTGTTGCATCAAACTGAAAAGTCATGCATCACATCATACGTTTAGCCTTAATAATTGCTATTGGTTCATATATTACTATGGTCACCTTTTTGCTGCAAACAAAAATTTCAGGAATTGTTCAGTCAACAAATGGCGATACATGGTATGGCCATTTCACATTAAAAGGTGCAATGGATGGTGCCATTCAATGTGAAAGGGGAATGTTTCAATTCAATACAACTTTAAGCAGTAGAAATTTTGGTAGTGAGCAGTTTGGCTATGAATTGCATGAGCGCGAAATAATTTTGAATGGTAAAACTGTTGAGGTCGAATTAAAGCTGAGCGAAAAAGCCAACGAGCTGAATACAGCAATTATTACGGCTGGCACTTTTGAAGCAGGCGATGAAAAAAAGATTGAAGTGCTCAATTCAATTGATGTGGCAACAACAGCAGGCGCTACGGCCGATGTTTATGGCGCATTAAAAACACTACCGGGTGCACTGCCAACCATGGAAGCTGATGGTATGTTTGTAAGAGGAGGCGATGCTTCTGAATCTGTTACTTATCTTGATGATGTTGCCATTGCAAATCCATACACCAGCAATTTGCCTGATGTGGCGCAGCGCGGACGGTTTTCACCATTCATGCTTAAAGGCACTGCCTTTAGTTCGGGTGGTTATTCAGCAGCTTATGGCAATGCACTTTCGGCTGTAGTATTACTAAATAGTAAAGATGTTGCGCCTAAATCAAAATCAGGCATTGATATTATGTCAGTTGGTTTAAGTGGCAATCATATTCAACATTTTAAAAACAGCTCAATTGAATTTAATGGCGGCTATTACAATCTTAAGCCAATTTTTTCACTCGTTAAGCAAAACATTACCTGGACTAAAGAGCCTGAGCAGGTTGAAGCCAACGCATCGTATAAAGTGAAGTTTAACAACAACGGTCTGCTTAAAGTTTATGCTGATTACAGCAATTCCAAAACCGGAATTATTACTGATAACATTTACGACATCACCCGACAGGTTAACTATAAAATCAGGAGTAATAATTTTCTGGTTAATTCTTCTTACTCGCAATTTCTGAATGAGAATTGGAAATTATTAAGTGCAGTTGGCTTTAGCATCGATGACCAGCACATTGGTATTGATGATGACAAAGTAATTCAAACTGAAAATGCCTTTCATATGCGCACTGCTGTTACCAATTATTTTGGTAAGTTATCGCAGGCAACTTTTGGTGTTGAATTCAATCATTCAAATTTTGACGAAGCATATAATTTAAAAAAGCATGCAATAGGGCAGGATGCGGCTGCTGTTTATGCTGAAGCTGAATTTTATATAACCAATAAACTTGCGGTGCGTACTGGTGTAAGGAGTGAGTTTGCAGAAGTAATTAGTGAAACTAATGTTGCTCCACGGCTGGCTGCAGCCTACAAATTCAGTGATGCATCTCAATTCTCTCTGGCATATGGAATGTTTTACCAGGTGCCCGGCAAAGAATTTTTATTTGCAACAAAGGCATTGAATTTTGAAACAGCCCGGCATTTTATTGCTAATTATCAATACCAGGAAAACAACAGGACACTTCGCCTGGAGGCTTATTATAAAACCTACAACCACCTGGTGAGCTACAATGAAACTCGTGAAAATGAAATAACCAATTCAGGATATGGCTATGCAAAAGGAATAGATATTTTTTGGCGCGACAAACAAACCTGGAAGCGCAGCGATTACTGGATTTCCTATTCATTCATTGACACCAGGCGCAAGTATCTTGATTACCCGGTTGAGGCTCAGCCACCATTTGTTGCAAGCCATGTATTTAATATAGTTTACAAATACATGATTCCGAAGTGGAATACCTATATAGGTGCTACTTACACATTTGCATCAGGCAGGACCTATTATAATCCTAACAACAACGACTTCTTATCAGACAGAACTAAATCCTATAACAACTTTAGTTTGAATGTGAGTTATCTCACTTCAATTGCAAAGCAGTTTACAATAGTTTACCTGAGTGTGGAAAATATTTTCGGCATCGGCAACATATATGGTTACCGTTACTCGCCTGACGGCAGTGTAAAAAAACCGGTTGTGCCATCAGCCCCGAGGGCAATTTTTGCCGGTGTGTTCATCACGCTTGGTGACGATAGTTTCAGATAACAATACAGTTTCAATAATAATTAATCATTAAAAAATTCAAATTATGAAAAAGCTTCTATTAACATTATCCATCACATTGGCAGGCTTATTAAGCAATGCTCAAACCGATTTCAGATCAGCAGTATTAAAAGGCAAACAAATGCTCGACAGTGCTTCGGGCTATGAAACAGCAATGGCTGCATCCAATTATTTCGAAAGATTAGCAGTAGTTAATGCTAATGAATGGCTCGCACCCTATTATGCTGCACTTTCAAGTTTATCGGCCGGAATAATGTCGCAGGAGGATAATAAGAAAGACGAATGCTACGAACGCGGTCTTGACTTTGTTGAAAAAGCAAAAACACTTAAGCATGATAAAAGTGAACTTCTTGCATTGGAAGGTTATCTTAAATTAATGTACATAGCCAATAGCCCAATGAAGCGTGCACCAACACAAACCGGTGCGGCTTTCGATTTGCTGGAAGAGGCAAAAAAGCTCAATCCTTCCAATCCGCGACCTTATTATGTTCATGGACAGCACTTATTGTACACACCAAAATTTTTTGGCGGTGGTGCAAAAAGCGCTATACCTTTATTAAGTAAGGCATCTGAGCAATTTAAAGTATTTGTTCCTGCTAATGATATGATGCCTCAATGGGGATCAAAACGATGCGAAAAATTATTGAATGATTGTCGTGCACAACTGGCAGAAAAGTAATTGACAACAAAAAGTGTTTTACATTTTGTTGATAGAGCATCAGCAACTGAAAATTAAAGCAGCATAAAAACTGAAAAGCCGGCACTAGTGTTTGCCGGCTTTTTCATTTGCAATAATTTCAATTAATAATCTTCACCTGCTGTGCCCGAGTCGTAAATTGGTTCCCTGTTTCGGGAGCGCTTCCTGTTAGAAAATTTTGTAATTATATTCTTTATAAAATCTACAATATCATCAGAATTTTTATCCACGAATTCAACTCCGTATTTTCTAAGCAGAAATGTTGCAATAAGTTGTTTCAAAATACCTGACTTACGCATAAGCACTTTCGTTACCAGGAAATTTAAACTCATTGTTACAGCAGTATTAATTACATCGTTACCTTTTAAGCCGTCAAAATTACTGATGCTGTTTAAGCTGTTCCTGATGATATTACCAGGCTTCAGGTCTTCACGGATTAATGCAAAATCTTCCTGCAACAAACCTTCAAGTTCTTGTTTTCGTTTCCGCAATCGCTGTTGCTCCAAACGTAAATCATCAATTGTTCTTAGCTGCTTTATCATCGGCAAAGTGTTTCAAAATTGAATTGATAATTGGCTCTTTGACCCATTTATCTCTGAAAGCATAAAAAATTAACCCCACCAGGAAATAGAACCCGGCAACTGAAAACAAACCTATAGCTGTATTGTTAGTTGCTTTGGCAATTAACCAGGCACAGCCGGCACTAAAAAAGAATAATACAAACAGTCCAATGAAGGCAAGCACTGATGCAACAGTTACAGCCGAAGCTGCTTTAGATGCTTTTTCGGCAGCATCTAATTTTGCTAGATCCAGCCTCGTTTCCAGGTATTCCTTAGCGTGCCCAATCAGGTTGTCAACATTTGAGTTTTTATCTTCCATATATGCTTAGGTTAAATAAAAATTCAGGAAGCATTTGGATAATGACCTGCTTGCTTAACTTTTGAGCGCACTTCTTCATACTCATTTTTAGCTTTTTCCTTTAAGTCTTCTGCCGCTTCCCTGGTTTTTTTTACTTTTTCTTTTACAAACTCCTTACCTTCTTCATATAAATCCTCCAGTTCATCGGTAAAATCGTCTTTCAAATTTGCAATTCTTTTCCTGGTATTGCTGCCCTTGTCGGGTGCAAACAGTACTCCTAAGGTCACTCCAGCGGCTAAACCTACCAGTAATGCCACTAATGTTCTGCTGTTGTCTGACATGTTGTTTGTTTTTTATAATGTTAAAATAAATCCCATTTCACTTTCTTACTGTAAAGTAAAGTTAATTTATTTCCTCTAATTATGACATTGAACATTTTTTTAAGTCCTTAATAAAAATCGAAAAGTATCTTTTAAAATCACTTAATTTGAATTCAAAGAAATCAAGTAACCATTATTTTAAAAGTAATCTATTAAAAACCATAATATGAAAAGTAACACCGTTTCTTACATCATTACAATTTGCATTTTTTCTATAGCGACAACATTCGAAAAGTTAAACGCACAGTTTGTGATAAACCCACAAGCTGGTATCACAGCACAAACTCTAGCCAATGAACCTTCAACTATTGAGCAGAAAGCTCGTGTTGGGTATACATTTGGTATAGACGGCCGATGGGGTAATAAGTTTTATTTTCAGCCAGGTGTGTTTTATGGAAAAGCATCAACACAATATACAACCTATAATGAGCTGGATACTTTACAGCAAAACCAGATTGAATCAAAATTAGACCGCACAATTTTAACTGTAAAACTTTTTGCCGGATACAACCTGGTGCATAAGGACGGATTTAAATTACGTATTAACGCAGGGCCGTATGTTGATTTTATTACCAATGTAAAGGATGAAAAGGAATTGATTGATGAAGGTAATTTTAATAGCACTTTGCTTAATTTTAAAGTTGCCGGAGGTCTTGATATATGGTTCCTTACAGCTGAGTTGGGTTATGGATGGGGTATTACCAATGCTTTTGATGATACATACGGTAATGAGGATTCAAAATTCAATCAATTGCATTTAACAGTTGGAATTACCTTTGGCGGTGGAGAAAAGGACTGATAACAATAATAGAGGTATATAACATCTACTTTATAGCATGCTAACTTGTGATATACCTGGAAACAAAATTTAAAGGTTTATTTACGATGACAGATATTCATCATATTCATCATAATAGTATTCAAATACCTGTTGAGGCTTCTCAGTTGGTTTATCTGCAGTTGATTTTTTTTGTTTACCATAGAAAACAGATAACCGGTTTTTGCTGAGCGAATTATGTTTTTTGCTTGCGGTTTTTTTTCCGGGTGCAGAC
>JBGARN010000147.1:0-7973 GCA_044230205.1 Bacteroidia bacterium
AACTCCCCCCGCTGTTTCAAGCGTCCTCGCTTGGAACCCCACACCAACGCCAAGCCAAAAACCCCAGACTGTCGCAAGTCTTCACAAGCCTATACCGCTGCCTGACTTGTGACGCGACAACGCCCCCCGCTGTTTCAAGCGTCCTCGCTTGGAACCCTCCGCTTCCGCCAGCGTCTCGCTGGTGGTATTCGTGTTTTTAAGTTTCAGAGTCTGACCACATCAAAAAAATTAAAAAGCAGTACGACTCTGAAACGGTATGGTTAACCAAACCATTGTTGAGTCCCGGAGTTTATTTTTTTATTGGCCTCTGGTCTCAGCAATTAAGAAAAACTGTGAGGACTTTTTTATTAGGAGTCGTGATTTTAATCAGACGAGTGATGACCATTGTCATTGCCAGCATTAAATAAAAAATTTCACTTTGTTATTGATATAATTTAATCAATTGAATAACCCTGGTATAAAAATCAAAAAGTAAGCCTGTAAATAGTAAGTGAAATGAAAAAGACAATTCAATTAGTTGGAGTTTTAATATTACTCACATGCTGGTGCAAAGCGCAAACTGTAGTAGACATTGATGGTAATGTATACGATACAGTTCACATCGGTACCCAAGTGTGGTTGCGGCCAAATCTGAATGTAACGCATTACCGCAATGGCGATCCGATTCCCAATGTAACCGACAGTGCTACCTGGTATAGTTTAACTACCGGTGCATATTGCGATTATGATAACGATTCAAACAATGCAGCCGTTTACGGAAGACTGTATAATTGGTATGCAGTAAATGATCCACGTGGCATTGCTCCTTTGGGCTGGCGTGTTTCATCTTACGAAGATTGGGATACCTTACAGATATTTCTGGGATATGATTTAGTAGCAGGCGGCAAGCTAAAGGAAATAGGAACAGCGCATTGGATGTTCCCCAATACAGGTGCTTCTGATGAATATGATTTTACTGCACTACCTGGTGGCCAGCGTGCTGATTCAATTTATTCAGGAACTTTTTCTGAAATAACACAGCAGGGTTATTGGTGGTCATCTTCCGAAATGGATACTGTTTATCCATGGGCAGTAAATATTTCATACAATTCTGAAGGATTTACAAACTGGGCTGCATCAACACGCAAATCAGGTTTTTCAGTGAGGCCTATTATTGATCTTACGGTGAACATCAATGAGAATAACAGGTATGATGAGTTTATTATTTATCCAAATCCTGTAATTGATTATTTGGTGATCCGCTTTCCGGCAATTGCAACGAAAGAAGTTATCATCACCATTACCGACATTACAGGAAAAATAATTTACAAAACTGCCTTCGTCAATTCTGAAAAGATAGAATTAAACACAAGTGATTTTGAGGAAGGAATCTATCTGTTTCAATTAACAACAAGTGATTTTACGGAAACAAGAAAAGTGATTGTTACTAAATAACCACGGCATGAAAGCGAATGAACTGAAAAATCGAACAGTATAAAATAAATGTGTTACCATGAAAAATACAGAATATAAAAAAGCAACATTAACCGGTAAATGCAAGTTCATTTTAAAAGCTGGTATCATTCTTATTTTTATCATTGTCAATGCATCAGTTTCAGCAACCTTCTCACAAGCAGTGCTGTTTGATTTCGACAATGTTCCCCAATATACGCCTCTGCCCATTAACATAACAGAAATCGGTATTACCGCTCACTTATCTGCAACAGGTCAGGGGTATTCCATTCAGGATGCCAATGTACTCGGCTTCACACCCCAGGGATTTTCAGGTCACATCATTTATCCTAACAGCGTATATCTTGCAGACCTGATCATCAGCTTCAGCCAAACACTTACTGATTTCTCAATTATGTATTCATGCCAGGAATTAGGTTGTGATGATGCCGCCACAATGCGGGTGACTGCTTATATGAGCGGCAATTTTATTGGCACCAGCACCAGAACAGCAACATTTCCCGGTACCTGGCCTGTAGATACACTAAGTTGCAACTTCCCACAAGGGTTTGACAGTGTTGTGGTTCACTATGACAGCCCGCCTCCGCTATGCCAGGACTACGGTGTTATATATATGGCTGATAATATGCGGGTAACTTCTATAAACAATGCTGTAATAAATCCCAAAATATTGATTGAAAATTTAATTGTTTCAAACTCCGCTTCCGGTTCAACAGTTATTTCATTTTCTCTTCCTAAGTCAACAAATCTGCGTGTTACTATTCATGATATATCAGGTAGATTAGTTAAGGATCTTTTTAATGGTTATTACAATAGTGGTGCTCATCAATTAAATTGGAATACAAACGATAATACAGTGAAGGCTGGTTTTTATATTTTAAATGTTACAAGCGAAAATTCTTCCAAATCCTACAAAATAATATTAGAAAAATAAATTAAAAATCATAAAAAATTAATCGTTACTAAACAGGAGTAAGAAGTCAACCTAATTATTTACTGATTGGCAATAGCAACCAAACCTTAAAAACCACCTGTCAAATCGAAAATTAATTATCATTGTTAAATAAAGCTGGCAATAAGTTTAGGACACAGGTTTTGGATATCTGTTCACAATTGTTGCTGATAGATTATGCATGATGGCAGAATTAATCTGGTAATAGAAAAAATAAATAGCGTTTAAAAATAATCAGTCATTTACAAACTATAGAAAAAAAAAATAAGAATCAGATGGGAAGAATAATTTCATTTATGCACATTTCTCTTGACGGCTTTGTTGGCGGACCGAATGGAGAAATGGACTGGATAACTATTAATGAGGAAATTTTTGACTTTGTCGGTAAGCGCATAAGCGAAACCGACACTGCATTATACGGAAGGGTAACTTATGACATGATGGAAAATTACTGGCCCACCGCTGCAGACAAACCTGGAGCAACCAAACACGACATTGAACATTCAAAGTGGTATAGCAAATCTCACAAGATTGTATTATCAAAAAGTATGAAGGATGCCAGGTTGAATAACACCATTATTATTAGTGATAATCTTTCGAAGAGGATTGCGGAAATAAAAGAGCAGACAGGTAAAGATATCTTGCTTTTTGGCAGCCCCACAGCTACTCATGCGCTTATTCAAATGAACCTGATTGACGGCTACTGGTTATTTGTTAATCCGATAATTCTTGGCAAAGGCATTCCATTGTTCACCGACATCAGGGAAAAAATTAAATTAAACCTGTTGACTACGCGACAATTTGATTGCGGGGTAATTGAGTTGAATTATTATGTAAACGGTAAATAACATAACATTTATAAAATGCATTGCCGTTAATTTTAGATATTGATATTTTACATCATCAATATTCACTAACTGTTTTTTTCTATTGATTACAACTCATCCAAACTTTTAATTTTAAAATCTATTACATCATCATATTGTTCGGCAGCTTCTGTTTTTGGATTAAAGTAAACTGTAAACATCCCTGCAGTTTTACCAAACTGCATATCGCGTATGGCATCGCCCACCATAATAGATTTTGAAAAATCAATTTCCGGAAAATCGCGCTGTGCTTTTAAAGCCATGCCGGGGTTGGGTTTGCGCATGCCTTCAGGATCGTTAGTGGCTAGTTGGGTTGCAGCATAAATGGCATCAATACGGCCACCGTTTTTTTCAATCTCTTCTTTCATTTTAATATGAATCTGCCACAAATCTTTTTCACTCATCAATCCTTTTCCCACACCCTGCTGATTGGTTACAACTATTATTCTGCCGAATTGCTCTGAGCATTTTGCTAAAAATGTAAAAACACCATCGTTAAATTTAAACTCATCCCACGACAGCACATATGCATTGGGCGGACTGGTGTTGATAACGCCATCCCGATCTAAAAATAAAGTCCATGTTTGATCCGGATGCAACTGATTTAAAACCATAATTTATTTTAATGTAATATTCAATTCAATAATTTCCTTTACCGGCCTCTTTGCTGTTAATGTGAAACAGGGGTAAGGTTAATCCAATCCTGCTATTTTGATAAACTGATTAACAAGTGCAGGCCATGAAAATCGTTTTTTTTCTGTTTTAATATTCTCAGTAAAAATGTTCTCTTTTTGTTTAACAAAAAACTCCTGAATGTGTTTTGCAATATCACTTTTATCCGGTGTAGTGATGTATCCCACCACATCGTGCGGCACTATTTCCGGCAGTCCGCCTACGTTAGTAACCAGCATAGGCTTGTTAAAATGATAACATATTTGTGTTACTCCACTTTGTGTGGCATGTTTGTAAGGCTGAACTACCAGGTCGGCAGCACAAAAATAATAGCGCACTTCATCGTCAGGTATGTAATCGGTTTTTAAAATCACCTGGTCACTTATACCCAGTTCATTAATCAGGTCATGGTAAGGTTTAGCGTCTGTATAAAATTCACCGGCTACAATTAATTTTATTTCAGAATTTTTAATTTGTTCATCAGCCATTGCATTAAGCAAAAGATCGAGGCCTTTATAGTCGCGTATAAATCCAAAAAAGAGCAAATAGTGGAAGCCGGTTTTCAAGCCAAGGTGTTGCAACGCTTCTTGTTTACTAACAATATCACCAAACTGATCGTAAACAGGATGTGGATTGAAAGCTCGCGGCTTTAATTTGTCAAAAGTGTTTAGATCTTCAAGTACAGCATGCGACATAGCAATAAAGCCATCTACACTCTTTACAAAATAATTAGTAAGCACGTTATCGCCCGGCCTTTTTTCGTGCGGAATAATATTATCGAGCAATGAAATAACTTTTGTTTTTTTATTCTTCCGTGCTATTCGATTAATGGTGCCTAAACAAGGACCCATAAAAGGAAGCCAGTATCGTGTAATTAATAAATCGGCATTGATTTTTTTAATTTCATTGCCAACACTTATCCAGTTAAACGGATTAATGCTGTTTACTTTTATTTTGATATTAAGATCATCGGGTTTGGGCTGATCAGAATATTGTGTAGTGCCCGGAAAAAGGAATCCGGGATACTGTAAACTAAAGGTGTAAATTATTACTTCATGACCCATTGCGATAAACTCGCGTGCAAGCCGCTCATTATACGCTGCAAGACCGCCTCGCAGGGGGTGTGCCGGGCCAAGAATAACTACTTTCATAACAAGGCAAATATAGTTTTCTGATGATTGGTTAAATGATTTATTAAAAGCAATTCAATTGAAAAAATTATCCACCTATCTGAATCATGCTCCGGTTCTCCATGTGTTCCGGATCATTTTGCCCTCCCATTACCGCTTTTTTATCACCCACACATTTTTTAATGATAGGAATAATATCGTCACCATTTCTGAATGGTGTTAATAGATCAGCTTCGCCTTTTGAAAAAAGGCAATTTTTCATTTTGCCGTCAGCTGTCAATCGCATCCTGTTACAGTCGCCACAAAATGGGGTTGACATAGTGGTGATGAAAGCAAATGTTCCTGTAAAACCGGGTACTTTATATTTTTTAGAAGTGCTGTGCTTTTGATCGGTGAGTTTTTCAATATCAAAAGTTGATTCAATTTTTTGCAACATTTCATGATACGTAAAAAGCTTTCCCTTGCTCCATTCGTTCTTGTCAAAAGGCATAAATTCAATAAAGCGTATATGGACAGGAAGGTGTTGAGTCAGTTTTACAAATTCAGTTAACTCATCATCATTAACAGCTTTCATCACCACCATATTCACTTTTACATGAAAACCATTTTTAATAAGCAGGTGGATGTTGCCAAATACCTGGTTGAAATAGTCGCGGTGAGTGATGGCTTTAAATTTTTTCTCATCAAGTGAATCAAGACTTACATTAACTGATTTGATTCCTGATTGTTTAAAAGCATTCACATATTTATCAACAAAAACTCCGTTGGTGGTTATACAAAGCTCAACACCGGTTTCAGCAAGCCGCTCCATTATTTCTGCGGCATCAGTCCGCACCAAAGGCTCGCCACCTGTCAGGCGTATTTTTCTCACTCCCTGCTGAATGAAAAGCTTAGCTATGCCTATAATTTCATCGGCAGTCATTAGCTTACTTTGATGAAAAAACTGCATGTCCTCTGCTGGCATACAATAATTACAGCGGAAATTACACTTGTCAATAAGTGCTATGCGCAGGTAATCATGAATCCTGTTAAAAGAATCCTTCAATCCCACTTTTGTATCAACCGTACCTGCAGTAGCTATCATAATTGACTTTTCAAACCGGGTGTGAAGTTAACATAGATTTTACTTTTCGCTTAACACAATATTGAAAAAGAATGTATAATCTTATGCCACCAAACAATTGTAAACTATTTATTAACTAAAAACTTAGTATCATGGACAAAAACACAAATTCGCTCAACTGGTTTGAAATTCCAACTGTGGATATTCAACGTGCAAAAAAATTTTACGAGACTATTTTCAATATTACTATGGATGAATGGCCTGATATGATGAATATGAAAATGGTTGGATTTCCCAGTGACAATGGCAATGGAAAGGCAAGCGGGGCTTTGGTTCAGAGTTCGATGCACAAGCCATCAATGGAAGGTTGTGTAATCTATCTGAACGCAAATCCTGAAATTCAACCGGTTATTGATCGCATTGAGAGGGCAGGAGGAAAGGTAGTGGTGCCCAAAACTCAAATAACACCTGAAATTGGTTACATGGCATTTTTTATTGATACCGAAGGCAACCAGATGGCCTTGCATGCCCAGAATTAATTACTTCTTATAAAAAAGCATTTTGGTGCAAGTGATAAACTTCATCAGCATCAAAATGCTTTTTATTTTTTATTCCATGCCGGTTTCGATTTCAGCACCTTTTTATAAATCACGCATGTTTCAACATGTGCACCGGGTAAATATCCTGTGCTCAGCAGAAATTCGTTTACGATTTCGCCACCGGTAAATTTAAATGTCTTTTTAAAAAGCTTCATCCACTCTTCCTTTGTTTTTGGATGATGATTATCCAGCCATAATTTAAATGAACCATATTCCTTTTGCAATTGCATAACTGATTTGGCATTTTCTATAGCTGCATTAATCTTTAAGCGGTTGCGTATAATGCCGGCATCATTCAGCAGGCGGGCAACATCTTTTTCTTTATACGATGCTACTCTTTTAATGTCAAAGTTGTGAAATGCCTTTCGGAAATTTTCCTGCTTGTTGAGAATGGTTGTCCAGCTTAAGCCCGCCTGGTTTATTTCGAGCATTAAGCGGCAAAACAATTCATTGTCATCATTAATCGGGAAGCCGTAGTGTTTATCGTGATAAATTTTGTGAACAGTTTGCTCACCTTTTTTTAAGCTGCTTATATAACTGCAATAACTCATAATAGTTTTTAGTTATTTGTTGAGTGGTAAATAAATATTTTTGTGCTGAATTAAACAAAACTCATCTATTTGATACTTTGCAAATTGAAATTTTGCAAGCGATGTAAAAAGAGTATGTTTGCCCTTAATAATGCTATTAAAATAACAGTTTACGGATTATGCAGAACAAATTAAATATCCATTTTTCAGTTTTAATCATAATTATGCTTGCTGCCGCATTGAGCAGGCTCATTCCTCATCCATATAACTTTGCACCAATTGGTGCATTGGGATTATTTGGGGCGGCTTATTTTTCAAACCGTATGCTGGCTATCATTCTTCCGCTTGTTAGTTTATGGATAAGTGATGTTGTAATCAATAATACGTTGTATGCAGAATACTATGATGGTTTTACTTTATTCAACTCTGGAATGATCTGGATTTATGGAACCATAGCTCTTACATCACTTTTAGGAATGTTTACGTTAAAAAATGTAAACGTAAAAACAGTATTGGGTTCATCCATACTTGCATCAGTTTTGTTTTTTTTAATTACCAATTTTGCCTGCTGGCCGGGCAATATGGCTTATTCACAAAATTTTGATGGGTTGATGGTATGCTATGCTGCAGGTATTCCTTTTTTTAAAGGAACACTGGCCGGTAATGTATTTTACAGTGCGCTAATGTTTGGTGGTTATGAGTTAGCCCG
>JBGARN010000148.1:0-7863 GCA_044230205.1 Bacteroidia bacterium
GTTGCAAATAAATCATCGAATAGCGTGTAAAGCTCCTCTGCTCTTTCTAATGGTGTCATTTGAATGATTTTTTAATAACATTTAAAATATATTGACCCATTTTACCTATATCAGTAAAATTTAATTTGTTTTCAATGCGGAATGTTTCACCGTACAATTGCCATTCATCTGTACTCCATTGCTGCGGGTGCTTTTTATGATAAGCACAACCCTGCTTTAAATAAACCGGCACACGCTCCTTCATAGCGGTGTATGGAATCCAGTAATCCCACCAGCAGGCACCCATTGCATAAATGGATGGTGGGTATATTTTTAAAAACTGGTAAGGAATAAAAAAGGCATCCCACCCATGAACAAAAGGTTCATTATCGTTCATGTTATTGTCGTAATCCATGCGCTGAAAGCAGGTGATGCCATCATTACTGCACTCCGGGAATTCAGCCAGTAATATATCTGAGTTAATTAATAGCACATTGGTTTTATGCTGCAGGCCATAGTCAAGCATTGCATTAATGCTTACCAGCTTTTTGCCGGTTAGCTTTTCCAATGTCTTAACCGTTTCTACAAATGTTACATCAGGATAAAGCTGCTGCAGGCTTTCAATTTCTTCTTTGCTTTGCAGGCAAACGACCTTATAAAAGCGCTGCCAGCTTTTAATAGTTTCCATTGCCTCGGTATGTGGTGGCATGGATGAAATAATGGTGCATCCTTTTACTGTTTGATCATCCTGCTCAGGCATTACAAAGTTCATCAGCCGTCTTTGTTTTAACAGACGCTCGCCATGTGTATGACCTTGCGGGTGATTATGCCTGCGGTGGGTGTCATCAGCCTTTGCCCCTGGAATAGTTGAATAATGCCTGTGTTTAAACAGCACATCAACCTTTCGCAATGCGCCTAAATGAACACAATGTTCATATAAATCATTGTCGGCAAAGAGGCCGGTGTATTCAGGATAATAAATGTATTTAAGTTCACAATAAAGTGAACGATTAATTATAGGCAATGTCAGCCGCTCTTTATTAGGTGTGCCATCATCCACCTGCAAAGCCATCTTTCCGTTTACGCCTGCCATCTGGTAATTAATCATCACATCCCAATCAACAGGGCAATCAAAATCATCACTGATGCACACCAATATATCACCGGTAGCAGCTTGAGCGCCTGAGTTCATGGCATCCACCACATTGCGGTTAAAATGCTGCTCAATTTTCACCTTGCATTTATAATGCTGCCTTATTTTATCAAAGAAGATTTGATAGTAGCGCAATTGCCCATCCTTATCATCGGTGTCAAGCGATAAGATATATTCAATATCCTTCGGGTGCTTGGCTTTATCAAGCCACAACCTTGCAGCATCCTGCGCCATTGATGCGCGACCTCTTGACGGGTGGATTATTGAGATCATTAATTATTTATTTGACTGCTTACACCTGATGCATCCAGCAAAGCCTGTTCAACTATTTTTATATATGTTTTATCATGCGCTGCATTGGATGGTATTAATTCTAAAAAACCATATTCCTTTTTATATAAAGCATTGCGAAGCTTGTTAAGAAAATCAACAGGCATCATAGTGATTCTGTCGTATTCAATAATCTCTTTTAGTTTTTCCGCTTTTGTCATATCTATTAAAATCAAAATTCCCGCTAAACAAATTGGTCGCAAAGGCTGTTGACACCAAACCAAAATGGATAACGGGAATTGTGTGAATTTTTTTCATTTCAACAGTTTTTGCGCGGTAAATATAAATTAATTATTTTCAATTTAACAAAAAAATGTTTTGCTATATGAAAATTCTTTACCTTTGACAAAAATTTAAAACATGCAGTTAAGAATCACCAAGCCCAATGAACCTGTAAGGTTACATGAATGGAATGAATCAAATGTGGAAGGCAACAATGTTCAGTTAGAAGCTTATGCTATGCTGATTAAACATGGCGGACACAATGGCGAAGGTGAAGTGATGCAGTTGGATTTGGTGCATGATGACGGCAAAACCGTAATAAAAACATTAATGCAGCACGACAGAATGAAGCAGATAAGCCAGCAAAGTAAAGTTGCTGAGTTTCAGAAGGACCGCATTGCGCAATTGGAAGAAGAAGTTGCCAACCTGCGCAAGCTGGCCGAAATAAATAAAGCGTCTACAAAATCTAAAGTTACTGCATAATGCCAAGAATAATCGGTGAATTAATACAAAGCCTGGCAACTAAAGCGGGCATACCGGCTGATAATGCCGAATTAAAAGAATTGGTTTCTAACCCTGAGTTGTTAAAGGTGATCATACCTGATACACTGCTTAACCAGATTGAGGGCGGTTTGCATACCATTGAATCAGCAGCAGCTAACCCGGCACTGCGCGAAAAGATGCGCAAGCAAATGCAGGCAGAAATATTGAATGGTGTTGACGCTGAGATTGAACGCAGCTATGATGATTTAGGCATTACCGATGAGGTAAAAGCCTTATTAAAAGCCGAACCTAACACCGGAAAGCGGGCATCATTACTGGCTAAAAAGGTTAAAGAACTGGCATCAGCACAATCAAAAGGCAAAACACCTGAAGAAGTGCAAAAGCTGATTGATGAGGTGAACACCCTTAAATCTTCATTAGGTAATAAGGATAAGGAATGGCAGCAAAAGCTTTCCGATACCGAAGCCAAATATATAAACGAATTGACGCAGCAGGAAATAAACAGCCTGCTATCGCAATACAATTACGCTCTTGGCGATAACGTGCCTGCCAATGTTAAGCTACTTACTGCACAGGGAGTACTTAATAATGCATTGCGCGAAAATGGCTTTAAGATTGTAAAAAAAGATGGTCGCTTGGAACTGCTGGCAGAAAACGGCTCCGAGGCATTCGACAAATCAAACAATAAGCTAACGCTTACCTCTTTTATGGATAGTGCCGTTTCGGGCATTGTCAAAAAATCCGACCCGAATCCTGTTGATCCGGGTAACCATCGAATAATACCTTCGGGTGATGGTAACAGGGATGTGAACATTAACAGCGATGCTATTGAAAAGCTACGCCAATCACAAAAAGTCTATTCGACTACTTAATATCATTTAACCGGAAGGTAGAATAAAATTTTTTAAAATATTCTACTAAAATGGCAAATGGATTTGTACTTGCATTGCTGAAACAAAGCGAGCAGGTATTTCAGGGTGCGACACCTTCTACTAAAATAACTCCTCCGGGATTCCTTAATTTACTTTTAAAAAACGGCCAGCCTACTATACTAAACGAAGGTTTGAGTGATGGAAGCGGCCACAGACGAGGCATACAGGTTAAATACCAAAAACGAGGTATTGAACAGTTTGTTTCTTCTTATGATAACTGCGCTATTGATGTGGCTCCGGGCTACAGCGAAGCATCAGTTGGCACTTCATTCTTTTCAAAGCTTGGCATCTTCATAAGCAATGAGGACATAGCGCGTTATGAAAACGAAGCATCTAAAACAGTGATGAAAGGCGCACCGGCAAGCAAGGTAATGACTGAGCTGTATAATACTATACTTCGACAGGCACAGGCACTTTACCAGCGTATTGACCGCAACCTGGTTACATCGCTTTCCACCTCAATGGGTGTGAACGTAGTAACAGGATTAGCAACAGCGCAAACTGTAAACTTCAACCTTTCAGGTGCTGTGAACAACTTTGGCGAGGGCATGACTAAAGTAATGAGCGATGTAGTGGTTAATGAAATGGACCCATCAATGGTTTCAATTGTTGGAAACGGATTTATCAACAACTTTATGATGCAGAAAAGATTTGCAGCAATAAGCGCAAATCAGTCAGGTATTGACAATGCAGCTATTGGTAATCCTGATTTCTTCTGGGATCCGATGACTACATCTGTACTTGGTGCCAATCGCTTTGTTGTAATTGAGAAAAATGCTTTCCAGTTAATCAACATCACTAAGTTTAAAGGTTCTTTTGCCGGTGAACATGGCAAGAGCTATTTCGGCACAATTACCTTACCGGTAGCCGATGCAATGGGCAACAGCCTGTTAGCGTATGAGTTCGACTTCCAGCTTGACTTCAACACCTGCCCTACAGTAACTACTGTAGCTGAGTACGGTGGAGCAGGAAACTATGTACAGCAACGCGGCTATACCTTAACGCTTTCCAGCACCTACGATTTATTCAAAATTCCATCTGATGCTTACGGTACTACTGACCGTCTTTATGGCAACAATGGATCACTCTATTTCGTAGCAACTAACTCGTAAAGCAACATAAAGCCCCGTAAGGCTTTTGTTTTATAAACGATGGAGTGTTTACGCGATTATATCGGATTAAGAGGCTGCCCGCCTAATGACCCTGAAAGTGAGTTATATGTAAACTCATTGCCAGGCATTTCATTGGCTGCAGTAGATGCACTGGCAAACAGTGAGCAGGCTACCTATGCACAGGTTTGGGCTGATGTTCAGACAAGGGCCATAAGAAGGATGGCCAATGCCGTTAATGCTGAATTGCGCAAGCGATACAGGCTTAAATCAATTCGTAACAGCATTAATATACCTAAAAAGCTGAATGTTGAAAATACAACAGCAGCAGCAGTGGGCGAATTGCGCGGTATTATTATTGACCTTGCATTGAATGACGATTACACGCAAAGTAATTTACAATGCATTTATGTGCAGGAAGTATGGCTGTGGCTTAACAGTGTTCCTGCTGCTGATTTTGATGTGCGTGTATATGAAATGTGGCAGGAATTGGGCTATGATGACAGCAAGGCTTTTGAAGTTACGCTTGATGTAGGCGATTTAAGCACAGGATGGAACCGCATCCCTATCAACAGCACATTTACATCCGATAAAATATTTATCTGCTATGAGGCTGATGAAATAGAATCATCAGAATTAAAACTGAGTGATCAGTTAAGCAACCAGCTATGTTCATGCGTAAGCTATGTTTATGGTGGCTGCGATGGCGCAACCATACAAGGCTCAACAGCCGATTTAACAGGCGATGCAGTAAGTGTATTAACCACAGGGCAGAATGCTCATGGCTTAACAGCTTTATTCAGCATACAATGCCGGTATGATAACCTCGTGTGCGGGGATAAAAATGTTTTCGCTACCGCTTTTTGGTATCTGCTGGGCGTAGAAATACAGCATGAAAGGCTGAATACACCTCGCATCAATCCCTGGAGCATGGACCGTAAGCAATCGCAGGAGCTATTGGACTTCTACCAAGTACGATTTGAAGAAGAATTAGCAACAGCCATTACAGGTGTAAGCATTGATTTGAATGATGCCTGTGTGGAATGTAATGCAATAATCACATCCATACAAGCCACGCCATGATAGAAGTAAGCAGCAACTTTAATGAGTTTACCACATCACTTAAGTTAAAGCTGGATGGATTGAAAAATCCTGAAACTTTACTCAGGCAGGTGGCAAATGATATGCTGCCTATTGTGCGCAACCGCATTCATGTGGAAGGTAAAGATGCCAGCCAGTCAGGCATAGGCACTTATTCCAGCAATTACTTAAAGCTGCGGCAAAAAAAATACAACCGAACCGGTGATAGCAAAGTGATCAGCTCACTAACCAGGCAAATGGAAAATGATTTTTCTGTAATAGCCACATCAAACGGTTACGGATTAGGATATAAGAATCCTGAAAATTACGCCAAAACATTTTTTGTGGAGGCAACCTACGGCAAAAAAATATTTGCCCTTACCAGCGAAGAAGAACAGCAGGCTATTAAAGTAGCTGCTGCCACAATACATAAAATCCTGAATGGCTAAAGAAAGCAACATAGTAACTATCATCAACACAAGGTTAGATAATGCTTTGCAGGGCGTACAATTTAACGGCAAGCAAATTAAAGGCATTGTGTACTCTGTGGTTTACAACACTGATGGTAATGAAATAATAAGCTTTCCTCTTAATGGCGATGAGGGAACTGACATAAAATTTAACGACACCGCACCTATACAAATACACCACAGGCACCTGAGTAACACCGTTACCATTGCCCCTGGTGGAATTGTAAGTGATAGTGCCGACATGAGGTTATACATAACGGCATTGCGCAGCAGGATTGGTATAAGTAACGATAGCATAAAGGACTATATCTGCTCGCAATTGCTGTATGATTTAACTTCAGCAGAACGACAAGCATTAAATATCCGCACCGGCTCTGTGCAATTTACCGGTGCTGATATGAATTCAATAAGGCTGTTTCAACAAGAATACGGCAACCCGCTTACCCGCACTGATATTATAATGATTGAGGTGCAGTATAAAATTGAATGCCGCTATACTATGGCGTGTATTAACGACCTGTGCTACGATGATTAAAAATTTTAAAAAATAGAAATACAATGGCAATTTATTATCCGCAGAGTTGCGATGATGAAGTAGTATCACGAATATGCTCGCCATGCCCGGCAATTGAATTAGGGCGTGTGCGCAGAGTTGCAGCCGTTCACAAATCATGGAGCTTTACAAATATCGAAAGTGAAGCCGAATGGGATGCTGGCATTGCAGCCGACATGATTGTAATTTTTGATGCAGTAAGTGGAAGTTATGACGGTGGAACGGCAACACTTGTTCCAGGTACAGGCGATCAGCCTACACGCAAAACCGGCAAAACATTTAAGGTAACATTTAAAGATTTCAATTTTATAGGCAACCACCCAAGTTATTCAGCTCTGGAGAATTCTAATAACTGGCGCATTGCTTATGGATCTGAAAGCTTAATGCAGTTATCTGACCGCGCAGCATCATGGGAAGCAAAGGACCCTATTGAAGATTCTGATACATCAGAGCGCGCATGGGAAGTAACAGTAACCTTTGTGCAGAAAAATGCACCGGTGCCGTTCCTTACTCCTTTAACAATTTTCAGATGTTTTGGTGAAGTTTAATAACTAAATCTAATGGCGCAAACCTTAATTGACTTTAGCGGGCTGTTTTTGAAGGTCTATCTTAACGATGGATCAAACGAATATATGTGGGTACGGAATACCGATTTTTCGGCTGCATTTTATTCCAGCCCGCAAGTCATTTATATCAAACGGCAAGGCAACACCATCTGCCAGATTGATGGTGATGAAGATGCGATAGCATACGGTGCAACCGATTTTGCAGACATGGTTTCACAACTGGAAACCGAAATTGCGGCCATACCACCCGAAGGTGGTGGAGGCGGTGGCGGCAATATTGTTGATACGCTTTCGGCTACGCTTGGCGCAGGTAATGATACCAATAACCACGATATTAATCTGAATACCGCTCTTGGTGATCAGATTGTATTAGATGCTGACAGTAGCGGCACACAAAGTAAGATTGGCGTAAGCACTTATGGATTGTGTATTTATAAAGATACCACGCCAGTTTTAGAGATTGATAATAACTTAGGTTACATCACATCACCGCACTACATTATATCAAAAGCGGGATTGGTTGCAGGTAATCCGAATGCACAGGATGGAATAGTATCGCTTAAAAACAGTGATGACACATCAGAAACCATTGTTACAAGCACTAAGCCTAAAGAAATAAAGTTTGACAACACAGGCCACGATGCAGAGGTTGGAATTAACGGGGCGGCTGAAAGTGGTGTTGCGTTGAAGGTTTCGGGAACTATTAAGTTGGGTGGCACTGTTTTATTTGGTGATGGTACAGCACAAATAACCCAACCAGGTGCAGACCAAATGCTTTTAACAGCAAGTTCAGGGGTGCAAATCAGCAATAAGCTTTTAGTTGATGAAATAAACGGCAAATCGGTTGCAGGAACGGTTATAGTTGGAGATGCAGGAGGTGCTAATTATATAAAAGTTGATGATGCAAATACAAGAGTTGATTTGTTCGCAAACGAAATAAGAATAAATGGCGACCCAGGATATAG
>JBGARN010000015.1:0-51016 GCA_044230205.1 Bacteroidia bacterium
CTTTTGCACATTTACCTGTTACAATTGGTTTCATTGTTTGAAATAACCAAATTTTATGATGGTATTTATAATTGGTTCAATATTCTTATCAACAAAGGAAACAAAATATTGGGTTACGTGGTGATGCCTAATCATGTTCACTTTGTAATTTATTTTACTATGCCCGATACTACTTTAAATAAAGTGGTTGGAACAGGAAAAAGATTTATGGCATATGAAATAGTTGAAAGATTAAAGCAACAGGAGCAATTTATTTTATTAGAAACTCTGGCAGCAGGAGTTAATGTACTTGACCGTAAAAATAAAAAACTGCATGAAATTTTTAAACCTTCTTTTGACCACAAACCTTGCATTAGTTATGAGTTCATAGAACAAAAGCTGGTTTACATACATCATAATCCGGTTGCAAAACATTGGAAACTTGTTGATGACTGGAGGACCTATCCTCATTCAAGTGCTTCGTTTTATGAAACCGGTATTCAAAGAAATACAATAGTTACTCATTATCGTGAGTTTTCGTTGTAACTTGTCGTGTCAGAGTCATCCGCCTTGTTTATTTTTTGGGTGGACAGACTCTGCCACTAAGAAAATCTCATTAACCTTAATTTTTCCGAATAATTGCGAACTTTCAACTCTCAATTTAAAGTATCAGCTCATCAGCATGCAATTAAAACTCTCTCAGCTTACTCACTTAATTGAAGCTACACTTAGTGAGGTTTTTTACGGAAAAGTTTTTTCGCTGGTTGCCGAAACTTCAGAAATAAAAAAATCAGGAGCAGGCCATTATTATTTTGATTTGATTGAAAAAGATGGCCGCAACCTTATTGCAAAAATGAATGCAGTAATCTGGAAAGGTTACTCGCAAATTATTTCCGATTTTGAAACAACAACCGGTCAGCGTTTCGAACGCAACATTGAATTGCTGATGAAAGCAGAGGTGCGCTTTCACGAAGTTTATGGTTTGCAGTTACAGGTTATTGATATTGATGCCAAATATACTTTAGGAAAACTGGAGCAGGAAAGGCAGGAAACCCTGCTGAAACTTTTGAAGGAAAATCCTGAAATTATTGAAATGGTTGAAGGAAATTATATCACCAAAAACAAAAAACTTTTTGCTCCTTTAGTTTTTCAACGCATTGCTTTGGTAACAGCACCCAACTCTGACGGGCAGCGCGATTTTAAGCATGAGCTGGAGCATAATCAGTTTGGATATAAATTCAGCATCACTGAATTTTTAACACAGATACAAGGCAAGGATGCTGATAAAATGATTATTCATCAATTGCAATTAATTAAAGAGAAGCAGCATTTGTTTGATACAGTGGTAATGGTCAGAGGTGGAGGTTCGCAAGCCGATTTCAGTTCGTTTGATACGTATGAAATGGGAAAAACAATTGCCGGATTTGATTTGCCGGTATTGGCCGGTATTGGTCATGAGCGGAATGTAAGCATAACTGACCTGCTATGTTATGCAAGTGTAAAAACACCAACCAAGGCTGCTGCTTATCTTATCGAACACAACAGAAACTTTGAAGAGAATATTTTGGAATTGCAAATGCAGCTTTCAGAAAAAGTTGCTGCCGAACTTGAAAATAAAAAACAATCACTTACTGAGCTGACGGATGATTTTATATTCTATATTCAGAATTGTATTGACCGGCAAAAACATCATCTTGAAAAATTTCAGATTGCCATTACGCATCTCAATCCTGAAAATATTCTGAAGCGTGGCTTTGCAATGGTAATGAAGGATAATAAGATCATCACCAATCCTGATTTGATTGAGAGTGGTGATGCAATAAATGTGATAATGAAAAACACGAATATTGCTGCAACGGTTACAGAAAAAAAAATAAATTTATAGTATGAAAGATTGCTTCGGTTACGTTGTAACCTCGCAATGAAGAAGGCGAATTTTAAAATCGAAACATCATGAAAGCTCACACTTACGAAAAAGCTTATGCTGAACTGGAAAAAATTGTTGCTTCGCTGGAAAGCGATAAAGTTCCGTTGGATGCATTGGAAGAAAAAATAAAAAGTGCAACAGAATTAATTCAGTTTTGCCAGGCTAAACTCCGCAGCACTGAAGAAGAATTTCAAAAAGCAATGCAGAAATTAGGGAAGACGGAATAGTATGAACAAAATAAAAATCGCAGCGGTTTCTTATCTCAATACCAAACCGTTTTTGTATGGATTGCAACATTGTGCCATTAAAGATAAAATTGACCTGCAAACTTTTATGCCAAGTGTTTGCGCTGATAAATTATTAAGTGGGGAAGCTGATCTAGGGTTGATTCCTGTTGCAATTATTCCTCAATTGAAAGCAGCTGAAATTATTTCTGATTATTGCATTGGTGCTGTTGGACCGGTTGGTTCAGTTTTAATACTGAGTAATGAACCGATGGAGAAAATTGAAAAAGTTTATCTCGATTATCAATCGCGAACATCGGTTGCGCTTTCAAAAATTTTATTGAAAGATTACTGGAAACATAATGTGGAGTTGGTTAATGCAACTGAAGGTTATGAAGAAAAAATTGAAGGCAATAGTGCAGGTGTTGTAATTGGCGATCGTGCATTAAAACTGAAAACAAGATTTAATTTTGTTTACGACCTGGCTGAAGCGTGGCAACAGCATACCCAACTTCCTTTTGTATTTGCATGTTGGGTGGCCAATAAAAATCTGCCCGAAGATTTTATTGCTGAATTTAATGCCGCATGTCAATACGGAATTAATCATATTGATAACCTGGTAAAAGAACTTGAAACTGAAAAAGATTTTTATCCTGATACTTTTAATTACCTCACCAAAAGTTTAAGCTATAATTTTGATAAAGGAAAGAAAGAGGGGTTAGCATTGTTTTTATCCAGGTTATAGCCACAATCCCGGCATAACTTGTAAGAAAAGCAATGTCCTTGATCGGGGCTTTAAATTTCTCAGGATAGCTTTCATCGTTCCAACAATAACCAAAATCACTAAAAATATTTTTTTAAAGGGCTTCAAAAGCTCAATTAATTTTTTATTTTTCAAACATCAATTTTTCAATTGAATTTTTGAGCAAATAATTTTTTAAAACCATTCACTTTAAACTTTAAGAGCTATGAAAAGTTACGATGAAAAACACATTAAAAACATTGTGCTCGTTGGAGCTGCGAAATCCGGCAAAACAACATTGTGCGAAACCATGTTGTTTGAGGCCGGACTGATAACCAGGCGAGGAACTGTTGAAGAAAAAACAACAGTAAGCGATTACACTGAAATTGAACATGTGCGCGGAGGCAGCGTTTTTGCCACTTCCATGCATACTGAATGGAAGGATTATAAAATAAACATTATTGATACCCCAGGTCTTGATGATTTTATTGGCGAAGTAATTTCGTCCATTCGCGTTTGCGATACTGCTGTTATGCTGCTCAATGCACAGCATGGAGTGGAGGTAGGAACCGAACTGCTTTGGAGCTATATTGATAAATACCGCAAGCCAACGCTATTTGTTATTAATCAGTGCGATCATGAGAAGAGTGATTTTTTTGCATCCTACGAACAGGCAAAAGCAGCGTTTGGCAGTGCAGTTACATTGATGCAATACCCGGTAAACCAGGGCAACGGTTTTAATGAAATTATTGATTTGCTGAAAATGACTTTATACCGCTTTGGAAAGGATGGCGGTAAGCCCGAAAAACTACCCATACCTGAAAATGAAAAACAACGTGCCGAGGAATTACACAATGCACTGGTAGAAAAAGCGGCAGAGAATGACGAAAAATTAATGGAGCTGTATTTTGAAAAAGGCAATTTGGATGAAGATGAATTGCGCCTTGGTTTAAACAAAGGCATGATGAAACATGATGTATTTCCTGTTTTCTGCCTGAGTGCAAAAAAAGATATGGGCAGCGGACGCCTGATGGGCTTTATTGATAATGTGGCACCCAGTGCTGTGGATATGCCTGCAGAAATTGCTGAAGACGGCACTGCGGTAAAATGTGATCCTGCTAAACCCACCACACTTTTTGTTTTCAAAACATTAATTGAACCACACCTTGGCAAACTCTCATTTTTTAAAGTGACCAGTGGCGAAGTTGCTGTGGGTATGGATTTGCAGAATGAAGCAACCTCCACAACCGAACGTATCAACCAGCTGTTTATCATGGATGGTAAAAACCGTAATCCTGTTGACGGGCCACAGCAGGTGATATTGGAGCTACGCTTAAGCTGAAAAACACCTTTACCAATCGCGCGCTGAATGGAAAGGAAGTGCTGTAAATCTTGTTCCTATTGATTTTCCGACACCGCGGATTCGTACGGCCATCGTTGCAAAAAATAAGACTGATGATGAAAATTAGGATCAGTGCTCAGTGAAATTCACATGGCCGATCCGACATTGATAGTTGAATACTCACGCGAGTTAAAGCAGGTGATATTACATGCACAAGGTGAGCTGCATTTGCAAATGATTAAGTGGCGCATAGAGCATGTGTATAAACTCGATGTGGAATATCTGCCTGCACGTATTCCTTACCGGGAAACAATCAGAAAGCCTGCACTTGCTAACTACAGGCATAAAAAGCAATCGGGTGGGGCAGGGCAGTTTGGTGAAGTGTATATTAAAATAGAACCTTATTATGAAGGCATGCCTGATATTACAGAATACAGTTTACGTGATAAGGAAGAGCATCCGCTGCCATGGGGTGGAAAGCTCGTTTTTAATAACTGCATTGTTGGTGGTGTTATTGACTCACGCTTTATACCAGCCATTATGAAAGGTGTAATGGAAAAAATGAACGAAGGTCCGCTTACAGGTTCTTATGTACGCGATGTGCGGGTAAGTGTGTATGATGGAAAGATGCACCCGGTGGACAGCAATGATATTTCATTTAAGATTGCCGGAATGATGGCATTTAAGGAAGCATTTCATAATGCCGAACCACAATTGCTCGAACCTATACATGAAGTGGAAGTGGAAATGCCGGAGAATATAATGGGCGAAGTGATGACTGAGTTGCAGGCGCGCAGAAGTATGATCATGGGAATGGATTCTGAAAACGGACACCAGATCATAAAAGCACATACACCACTTGCAGAAATTGATAAGCTGCAGTCGGCACTAAGAGGAATTACACAGGGAAAAGGAAAAATGACTTCCCGCTTTTTTGACTATGCACCTGTGCCAGCTGACTTGCAGAAAAAATTATCAGAAGATTATAAGAAGCATGCTGTTGAAGAGCATCATTAACCTGCTGCACTAAATGTAAGCCCTTATCAAGTTAACCTGATAAGGGCTTTTTAATTGTATTTTACTGATAGTTGGGATTTGTATGCTTACTTAAAAAAACTTTTCAAGGGTTCCAACCCCGTGCGGCTGCTGTCCACGAACAGTGCGAACTGCAATTTTTTTCAAAGCCAGATGCAGCGTAGCACAGTGCGACAGAAAAAAATAAAGTTGGTGTTCGTGGTGCCCTTTCTTTTGTAACTTTTCTTTGGGCATCAAAGAAAAGTTTAAGAAAAGCAGAGGTTGTGTTAAAGCAAATTTGCCCGAAGGGCAATGAAAACTATAGTAAACTTTATTGCACGATAAAATTCCTGCCTTACGGCAATTTGCAATTGCATAGTCCAGCGCTTTTTATTTCCACTTTTGTCTTGACACAAAAGTGGAGCAAAAAGTCAGGAAAAAACTAAGCGACCATTAGCACTGTCCAACTCGGCTCGCAGTTTTTTCGGTCAAACGCGCCATACTAATTTAATGATCTAAAGTTTACTTGCTAAGGTGTAATAAAGTGCGGCTGCTGTCCACGAACAGGGCGAACTTTATATTTTTCAAAGCCACGTGCAGCGTAGCACAGTGCGACAGAAAAAAATAAAGTTGGTGTTCGTGGTGCCCTTTCTTTTGTAACTTTTCTTTGGGCATCAAAGAAAAGTTTAGGAAAAGCAGAGGTTGCGTTAAAGCAAATTTGCTTATAGGGTAATGAAAACTAAAAAAAGATTAGAGTCCGATAAAATTCTTGCCTTACGGCAAATTGCAATTGCATAGTCCAACGCTTTTTATTTCCACTTTTGTCTTGACACAAAAGTGGAGCAAAAAGTCAGGAAAAAACTAAGCGACCATTAGCACTGTCCAACGCGGCTCACAGTTTTTTCGGTCAAACGCGCCATACTATTTAATGATCTAAAGTTTACTTGCTAAGGTGTAATTAAGTGCGGCTGCTGTCCACGAACAGGGCGAACTTAATTTTTTCAAAGTAAGGTGACATTTCTTCATCATTTATTTTGGAAGAAGGCGAACCCAAAGATTTGCGATTTTCTTAACAACTTATAAGAATTTTGACCTATTACCGGTTGTTATTGTATCAAAACTTTTGTTGAAAAAGTTTTTTCTGCCCCGGTTAGCTTAATCGTATAAATTCCTTTAGCTATGTTTTTCAATTTAAAATTAAAAGGAGAGAAATTTTGCACCAATAATTACTTTTGTGGCCATGACTACTGTTAAAAAATTACCTGATCAGCAAAAGCTTGCAGCACAGCGCACACACCTTGCTAATGAACGCACGCTTATGGCCTATACACGAACCTGTCTATCGCTGATTGGTTTTGGTGTTATCATATTACGATTTGATCCATCACCATCAGCACCTCTTTTAGGCTACGGTTGCATTGCTGCATCTGCTATTGTAATGATAATTGGTTTCAGGCGATTTTATGTTCACAGGGAAAGAATAAATAACGATGATGCATCCTGATCCTATTATTGGGAGTAAGTAATTGCCTGGCATTGTGTTTTACTCCACCACAAACTTACCATTATACATTACACTATTTAAAGTTACCGTATAAAAGTACATGCCGCTTTTTAATGTTGCTGCATTTATAATAAAGCTGCTGCCTGTAGTTAGATGTGTGTTAACGACATTCCCCAAAACATCATATATGGTAAGCGTTACATTTTGCTGCTGCGGATTTTTAAACTGCAAGGTAGCTGTTGTGGTTATTGGGTTAGGATAAACCCATGCCTCACCTTTACTGTACAGGTTGTTTATACCCTGGAAGTTGTATATGTTGCCAAGGCTATCAGTTTTGGCGTAGGTAACCACGCTTTGCGGAGGGGATGGGTAATACTGGCCTGTAACAGCTACACCACCATCGCTGCAGCCTGCTATTTCATATAAACTAAAATTGGTTGCCTTTTGCCATAACTTATTCCCGTTCAGATCTGCTTTTATTATCCAGTAATCATACGATATAACAAGGTTTGAATCTGCGCTGTAAGCCATTGCACCATTATACGAACCGCCCAACAAGGGCCAGTAGCTTTGTGTAAGCATGGTATCACCATTATTATAATTTATTTTCATTAAGTGCCATCCACCTGCTTTAAAATGGCATATTGCCATAATATTGCTATCAGGCAAAAGCACAAAGGCGCTTACTGACCACCAATCGCTATTATCGCTTATGTTACCATAGGTCCTGTTCCAAATAACATTGCCCATTGAATCAACCCGGTCAACGGTATAATAATCGGTAGCGTTGCAGGTGCTGCCGCTGGCTATTATATCGCCATTAAAGCCCTGCTTAACAGCTTCACAATAACCCATATAAACATCCCACATAAAATTGCCCGACTTGTCAACTTTAAAAAAACTGCCTTGTGTGGCTATTACGAAACCGTTGTCGTGCGTTTCGCAAATGGAATTTTAGCTGCTATAGCATACCCTGAATCTAATGTTTTAATTATTTTTTCTGGCCGGAATCCAAAATGCTGCTTTGTCCATAGTGTATCTCCGTATTTATCTGTTCTTATTAGTAAAATAGTACTTTGAGAACCAATATACATATTTGCACATATCATGAAACCGCTATCAGGCTCCTGGATAATACCTCCACCCTGATTAGCAATAAAAGCACTTCCATAATATCTCTGCCACGTAATCTGTTGCGCCTGAATATTGCAACTAATTACAATTATAAGCAGGCTACTGCACCACAACCTTACATGTGCCATTGTAATTTTCATTCTTATATATTTTACAAATTATTAAACCTTTATAATTCCTATGCTTTACAACTTTTATTAAGCAACCATCAACAGTGTAATCAAAGCAATTTGTTATATCTCTTCCCGTAACATCATATATATCTAACCTTAACTTACCCTGTAAATTGCAATTTTCAATTTTAATGTTTACATAACCAGTTGATGGGTTGGGATATGCTTGCACAGTAATAGCATCATTTTTGCTATTATAAAAATTATAATAAGTCTGCTCACGCAAAGGTAGGCTTATATATTGCACACATTTCTTAGCATCATCTAACCGGGTTGCAAGGCTGTCGTACTCTAAAGGCCCGATATTATATCGAAACCATTCAAATCCATCAATATTTATTGAGCCCCAAATGGAATCATGGCTAAAGTGCGTTATCATAGTTTGATCATCATTATACTGCTCCATAAATTCAGTTTCGGCTTGGTATAAATAATGCTTGCCAAATGCAGTCCAATAAGGGCCGGTGCCGTTAAGGTAATTTTCAAGCTTTGGTGTAAAGCCTCCACCGGGCGATTCATGCCCTGCATGAAAATGTGGAATTATTTGCGTTGGTATGTTAAGGGTGTCGTGGCCAAAATACCATAATCGCCTGAACCAATTAGCCTGCTTTTGATTAGTACGCAATAAAAATGCAGTTGGATCAACATTGACGTTGTAAGCTGATACTAGCGAATCGTCTAAGAAAAAGCTTAACACCACACGATCGAACCTGAAGCTATCTATTTTGCTAATCATTATCTGATGGTCAACTGCAGTTGTAGTATCGCTACCGCTTCCATCCAAATCAAGCAGGGTATCAACATGGCATATATTGCCTATCCAGACTACCGATGTGGGCAAATGGTTTGCTGCATTGTTGCTTGCTGTGGTAAAGCTGTCGCATAATTGCTTAAACAGTTGCCAGCCCGTAACCACATCGCAAAACCTGCAATTGGTATCGCCAATTCCGTAATCATCGTTCCAAATTTCATAATCGAGCATCAGGCCGTTAAAGCGGGTTTTATAGGTTGAGCCTGCCTGCGTATTAAATACTATAAGCGAGTCGAGCAGCTTGTCCATTGCTGCAAAGCTAACAGAAGGCGCAGAGTCTTTTTCATTACTCCTGAACTGGCATACTATATTGGCTATGCCTGCACTGCGCAGGGTATCAATAAGTGCATGCAACTGTGTATATTTTGTAATGGTGCTGTCGTAGTTGTCGTTTACAATATCTTCAAACCGAGTTATTACAATGCCTGAATATTTTAAAGTAGTGAGGTAAGTTTTAAGCTTATAGGTATTGCTGTCGTTGCCCAGTATGTCCAGCGAATCGTTGCTTGAGCTTTTCCTGTAAACATTGTTCACCCAAATCCAGCGTGGATAGTAAATATAATCGTATTGCGGATGCCACACCAATATGGTTGATGTGGCTGTGTTTTGTGTACCTGCACCTGCAATATGCCTGGTGGCATTTACAGTTACATCGTTAAACTGCTCATCGTAATCGGTGGCGTAGGTGTAGGTGCTTACTGTATCGCCCCACTCTCCAATTTTTACAATCCAGCCGTGGCGGTTGGTGCTGTTGCTTTTGTAGCCGCCCAGTATATAACTCAGGTCGGGCATCTGGCACACAGCCTGCGCCCCGTCATGGTAGCCGCAGCCATACGTCTTGTAAAAAATCTTTCCGCCACTGTTGTTTAATTTCCATGCAAAGGCATCGGTGTAGCCGCTGCTGCGTGTTACTGTGCCTGCTATTACATAATAATTGCCGTTTACGGCCGCTATGCCGTTGGCCTTTTTGTTGCCTCCGCATTGTTCTGTAGCAGTCCACAGGCTGTCGCCACCATTGTCGGTGCGTATAACTACAGCGTTAGTATCGTTTCCGGCTGTTATGCCGTAGCCTGCCATGGTAAAGCCACCGTCATAACTTTTGCACAACCCTGCAGCCACGCTTTGCTGCGCCCCGCTGTAGTGTTTATACCAGCCGGTACTGCCTGTTTTGCTTATCTGCATGATCAACATTTGATCTTAACTGCTTATGTAAGCACTGCCGCAAAGCACAAAACTGCTGTCGGCCAGTTGCACTATGCTTCGTGCTGTTTCCCTGGCCCCGTTGTTCCAAGTGGTGGCTCATTGCTGCACTCCGTGCACATCAAGCTTTATAACCAATACATCGTTATTGCTGCCGTTGTATTTGTAGCCGCATACTATGTAGCCGCTGTCCAGGCAGGTGCGCACGCAGTAGGCTTCTTCATCATAAGCGGTGCTGTACGTATATTTAAAAAGTGTATCACCTTCATTATCGGTTTTAATCACCACTATATCCTTGCCTGAGTTATTAAGGCTGCCTGTAATAATGTATCCGCTTTCCAATGTGGTATCCATACTGTAGCCATAGTAATTGTTGCTGTTGTAAGTGTAGGTGGCGTTAAATTGTGCAGTGCTGCTTAAGTGGTATAGCAGCAACATAAGGATATATGTAAGTCGTTTCATATTGTTTTTAGTTTGAGTTGTGAGGTGAAAAGTAGGGATTTATTTTGTAAACATGTTTGTATTTTCTTTTGCCAATGAACGCATGAAGCCAATAGCAGGCTGGGTGCAGTTTTTTGTTTAAAGGAAAAAATTAACGGCAGAGATTTTACAACATGATTTCAATCGCGCCTAAACCATACTTACCCATTGGGGCGGGTTGATGCTTTAATCCTTTGTAATCTTTTAACTCAGCCTGTATGGCTCTTTTTAAAACACCATCGCCAATACCATGTATAAAAGTTATTGATTTGAGTTTTTTTACAATGGCGCTGTTAAGCGAATTTCTGAAAGTGATCATTTGCATTTCAAGAATTTCTGAATTGGTAAGTTCTGAATAATTATCAGTTAGTGCTTCTATATGCAGATCAACTTCTTTGCTTGTTGAATAAGAAAACAAATCAGCAGAAATTATTTTACCTGGTTCGGGTTTGGCTTTATGCATAAATGCATTTTTCAGTTGCTCTGCATTTATTAAAAATTCTTCACCGCTGTAAAGTAGTTGCAATCGCGAAAAAGCATTACGGCCTTTAAGATGTATTTGTGTTTGTTGTAACTCAGGCAGCAGGATGCTGAGATCGGAAATAACCGGTCGCAGGGGTTTATGTTCGCCTGCTTTGAAAAATAAAATTTCTAAGTGAATGCTGTTCCATTTTTTCAATTCGCTGCGTTGATATTTCCCGATTTCTGCTTTTGATTTTGGTGCCATCATTTCCATCATCACACCCAACTGATCCAACTGGTTTTTAAAGGAAAAATTAAATGCAATTGAATAGTCTGTTCTGTTTTCTAAAATAAAATTTACTGGTCCGCTCAGCACTGAATTTTCTTCGGCAGGTAAGGTAACCAGGTTCACTTCACCTTCTTTGCCAAACAGAATGGCCAGCGGTATTTCATCTTTAAAAACTGTTTCATCAGCTTTATAAAGTTTTTCAAGATCACCGGTTGCATCATTTATTTTTATCAATTCTTTTTCCTGCACATCCATTTCAAACCCATCATCGAGCAACACTTTAATTTTACCGTTTTTAAAAACGTCAGTCACTACACCATTCAACTTTTCATTTTTAAATGAAACCTTATCACCGGGTTTAAATTTCGTATCCATTACTTATAAATAATAAGTCGTAAATTTTATTGATTTCATGCGAAAGCACTTATCGAGGGTATAAATAGCATTTTCAAAAATTGTGTCAAATTTTATTTGCTACGGGTATATTTTACATCGGGCCCTGGTAGGATAAAAATAAAAAAGGATAGCAACCTTATCAGGGTTACCATCCTTAATTACTAGATTGTGTTTTATCACCTTGTTTTTTGAACCACTGTACAGGCAGAGTCTGATACAAGGTTAATATCAACTTCCTGTCCAACAGTAAGTGCAAATCCGGGATCAGCAAATGACAGGTCACTTCCACTCTGAATACCAAAACTATTGGTTTCTACTTGTGTAACCTCTAATGATCCGGGATTGTCTCTTTTGGGTGTAATTCTGATTATTCCTTTTGCCATGGTTGTAATTTTTTTAAATTGTAAATGATTTAATTTGTTGTTTTACAAATATATAATAATTAACCTTATCCTGTCATTTATTGAATATTCTTTTCTGGCTATATGCATAAATATGTTGTTACGTATTTAATGGGAATTGTAATGCTTTGCTCCACCGGTTTTACGGTTGATAGCGATAGCCTGCAAAAGGTGCTTAAGCATACATCTTCACCATTAGAGAAAATAAGAATTTACTACCAGGTGGCTTCGGAGTTTGAAAAATCTGACCCCGATTCAGCTATTCTATTTTATCTTATGGGATTAGAACTTGCCCAAAAGTCTAATAATGATACCTTAACAGCTAATGGCTATCTTAATGCCGGTGTGTTGAAACTAAACACTGCTAAGTATAACGAGGCTATCAACTACCTTTTTAAAGCTCTTAAACTCTTCCAGGAAAATCAGCATGAAAAAAATACAATCCGGTGTTTGCAATACATAGGTATTGCACATAATGAACTGGGCAATGTTGATAATGCGAGGAATTATTCACTACAGGCTATGAAAATAGCGGAGTCAATTAATGACAACTATTCTATTGCCACCAGTATGATGATGCTTGGTAACTCTTACTATACGCAATCGGATACCGATAAGGCGCTGGATTATTTCAGGCAGGCATTATTTAAAATGGAAGCATCGGGCGATCAGCAGGGGATATCAGACGCATTGAATAATGTAGCGGTTATATATGAACAGAAAAATCAATATAGCATGGCGCTGGTTTTTCATCTTCGGTCGCTGCAAATGGCAAAAAAGCTGAATGACAAAAGAGGCGTAGCGGCAAGTTTTCATAATATAGGTCTTGTGTACATGAACCTGAAATCCTTTCCTGTTGCCATTCAGTACATCGACAGCTGTATGAAGATAGCAGATGAAATGGGTGATCGTAGTTACATTAAGGAATGTTACAACACATTATCAGAAATTTATGCCAGGATGGGGAAATATGATTTGGCGTATAATAACCATGTTAGGTATTCTAAACTTAATGATACCCTGCTTAATGAAGATGCAAGGCGGCAATTTGCAGAGTTAAGCACCCGGTTCGAAACCGAACATAAAGACCAGGAAATTTCACTGCTTAACAAGGATAAAGAAATTCAGAAAGTTAAAATGCAGCGGCAGCAACTGGTTCGCAATGCCTTTATCGGTGGGTTTGCCATAGTACTTTTGTTTGCAGTAATTTTCCTGAACCAGCGAAACAAGATTAGTAAAGAGAAAAAAAGAAGTGATGAGTTGCTGTTGAATATTTTGCCAGAAGAAACTGCCGAAGAATTAAAACTAAAAGGTACTACGAGTGCAAAAGATTTTGAGCAGGTTACTGTTATGTTTACTGACTTTAAAGATTTTACAAAATTGAGCGAACGGCTTACAGCCCAGGAGTTGGTAAATGAAATTAATTTTTTCTATAGTTCTTTTGACCAGATAATAGCAAAGTATGGCATTGAAAAAATTAAAACAATTGGCGATAGCTACATGTGTGCAGGAGGCTTGCCTATTGCCACCAATACTAATGCCGAAGATACAGTGAAAGCTGCACTGGAAATTATGGATTTTATGCTTGCTGAAAGGAAAAAGCGCGAAGCCGAAGGCAAAACATTTTTCGAAATACGCATAGGATGCCATACAGGTCCGGTTATTGCGGGTATTGTTGGTATAAGAAAATTTGCATACGATATTTGGGGTGATACCGTTAACATTGCATCAAGAATGGAATCATCGGGCGAGCCCGGAAAAGTAAATATCAGTGGCAGCACCTATGAATTGGTTAAAGACAAATTCACTTGTATTCACCGTGGTAAAATTGAAGCCCGGAATAAAGGAATGATTGATATGTATTTTGTTGAAACCTAAGAATGAAAAAAATGAACAGACGTTATTTTTTGCAATTAACCGGAATGAGTGCAGGTGCATTTGTGTTGGCTAACTGCTTAAGCAGCTGTAAAAAGGAGGATAACAATCCGGCAATAAGCGTTGATTTTACTATCGATTTATCAGACAGTAACAATGCTGCATTAAATGTAGCAGGTGGTTTTATTTATAAAAGCGGGGTGATTGTTGCCAAAACAATAGCGGGCAATTTTATTGCCGTAGCATCGGCCTGCACGCACCAGGGCACAACAATAACCTACCAGGGAAATTCGCAACAATTTCATTGCCCCAATCACGGAAGTAATTTTGCAGAAAGCGGAAGTGTAATAAATGGTCCGGCAACTGAAGCATTGCAAAAATTCAACACCTCTCTTAACGGAAACCTATTGCGCGTATTTAGTTGATATTATCTGTTCAGATATTGGCTTTAATATCTTCCATTATTCTTTTTGCAACACGTTCACCGGTTTCAGCCCCACCATTCATGTAACCCTGGTACCATAAGCTGCAATGTTCTCCGCAGAAAAACAGGTTGTTAACTCGCCTGCGTTCATATCCTGTAATGGTGGTGTACTGACCTGTTTTATAACAGGCATAACTTCCTTTAGTGTATTTGAATGATGGCCAGTGAAAGCGTGCTACATTTCCATTATGCTGTGCACTGATTCCCGGAAAAATTTTTTCGAGGCCAACGAGCAAGCTATTAAACTGCGAAGCAGGCCCGCCATTTCCGACTGCAACTCCTGCAGCCCCGCCAGAATAAAAAGTGTATCCACCTGCAGTGCCCCCTTGTAATTCGCTGTTATCCCAACCCAATTGAAAAGCCTCGTCAGTAAAAACCTGGCCTGCTTTATTAAATGTTTGCCAGAAGCGGCTGTTAAATCCTCCCATCACTTTTGCATTAGTGCCATACCCGAGATTCTGAATTGCGTTTACCTTCCATTGTGGCAGTGCAAAAGTAAAGTCCACTTCGCGCAGTAGTGTAAATGGAAGTGCAAAAACAACAATATCATAATCAAATGCAGAAACACTTCCGTTTGATGCTTCAAAGTGCAGGCGGTACCTGTTATTGGGTTTCAATACCACTTTAGTCAATTTGTGGTCGTATTGAATTTGTGCGCTGAGTGCGTTGGCAAGTTTGTTAGGAATACGCTGATTGCCTCCTTCAATTTTATAGCGTTCGTCACTATCACCAAAAATCTTAAATCCATTATTAGTATCAGTAGAAATAAGATATAGCATATTAATGCAGCACTGTTCGCCTGCATCAAGGCCATATTCCGTTACGTAAGCCACAGTTAATAACTCTTTGAGCCATTGAACACAATTCAGGTTGCTGATATACTGTTCAAGGCTGATGTTGTCAAATGCAGCAGCACCGCCCGGATTCCAGGCTGTGATGGTTTCGGGCAACTGGTCAATATCTGCCTGCATGGTTGCCGCAATGGGTAAGAATGCATTGATAACATCAGCTTCAGTGTAAGAGGTATTATCAAAGAAGAAAACATCTTTATCAAGCCCGTTAAGAATAGAATCGTTGGTATCAATCAGCTTCAGGTTAAAGCGCTGAGCTAATTTTAAAATTTCCGTATGACCGCTGTCAATAAATTCCCCTCCCAGTTCAGTAGTAAGTCCCGGGGCCATAATATCATGTGCTGTGCGCATACGCCCGCCATGCCGGTTACTTGCTTCATATATGGTAGATGTTATACCTACATCACGCAACTGAAAAGCACAATTAAGGCCGGCAATACCTGCTCCGACAATTGCAATTTTGGGTGAGGGAACAAGTTTGTTTACCATGAAATCATTTCCCGTATCACCGGGTTGGTCAACTTCCTTAGTACAGGCTTGTAAAAGCGGTGTTCCTATACTCAAAAGAGCAGCACCCTTCAAAGAGTTTGTTACAAATTTACGCCTGCCATAATTGATATAGGATTCTTCAATGGCTGCCTGCTTATCTGCAGTGGCAGATTTTTGAGTAATACGTGCAATATTGAAGGCACGCTTTACGGTTTGCATTAGCGAAGTACGTGGCATAATGGTTTGTGTTTTTAGTTTGGAACGAAAATAAAAAAATAAAATACTAATTAACGTTACTAAAAAAACAATGCATGAAAGACAAATTTATCCTGGCTGTTATATTCAATAGTTGGCAATGGAAATTTCACGATACCGATTACATTAAAAACGGTATTCAGAAATCTGGAACGGGTTTTTATTCTTGTAAGGTCAATATCAGGCGCAAAATAAAATTGCCGGTAGCGTGTGTAATTTGCAACAGGCACACCATCTACGGTGGTAGGGTTTTCAACTGCCCCGGTCATTCCATCAGCCCCATAACCAAATGCCAGGTTTAGCCATTTAGGGATGCGTGAATCTTTTTTCATCCAGCATTTCATATTGCAGCTGAGCCAATACGTCTGACCATTATAATCTTTAAACAATCGCTGAGCGGGTGTTTCACCTAATTGATCAGGCCGCACATTGGCATACGGTGACGCATGATAGGAAAACTTGATTCTGAAACGTTGTTCATTCCACAGCAACTCTTGTGAAACCAATATGCCCGATCCAACGGTATTAGCAATCATATCATAAGGACTAAATCCCCAGCCACTACTGAAGCCATCATAAATTTCGATGGTTGTTTGAAAAAGATACCCGTAGGCAGCACCGTACCAGATTGATTTTTTGCGTTCCAATCCGGTCCACTTCAGTGCGCCAATACTCCATAAGCCTAACTGGTAGGATGAAAAGATATGACCACATTTATCCATTTGCAGCCATTCTTTTGAATCGTCAAAAAAATGAAACGATTCAGATGCATAATCTTTATACCACAATTGATAAAGCCCAGTCATTCCTCCTACATAAGCAACACCACCGGTAACGGCCACTCCGGTTAGCCGCTTCTTGTTAAGTGAAATTGTATCCGAATTTTCCGGTTGTTGTGCATTTGCATAGAAAACTTGTAGCAGCAGGAATAAAAAAACTCCGGCTGTAACAATAACGACCGGAGTTTTTTTAAAGAAATAGAATTGCTGCATCTGAAAATAATAATTCAAAGAAATTTCTTAATTCACCAGTGTTTCTTCACCGGCTTTCAATATTGCAAAGGCCGATTCGCGACTGTTACTTTCGGCATAAGTTCGCAAAACCGGTTCGGTGCCTGAAGCCCGAATCATAATCCAATCACCGTTATCGAAAAAGTACTTCCAGCCATCAAGATCTTCCATTCGTGCAATTTTGTAACTGCCAAATGAACTGAAAGCATTGGTTCTGCATTTTTCAAGAATTTTTTGTTTCAACTCTTCGTTGATATGAAGGTCAACACGTTCAAATGAAAACGGACCGGTTATTTCATAAACTTCGTCAATGAGTTGTTGCAGCGATTTTCCGCTTTTAGCCATAAATTCCCATATCACTAATCCCATCCATATACCATCACGCTCAGGAATATGTCCTTTAATTGCAATTCCACCACTCTCTTCGCCACCTACAAGCACATCTTCATTAATCATTACCTCGCATATCCACTTGAAACCGATTTTAAGTGTCTGCATTTTTAAACCATAATGATCACAAAGTTTTTTAACCCTTGGGGTTACTGAAAAAGCTATGCAAATTTTTCCGGATTGCTTTTTGTATTTTACAAGATAGTGAATGAGCAGCAGAATAATGTGATGCGAATCAACAAAATTACCCTTGCTGTCATACAGGCCAATACGGTCGGCATCGCCATCAGTAGCAAGGCCGCAATCAATTTTACCGTCATTCTTAATCAGGTTTGAAAACTCCGTGAGATTTTTATGAATAGGTTCAGGAGCCTGCCCATTGAAAGATGGATTTTGTTCGCAATGAAGCATAATGGTTTGTGGCAACAAACGCTTAATCACATTTTGTCCGGCACCATACATAGCATCATAGGCAAGCCTTAATCCTGATTTGCGAATGGCATCCAGGTCGAAATTGTTTGCAGCATGATCACAGTACATGCTTTCTAAGTCGATATATTCCAGCAAGCCCGAAATAACAAAGGCTTGTAAATCGATTCGTTCAACATCTATCGTTGGCTCGTCAGCAATGATATCTTCAATTTCCTGAACCTGTGAAGGAACTAACGGTCCACCATAAGAACCTTTGAGTTTATATCCGTTGTAAGATGGCGGATTATGACTTGCTGTAAGAATGATGCCCAGGTCGGCCTTTTTATTAACTGTTCCCAGCGAAACCATTGGTGTAGAAACAAAACCTTTTGCCAGGTATACTTTTATTCCCTTTGAACAGCAAACTTTAGCTACGGTTTGTGCAAATAATTCACCTGCAAACCGCGGATCATGCCCGACTACAACTGAAGGTTTTGAATTTTTTTTAATAAGCCAGTTAGCAGTTGCTTCAGCTACACGAGTTACATTGGTAACAGTAAAATCCTTTGCTATAATAGCGCGCCATCCATCTGTTCCGAATTTAATTTTATCCATAATTGTTGTGTTAAGTAATGTATGATATGAATTTACAGGCGAATAATATCAATAGTTTTTCATTTTAAAAATGATGTAATGTACTTATTGGATAGTAATGGATTTATTGTTTATGTTCAACGTAATAGTTCAGCTGATTCCAGTCAGTTTCATGCAGCGCTTTTAAAAAATTAAAGGTATTGATACGCTCAATCTGCTGATCATTAACCCGGCTGATATAATAAAGCATGTTCTTTTCTTTAAGCAATTCGACAATATTTTTTGAATGGCAGTTGATGTCTGTCTCCTTCAGATCATCAGCTGTAAGTGCATTTAGAGGTTGACCGTTTACATAGATGATTACATTTTTTAATGTAGTAGTAATTTTACCTGCATACTTGTTCCAGTTTTCCGTCACTGCAATTTGTGTCACGTTAAGTTCCTCTGGATATTTTAAACCTTTTATTTCATCGCCACCCCAATCTGAAAAACTTACCGGCCTTTCAGCCAGGTAACCTTGTACTGCATTTATTATACATGAAGTAAGCTGGGCAGATACATCTTCCAAATCAAGTGGTTTCTCCAAAATATAAGTAATACATTTTGCCTGCAGCTGCTGTGGAAACAAAACAGAATTGAAATTCATTCCTGAAATATAATCCTTCTTGATTTTTTCTGATTCTGTTTCTCCGGGTATAGCTTCTCCGTTAAATTGCACAATGGAAAAATCAAACTGTTTGGTTTGAAGTGAATAACTGATACTTGCTGCGCAATTACCATCAGCATTTACCATCAGCCGGTGTGCCAGCAATGCCTGGCTTATGTCAGCATAATCAAGATAGCCAAAAGCAATATCTCCAGCTGCATTTTTACCTATAAATGAAAAGCCAAGTGTTGTGGTTTGTATTTCTGTTTCTGCCTTAGTCCATTTTTCATAAATAAATAAATAGTTGAGTGAAATAAATGAAGTAGCTGCTGACTGTTCAATGTCTTTTAAAGCTGCTGCAGTAATCTTTATTTCTTTTGAAGGTGAATCCCATAAATGCGTATGGCCAGCCATAACTTCATCATAAACCACTTTAGTGAGCTGCTCTACAAAGTTGTAGCCCCTTGATAAATCTTGTTTTTCAGAAACTACACGAAGCATTACAGAGATATTGTCCTTGGCGGCATAACTCTTAAATAAAATTAAAGTGAGAAAGAAAACGGGGGCAAATTTCTTTATGTAAAAAGTCATAGTTTAAAAACCTGTCATGCGAAAATACAAATTTGAATTAATGTGATCATAGAATGCAAGCACTTTTACTTACAGAAAACTAACCGGCCTGGTTTAACTGTTGCAGTATTTTTTTTGCTTTCAGGCTATTTGGATTTTTTTTCAGATATGATTTTAAAATCATCCTGGCTTTTTCAATTTCGTTTTTATAAACTGATAATCCTGCCAGGTTTAAAATAGCTTGCTCATAATCGGGGTTAAGCGCAATAGCCTTTTCATAACAAATGCGTGCTGTTACAGTATCTTTTATGGTAAGCAAGGTAGCATAACCCAGGTTGCACCAACCTTTTTCATAGAGCTTATTCTGATCAACTATAAATTCAAAAACAGTTTTTGCTTTATCGTATTGCTGTAAATCAATCAGCAGCGTTCCATATTTATTCTGAAAATCAAGCGCAAAAGGAGCAAGTGAAACAGCCCGTTCATAATAGGGCAGGGCCAATTGCGGTTGACTTAAATTATAATAGGATTCTCCTATCCTGTAACAGGTCCATGCATCATAATTACTGTATGATTTCCTGTTGAGCTGACTGAGGATATCAGGAACAGCATTTATATATTCAATAACCTGCTGATAATCTTCGCGCAGGTAACTGATGTGAACCAGTTCGTCAAAATAATGTTCAACATCTGTAGGCGAATCGTCAGGAAAATATTTTTTTGCAGAGTCGAGAGCAAATTTTTCAAAACCAAATTTTTCGAAGTAGTTGATATAAGCCCGTCCTCTTGCAACTGCATCTGCTCCGGGATTATTGATGCATGAAATGGTAACAAATGATTTTACCTCATTAATTTTTTTCTGATCAAGTGGTTTACTTATGTAATGGTCGGTTACCCTAACGTGAGGAATATCTATAGACCCTGATTTACGCATGTGGCAGCTTACGCAATTATTGCCTGCTTTTTTTAATGCGGCATCATCGGCAGTGCACAAATGTTGTTCAGTCTGGCTATGGCAATTTTTACATGCATTATTAAAAATTTCATTGCCGGTAACTTTTACACTTTTATGCGGATTATGACAGGTAACACAGGTAAGCGCATTTTTATATGGACGAAGCGTTTTTGCCAGTTGCGGGTTAGCTTCAACTTTTTTTGATGTAGCTAAATAACACTGGCTGAGTTTTAAACGTTCAGCATGGCTTGCCATGATATGCTCACGTTCCTGTCCTTTATAAACCGGCATAAATACATTCATCACTTCACTCAGGTGCATTCCCGGCCTGAAATCAAAAAATGATTTTCCTTTATTTAATACAGCATTCCCTTGTACATGACAACGCTGGCAAATATCAAACTGCAAATCAATGCTGAGTTTTGCAGGATTTACAATCGAGTAATCAATAAATTGTGATGTATCAACCAGGTTGCCAAGTTGCTTTTGTTTTACATGAGCTTCGCCCGGTCCATGGCATCGTTCGCAATCAATACCATTGGCTATCATTTCATATTTGTTCTCTGACCCCTCCACCATTCGCGGATATGCATTATGGCAGGTTATACATTCAAGGCCGATACTGCGACTAAATCGTGTGTTCATGCCATTTTCGAATCCCGGTGGTAAATCCCATTTACCTTTCTGAGTATAATAAGTCATTGGTGCCTGGCAGAGATAACCGTTGGTATTGAAAATATGTGAGTTGGTGTGCTGACCGCTGCCAACTATGTAATTAATTGTTTCTGTTCGTTTATGGATGGTATCAGTTCCCTGTAAACGGTATTCCATAAATTTTAAGCTATCCTTCTGCCAGTAAGCCTTATAGTGCAGATCAGTGTATTTATCATAAATTACTGCATGGCTAAAGTCAGCCGAAGATTTGGTGTGTGATGCAACATCAAATGATTTACCCATACCGGTTTCAATATACGTTGCATATATTTCTGCATGGCACTGCCTGCAGGTATTCATGCCAACATACTTAACGGTATCATTTAAGCTTGCATATTGATTGGAAACCTGTTCAATGTTGCTATCGGTATTTTGGTTAGTGGACCTGGTGTTGCAGAAAATATTTGCATAAAGTACAACAGCGGCAATACCAATGATCAGCCAATATTTTAAATAGTGTTTTAGCAAGGATTTAATCAGTCAAACAAATGGAGGTGAAAAGTAAAAATATACTTTAATAATAAGTACAGCTTGTATACAGTAGAAATTATAGAATAAAAAAGCCGCCTTTTAAAGGGCGGCTTGAATAACATCATTCAGCTTAATATTTTTTGCGAGGTTTCTTATCGCCTTTTGAAAAGCCTTTGTTATCGCTGAATTCACTCTTAAAGAAATCATCATAACTCTCATTTACGGTTTCGCGCTTGCTGCTATATGCATTACGCGGTTTACCGTTAAAATTGCTGTTGCGTTTTGCACCAAAGTCATTTCCTGAGTTTCTTTTACCATAGCTATCTCCGCGTGACCGATTATCATTTCTGTCACTTCCATAAGATTTACTTCGGCCACGGTCGCCACCATATTTGGAGCCACTGCGGCTTCCAGATGAACGGCCACCTGATGAAGCGGAAATATCTGTGCGAACTTTACGGCCTTTGTACACCTCGCCTTTAAACTTTTCAAGTGCTTCGCCTAATTTTTCTTCAGTCATATCAATGAAAGAGTAGACACCCTTTATGTTCATATGGCCGAAATCGGTTTTTGATAAGCCGGTTATTTCTATCAGGTAATTTAACATAGTTGTTTTGTCAAATCCATCTACAGAACCCAAGTTGATAAACAACTTCTGCTTGCTTGTAAATCCTGAATCACCTTCACTGCGTCTTGAAGCATCTACATTCAGATCATCAGCATTACGATAATATTCCAGGAATCGGTTAAACTCCACTGAAACCATCCTCTTCACAAGATCTTCTTTTGATAAATCTTTAAGCTCATCAAAAATAGCGGGAAGATATTTTGCAATTCCCTGTTCGTTTACCTCAACATTATGTATGCGCTTTATTAATCCGAGCAATTGATTTTCCACCACCACAACTCCGCTTGGTATTTTACCATTGGTAAATTTCTTGTTGATCACTTTTTCAATCTGCCTGATTTTCGATACATCACGTGGCCCGATAATAATCATAGAAACACCTGATTTTCCTGCTCTTGCTGTACGTCCGCTTCTGTGGGTGTAATTTTCCAATTCATCAGGCAGGTTATAATTGATAACGTGAGTAACGTCATTTACGTCAATACCTCTTGCAGCTACGTCAGTAGCCACCAGTAATTGCAGCGTTTTTTGCCTGTAGCGTGCCATCACTTTATCGCGCTGAGCCTGGCTTAAATCACCATGCAAAGCATCAGCATTATAACCATCCTTTACCAGCTTTTCTGCTACATCCTGCGTTTCAAGCTTGGTGCGGCAAAAAATAATTCCGAAAATTTCAGGATGTGAATCAACAAGTCTTTTTAAAGCAGAATACCTGTCGCGTGATTGTACTACATAATAAATGTGTTCAATATTTTCAGCACCTGAATTCTTTTTACCCATGGTAATTTCAACGGGCTCAAACATGTAGTTACGGGCTATATCGCGCACTTCCTGTGGCATAGTTGCACTGAACAGCCATGTGTTTTTTGTTTCAGGTGTGTTTTCAAGTATGGCATCAATCTCTTCCTTAAAACCCATGTTCAGCATTTCATCGGCCTCATCAAGTACGGTGTACCGTACATTGCTTAAATCTACCACATCGCGGTTAATCATATCAATTAACCTGCCGGGGGTTGCCACCACAATTTGTGCACCTCGCTTTACAGCACGAATTTGCTCACTGATGCTTGCACCTCCATATATAGCAACTGTTTTAATAGTCCCCATATACTTCGAAAATTTTTCGACATCATTGGCAATCTGCACGCATAGTTCGCGTGTTGGAGCCAATACCAGCGCCTGGGTAATTTTTGATTTCACATCAATTAGTTGCAGTAACGGAAGCCCAAATGCAGCAGTTTTACCTGTGCCGGTTTGTGCCAGACCGATAAAATCCTTGGGATGTGTAATAAGTTGTGGAATTGCCTGTTCTTGTACAGGTGTTGGATTTTCAAATCCAAGTTCGGTGATGGCCTGAATAATCTGACTATTCAAGCCAAGCTTTTCAAAATTGTTCATTATAATACGTTGAAGTTAAACCTCAGCGCTTATGAATCAATTCAATGCAAACGCACCTCGGCCTTTTATTGTGGCGCAAAGGTAGTTTTAATATCCTTAATACCCATTTTTATCTGAATGATAACAATTATTTACCATTTGAGCTATTAAGAATACCTCGTTAATAAGTATGATTATACAGGTTTACTACTTTAATTACTGCAGTTATTTTTGTAACTTAGGTTTTAATTAATTTATGATGTAATTTTCGGAGCAATATTTTCTGAAATCTCCGTTATTTGCTAACCTCCTGGTCATTAAGTTTATGAATAAAATTAAAGTTTCAATTTCTGTTTTGATGATTTTGTTAATGCTGATTGTTTTCAGCAGTTGCAAAAACACGATGGGGGAAAATAATATCATACCTGTTGATACCCTTCCTTCAGCAAAAACTGAATTGGTAAAAAAATATGTAAAAGGTTACGATTATGCTGAAGAAATGCAGTTTGTAAATAATTACCAGCTGTATGATGAAGGGTGGGATACGCTTCCGCAATCGGTATTCTGGAAAAAGATAATTCAGCTTTCACCTGATTCAAGTATTGTAAATGTTGCTGCTACACGCACCCCTGTTGAAACAGTTGTAACCAAAAACTGGGCATCACAAACCGAAGCTCAAAAAGATTTATGTAAAGCGTGGATCTGCCAGATGAATAGTCTTGATTCGGGTACCTGTTTATTTGTGAGCATTGGTCGTAAAGATTTTTTTGAGCATCGGAAAACACTGAAGAGTATTGATAAAGCAATAAAGGTTTTCAAGCAAAATGATGTTGATCCCTGGTATGCACAGACCATCCTGTTAATTGAAAGTCCGGGAAAAACTTCGCAACAGTCGTGGGCAGGTGCCCGCGGACCTTTTCAGCTGATGCCAGCAGTAGCCAAAAAGTTTGGATTAAAAGTGAACCGATATGTTGATGAACGGCAAAGTCTTGAAAGGTCGGCTTATGCTGCCTCGCAGTTGCTTGGCAAGATATTTATTCCTAAAGTTAAAGAATTGCTTGAGCAGCGAAATCTTGTTTATGATGAAAATGCGCTTTGGTTCAGGCTATTGGTAATGCACACTTATCATGCAGGACCAGGTAACGTTGCAGCTGTACTAGATGCTATTTGCCCAAGCGAGGGAAACATGCAACTGATTCGCAAAATGTGGGTAACAGAAGCCCGTGGGTTTAAAAACGAATCACAAAATTATTCTCAGATTGCCCTTGCTGCATTACTTAATTTTAATGATATCATAGGAAGTGGCGATACCGTTAATCTGGTATTCGGAGATGTGGCTTACAATAAAATCAACAGCAATAAAATGGCTAACAGTGATAGTGTACTTGTAGCATATACCCGCTGTATGCTGGAGTATGAGAATGATTTTATTGATGGTGTTATTCCATACGATTATTTCATTTCAAGGGTTAATACGCTGAAAAATGATATGGCTGCAGCTAAACTGGCAAAAACACAGGACAACAATCCTATTGCAATTCTGTACCCTGTTGACGAAATGCATTATATCAATTTAAGTAAACTGCTATTACGCAAACGCCAGAAAGATGATGCAATCAATTTATTGAAATATAATACCAGTTTGTTTCCTGAATCTGCGTTAGCAACAGAGTCACTTAATGAAGCATATAAAACCAGCACAGCACCTAAGCCTGCTGTTAAGCCAAAGAAAAAAAGCAATGGCGGTACTCATGCTAAAAGCCGGGCAAAAAGTTAAATTAAACGCATCAGATAGTAATGAATAAAAAAGCCTTCATTTCTGAAGGCTTTTGCTTTTAAATTACCAGCAGTTATTGCCGAATCACTTTAACCTGCGTTGTTTCAGTTTCGCTGCTTAATTGCATAAAATAAACTCCGCTATCCAGGTTTTCGTTTACATTGATTTGAAACTCACCCGTTGCGTTCACATTTTCAGTTTTAACAACCCTGCCTGTTATATCGTATAGGGTAATGGTTAAATTAACAGGCTCATCATTAAGCAAAGTGCCATAAATATAATTTCTGAATGGGTTAGGGTAGATGGATTGTATTAAACTGTTATCAGTAAAACTTATTTCACCCGGTATATCGCCTTTTGCAGGGATACTCTCTTCAACGTAAAACTCGTCAACACCGGCTTCAATAGCATGATCAGGATTTTTATCGCGTACATAAAAAGATATTTTCATGTTTTTGGTAGGAGTGGTGTAGTCTTTTACCCTGTATGAACGCTGAACCCACTGCGAATTGTTAGAAGAACTAACTGTAATATTATCAAGTACAAATTTTGTTGTCCCTTTTTGCAGCCTGATTATCAGCGTATCATTGGATCCGGGTTCTGCAAAAAACCACGTATTAACTTTAATTACCGGATCAGTCCACCCTGTTTTCAAATCAAGCACAGGAGAAACAAGATTAGTGTAACCGCTGTCTACATCATCATTATTGTAAGCTCCGCCACCATTACCTGTTATGTACGCTTTATTATTGCAGTCACTGTTTACATCCTCTCCCGGATTCGCATCATTCAGATTAATGAAAGTGGTACCTTCAGGTAAATCACGCACCCATTTGCCACGCTTAGCAGTTGAAGTTTTAGTCCATCCGAAATCAAAAGTAAAATCATCACTTAATCCGCGTGCTAATGAAAAGTTTAATCCGCTAACAGGTGAGTTGACTAATATAGACTGGCAGCTATTATTATATTTCCATTTGCCGGCTGTTGCTGTATAAAAGCTTGGATAAACTCCGTTTAAGACATAATTCCCTGCCGAGTCAGTTGTTGTATTGTAAATGAAGCCATTGTTGTCTTCCAACACTACTTTTGCAAGGGGTATCCCAGTAGCATTAACATCTTCCACCTTTCCTGAAACGTTAACACCCGGCAATGCAAGTTGTACATTCAGGTTAGTTAATACACCATTAGAAAGTACAACACCTGTAATTACTTTTGTTGTATAACCAGTTTTACTAACAGTAACTGTATAGGTTCCTGCATTTACAGTTCCTGTTTTAAACTGACCGGCTGCATTTGTAACCTCATTCATTGATGAAGCGGCAACCTGAACAGAAGCTCCGGGGATTAAAGCACCAGATAAGGTATCAGTTACTGTTCCTTCCAGGTAGCATCCACGCAAATAATTCGGAGTTAAAACATAAAGTCCGGTTTCCATATCGGACACAACCAGGTTGCCCGAAGGCAGGTAAGGATAAACGCCCCATGCCCCATGAAATCCATTGCCCGAGTAGGATGCAGAACAATCATATTGACCGGTTTTAATAAGATTAGAAGGACGTGCTGCATCAACAATAATTACGCCTTCGGTATAATAAGATGCTATTGCAAAATCGTTCTTTACATAAACATTATGGATGATTGCACCATTGCCGGGTGTTGATTGTATTTTATCCAACAAGGTAATGTTGTTGATATTGCTTACATCATAAGCAGCAAGATAAGAGTTGGAAACTTCATCGGTAGTAAATAATACGCGATGATTATCGCTTAACCATGTATTGTGTGTAAAATTATTGGGTGTGTTTTGAGTTTGCAACAGAACTGGTACAGCTTTATTAGCCACATTAAAAACCGAAAATTGTCCTGCATAAATGTGTCCACCCCAAAGAGTATCATTGCTTACAATACCATCATGTATGTATTGACTGGATAAACCGGGGTTATTGGTATTGCCGGCATATGTCGGATTCCAGGGATCAGCAAGGTTAAGGATTACCGCAGCACCACTAAACAGGTTGGTGCCGTACAGATAGCAATAACCATTTGAAACATGCAATGCATGTGCTTTGGTAAGTTGTCCGTTAATAGCGCCATCACCGGTATAGTATTTTGAGTTAACTGAAGCAGGCAGGTTACTTAGGTTTATAATCTGAATACCATTACAACATCCTTCTGTTGTAACATAAGCATATTTTCCCCAGGTTTTTATTTCGCGCCATTGCGAGTTGATTCCTGCTACTGCAAAGACTTCAACCGGTGCAAGTGGATTGGTAACATTAACTATTGAAACACCTGCCGATGTTCCTACCAGGGCATATTCATTACCAAGAGTATCAACATAACCCCAAATATTAGCAAGTGTTTTGCCGGGGTAAGCCAGGTTACTCCTGAATGTAACATTTAATGGCTGTGAAAATGCTTTTGAAAGTGCTAGCAGCGTTATTACGCTGAACAGTAAAATTTTTCTCATTGTAAAAGTTTTGTTGTTATGGATTAAAATAATTTGTAATGACTACTTAAATTACCTGATCATTGGAATACAATATATTAAAAAATTATTGATTATAACAATACAGGAAATTGTTGATTTAATAAATATCAGAATTTTTTTCGCCTTCTACTAAAGTTGTTGACTTAATGTACTTTTTAATTGTGTCAAGCAGCAATTCAGGTTCAAAAGGTTTAACCAGGTAGGCCGCTGCTCCCGAGTGCAATGCTTCATTAATATTTTGCTTTTCTGACAAGTTAGAAATAATTATAAAAGGTATGTATTTTGTTTCCTGGTTTGCTAAAATAGCTTTTAAAACTTTATAAGCGCTTTTGCCGGGCAACAGTATGTCACATAAAATGATATCCGGTTTATTGTTTAAAGCAATCTGTATTCCAGATTCTGCATTATCAGCTTTTAAAACCTTGTACCCTTCAAGTTCAAGAAATTCTGAAAGGTTTTCTCTGATTTCAGTAAGACATTCAATAATTAAAATGTTAAACATAAAGCAAAGATTTATGCCGTTAACTTTAAAAAATTAATCTGTCAATGATTTGATCGATAATGCGATAACTGTTGTTAATGTTGCGTAATAATAGCAATATATTTTTTAATAGCACCTGTTATCTGTTAAAAGACGTTGACAGCTTTATTTAAAGTAGTATTAATCAAATAACAGCAATGGTGTGATAGTGCCAGAATTTTCCTTTAATGGCTTGTCGGTAATTAATTGACCAAAAACGACAGGTTCAATTTATTAAATCGGCCATCCCAATTGGTTTTGTAATCAGCTGTTGTAAAAATGAGTTGACCCCTGCGGTTGAAAATCTTTAAATTATATTCAAAAAACTCACAATCGAAACAGAAAATAGGGTCATTTATTCCGTCATCATCAGGTGTAAAAGCATTAGGCACATATAAGTCGCAATAACATTTAGCAAGGCTAGCCTCAACTGTATCGGAAGAAAAGCAGCCATTGTTGTTGGTTATGGTAAGCCAGTATAAATTACCGATACAATATTTATTGGTCATTAGTTGATCCGTTACTCTGAATAATAGCAGGCATAGGTGCGCTTTAATGTTGCTGCTATCAATACATAGTCTGAAATCATCACCAAGGTTGGCTTCAATTACCGGTAACATTGTAATTTTTATAGTATCGCTAACCCAAAACTCACCGCAATGATAACCTGCCTGCAACCAATAAGTGCCTGTTTGTGATACTGCAATTGTTGGGGGTGGTATCTCCTGTCGACCACACGTAAGGAGTCGAATTGATCTGTATATAGTTTTTGAGGGTGATTTCATTATTCATACAAATATTAGTGTCGTTACCTAATTCGAGTTGCTTTTGATTAAAACAACTGTTATTCAATCTGCATTGAAAATGTATCGGATGTAAAATTCAAGATTTACCTCAGTAGAGGATAGTTTATTACAGTGGTTGTAGCAAGGCGCGAAACACTTTCGTTTACTAAATTAAATTGTGCTCCGCTGATATCACACAGGTGCTAAAGTCATTATCAAGTTTGGCAGTTAATAACTGACCTGAACCTGTTATTGCCGCAACTAATGGCAATCCATCATTAGTTGTAATTATTTTGAAATTATTAGGATTCAAGCCAATTATGTTCAAAGAGTTTGCTTTAATGATATTTAGATCCTTGTCAAATTCAATTACTGTTGGATAGGAAGGTACGTCAATTGCAACTTTAAACATAGCAGCAATGTTGCCATTAGGCAATTGATAAAAATCTGATTCCGTTTACATCAGCTTTCTTTTTATCACTCCAGAGCAGGTTACCGCTTTTATCAATTTTGGCAAATAAAATATTCTGACTTCCGTTGGAATAGCCTGTGATAATAAATCCATCACTAACTTCAGTAGCTGCTTTATAATAGTAGCCCATACCACTTATTACTGCTGACCATTGAACATTACCGGCATTATTTATGTTTATATATGTATTGCGCTATACGTATAAGCAGCCGTTATCACTATTTTAAATAGCTCCGCCCCAAATGCCACCGTGGTCGTAAAATTTGGTCCATATTAAGTTGCTTTACCTGATGCATTTTAATTTAATAATGAGATTATAGGTTACATTGTTATTGATATTTTCAACGTTAGAAAAAACAAAAATGTTGCCTTGCTGATCTTCACTTATTGTATAAGGAAAATGAGTGTAATCGGCATCAACATAGGTTTTACTCCAGACAATATTACCTGAACCGTCCATACGCGTTATAGCTGAAGAATAAGCAGAACCATTTTGAACTCGGCTTAGAAAAACGAAATCACCGTTTGAAGTTCTGATAAAATCACTCAATGATGTTACAAGGCTTGTTATGTAGAATTTTTTGCTCCATTCTGCCTGTCCGCATGCATTGAATTTTGAAAGTTTCAAACTATCTGTTGAAAAAATCACAAATCCATTATCGCTGGTAGCAAACAAATCTAAATTATAACCAAAGTCAGTAACTGACGAGGTTTTAATAAATTGCTGTTGAGCAGGCGCAGCAAATGATAATACTAAAAGTAATACTACTGGTAATGTTTTCATGTTAGGTTACCATGACAACAATGATAACATAAAAGTTGCCATGGTTTATAGTCAGATTGTAATTTTCAATGCATGAAAACTAAAATATCAGCATAGAATACATATAAACTATTTATATCCCTGTAAATGAACACTTTTTACTGCTCTTCCTGAAGGGTCGTTCATGTTTTGAAACGAGGCATCCCATGCCAATGCTTCGGGCGTACTGCAGGCAACTGATTTAACAGAAGGAACACATGAGGCTGCAGTGTCTGATGGAAAATGTTCGCTGAAAATAGCACGGTAGCGATATTCTTCTTTTGACATGGGCGTATTTATCGGGAAACGAAACTTGGCTCGTGCAAACTCTTCATCACTTACGCTTAGTGATGCAATTTGTTTTAAAGTATCAATCCATCCATAACCAACACCATCACTGAACTGTTCTTTTTGCCTCCAGACTATACTTTCCGGTAAATAATCTTCAAATGCTTTTCGTAAAATCCATTTTTCCATTTTGCCACCCTTAGCCATCTTATCCTCAGGATTCAGTCGCATGGCAACATCCATAAATTCCTTGTCCAAAAACGGAACTCGTCCTTCAATACCCCATGCAGCCAGTGATTTGTTGGCACGCAAACAATCATATAAGTGCAGTTTACTTAGTTTGCGTACTGTCTCTTCGTGAAAAGATTTTGCATCAGGTGCTTTATGGAAATATAAATATCCACCAAAAATTTCATCTGCACCTTCGCCTGATAACACCATTTTTATTCCCATTGATTTTATTACGCGAGCAAGAAGGTACATTGGTGTGGATGCACGAACAGTAGTTACATCATAAGTTTCCAGGTGATAAATAACATCGCTGATAGCATCAAGGCCTTCCTGTATGGTAAAGTTTATTTCATGATGAACTGAACCGATATGATTAGCAACAGTGCGTGCAGAAGCAAGATCAGGTGAGCCAACTAAACCTACGGCAAATGAATGAAGCTGCGGATACCATGCCATTTGTGTATCACCGGATTCTATGCGTTTGGGAGCAAATTTCTTGGTAATGGCTGAAATAATTGATGAATCCAAACCTCCTGATAGCAACACACCATATGGAACATCACTCATCAGCTGACGATGAACTGCTGCTTCCAGCGCTTCGCGTAATTGCTTAATATCACTTGAGTTGTTTTTAACATTTTCATATTCCATCCAGTCCCTCTTATACCATCGCTTTAATTCATGGCCATCTTTGCTATACAAATAGTGGCCGGGTAAAAATTCCTGTATTTTATTACATATACCTTCAAGTGCTTTTAGTTCAGAAGCTACGTAAAAATTTCCCAATTTATCCCAACCCATATAAAGCGGAATAATTCCGATTTGGTCGCGCGCAATAAAATAACAATCATTGGCTACATCGTATAATGCAAATGCAAAAATGCCATTGAGATCTTCCAGGAAGTTGACTCCCTTCTTGCGGTACAATGCAAGAATCACTTCGCAATCGCTGTGAGTAAGAAAATTGTATTCACTTAAATCCTTACGCAAGTCAGTATGATTATAAATTTCACCATTTACGGCAAGCACCATATTTTTATCATCGCTATAAAGCGGCTGACCACCGCTTTGAGGATCTACTATGGCAAGTCGTTCGTGAGCCAGCAATACATTATTGCCACAAAATATACCTGACCAATCGGGTCCGCGGTGTCTTATTTTTTTTGACATTTCCAGCACCTGCGGCCTTAATTGATTTGTATCACTCTTTACATCAAATACCCCTATAATTCCACACATTGTTTAATCGCATTTTTTTGAGGGTGCAAGAATAAGATTTTTAATGGCATCAGTCTCAAATCGGGGATTCTCATATTCAACAATTAAGCAGTTAATTAACTCTGGTTTTCCATTTACAATTTTATTGTAATGTTGCTGTGTGTATTTTTCCCATCAGGTTATTTTTTAATTATGAAAGTTTTAAAATTCGGAGGAACTTCAGTTGCCAACGCCCCCAACATCACCAAGGTTACTGAAATAATCACAACGGCAGCACTTAATGATAAAGTAATGGTTGTTGTTTCAGCCATAAGCGGCATTACTGATTTACTCATTGAAGCTGGAAAGCTTGGTGAAGCAGCTGACGATGCTTACAAGCAAAAACTTGCAGTTATTGAAAAACGGCATTTAGATGCTATACAGGAGTTAATTCCGGTTGCAAAGCAAAGTGCAGTTATAAGTGAAATAAAAAAACATTGTAATGAATTGGAGGCAATCTGTGAAGGTGTTTACCTGCTCAGGGAATTATCTGCACGCACACAGGACAGGATTGTAAGTTTCGGTGAGATGATGCTTTCAATTATTCTTTCAGCTAAATTAAATTCAACAGGCATTCAGCATGAATGGAAGGATTCACGCAGTTTAATCAGCACCGATTCCAATTTCGGATATGCAGCTGTGAATTTTGAAAAAACCAATAAGCAGGTTCTGGATTTTATAAAGGCAAAACCTGCCCAGGTTTATATTTTGCCGGGTTTTATTGCAAGCAATCAGCAAGGTATAACTACTACGTTAGGCCGTGGAGGCTCTGATTATACAGCTGCTATATATGCAGCGGCAGTTAATGCATCACTGCTTGAAATATGGACAGATGTAAGCGGAATGATGACAGCTGATCCACGTATTGTTCAGAATGTTAAGGTTATTCCTCGTACATCTTACCAGGAAGCAATGGAGCTTAGCCATTTTGGTGCAAAGGTGATTTACCCGCCAACCATTCAGCCCGTTATGACCAAAGGCATCCCGATCCTGATTAAAAACACATTCGCTCCTGCTGATGAAGGAACATTGATTGAAAGCAAAAGCAGTGCAACTGATAATATAGTTTGTGGCATTTCCAGCATCGGTAAAATTTCATTGTTGCTCCTTGAAGGTAGCGGAATGGTAGGCATTCCCGGTTTTTCAAAAAGATTGTTTGATGCGCTAAGCCGCGAAAAAATAAATGTAATTCTGATAACGCAGAGTTCATCAGAACATTCAATTTGCGTGGGAATTGATGAGTTTAATGCATCAAAAGCAAAAGCAGCTGTTGATGAAGAGTTTAACTATGAAATACTGGTTAAAAGACTTGAGCCGCTTAGCATTGAAAACGGCCTGACCATTGTTGCACTGGTAGGTGAACACATGAAGAACCATACGGGTATAAGCGGAAGGATGTTCTCTGCCTTAGGACGTAACGGTGTTAATATACGTGCTATAGCCCAGGGATCTTCTGAAAAAAATATTTCAGCTGTTATCAGCACTGCCGATGTTAAAAAAGCAATCAATGTTTTGCATGAAGAGTTTTTTGAAACCACTTATAAGCAGGTTAATTTATTTATGGTCGGTGCAGGTAATGTTGGCAAGCGACTGATCGCACAAATTAAGCATCAGCACAATTACCTGCAGCAACACCTGCGTTTAAACCTGCGCGTAATTGCAATTGCCAACAGCAGGAAAGTGGCTATAAATGAAGAAGGTATTGATTTGGCTGGTTGGGAATCGTCACTTAACAGCGGAGTTGCCATGAATGTGCATGAGCTTTCTGAATATATCATTCAGAAAAACCTGCGCAATTCAATTTTTGTTGACAATACCGCTAATGAGGAAGTCGGGATGAGTTATGCAGCACTTCTGCAAAAAAGCGTATCGGTAGTTGCAAGCAATAAAATTGCCTGTTCATCGGATTATGCATGGTATGAAAAATTAAAGGAGCTGGCGCGGGAGTTTAATACCTCATTTTTATATGAAACTAATGTGGGTGCAGGCTTACCTGTTATTGTTACCTTAAATGATCTTACTCAGAGTGGTGATGAAATTCAGCGTATACAAGCTGTGTTATCAGGCACACTCAATTTTGTGTTCAATAATTATAACGGAACAAAATCATTTGCATCAATTGTTAGACAAGCCCAGGAAGAAGGATATACCGAACCTGATCCAAGGCTTGATTTGAGTGGAACTGATGTGATGCGCAAAATACTTATTCTTTCGCGTGAAGCAGGTTATAAGATGGAGATGAATGATATAACCAATAATAGCTTTTTGCCTCCGCCTTGCCTGCAAGGTAGTGTTGAAGATTTTTATGTTCAACTGGAAAAGCATGAATCGCATTTCAAAAAATTATATGACGATGCACAGGCGGGCGATTGCAAATTGAAATTTGTAGCACAGCTGGATAAGGGTAAAGCATCAGTTGGGTTACAGCATATCAATAAAGAGCACGATTTATATCACCTGTACGGAAAGGATAATGTTGTTTTGTTTTACAGCAGACGATATCCTGAGCAGCCATTGGTCGTTAAAGGCGCAGGAGCAGGTGCAGATGTTACTGCTTCAGGTGTTTTTGCTGACATTATAAGGGCTGCAAAGTTTTAGTAAGATTAAATTTACAATTAGCTATGAATGAAATTACGGTATCTGCACCAGCCACTGTTGCCAATATTGTTTGTGGTTTCGATATTTTGGGATTTGCGTTAAGTTCTCCCTCAGATACATTTCGTTTATACAAAACAAATTGCAAGGGGGTTACCATTCGTAATTGCGATAATTATGCATTACCTACTGACCCGGTAAAGAATGTTTCAGGTGCAGCTTTACTGGCCTTGGTTGCTGAACTTAATGAAGAAATTGGCTTTGAACTGGAAAGCACCAAAGTTATTAAACCCGGAAGCGGTATCGGTTCAAGTGCTGCCAGTGCTGCCGGTGTTGTAGTAGCTGCAAATTATTTGCTTAATAACATTTTCAGCCGCAATGATTTGGTCAGGTTTGCCATGGAAGGCGAGGTTGTTGCATCAGGTGCTAGGCATGCAGATAATATAGCTCCCTGTATTTTTGGAGGTGTAACATTAATTCGCAGTAATGTTCCGCTTGATATTATCCCGATTAATTGTCCGCCTTTGTTTGTAACAGTTATACATCCGCAAATTGAAGTTAAGACTGCTGATGCACGACAGATTTTAAAAAGCCAGGTGCCACTTAAAAGTGCAATAACACAATGGGGTAATGTTGCAGGCCTTGTTGCAGGTTTTATGAAAGGTGATTATGAACTAATAGGCCGTTCGTTACAAGATGTTATTATTGAACCTGTGCGTAAAATTCTTATTCCGGGTTTTGATGAATTGAAGAAGCAATCTATTGCAGCAGGTGCTTTGGGTGGAGGTATTTCAGGCTCAGGCCCTTCAGTTTTTATGTTCAGCCAGGATGAGAAAACAGCGCGAGAAGTAGAGCAGGCAATGCAATCTGTTTATAATAAGATTGGAATAGATTTTAGATTGCATGTAACAACTGTAAATTATAAAGGTGTAGAGGTTATTCAGTAAATTGAAGCGGCAATCAGAAAAACACAATATGCATCAATTTAAATAAAGTTAGCATAAGGGATTTAGAAAAGATGTTATACTATAGTACAAACAGGGACTCGGAAAAGGTAAATTTTAAGGAAGCAGCTATTTTGGGACAGGCCCCTGATAAAGGTTTGTATTTTCCTGAGCTCGTACCAAAATTCACCAGTGATTTTTTAAAAAATCTGAAAACGAAATCAAAAGCTGAAATTGCTTTTGAGGTGATACTTCCGTATGTAGGTGATGTTATTCCGGCAGTAGAGTTAAAAAAAATTTGTGAGCACACTGTTGATTTCGACATTCCTCTAAAACAAGTAAATGATTCAATTTTTTCGCTTGAGTTATTTCATGGGCCAACACTTGCATTTAAGGATGTAGGTGCACGATTCATGAGCAGTTGCCTTGGATATTTTTCAAAAGACAGCAGTAGGGAAGTTACAGTGCTTGTGGCAACATCAGGCGATACCGGCAGCGCGGTTGCACATGGTTTTCTTGGTGTTGAAGGCACCCGGGTTATTATTCTTTATCCATCGGGAAAGGTTAGCAAGTTGCAGGAGTTGCAGTTAACAACACTTGGAAAAAATATTACAGCTCTTGAAGTAAAAGGAACATTTGATAACTGCCAGCAAATGGTTAAAGAGGCTTTTGCCGATGCTGACTTAAATAAAAAACTGTTTCTCACTTCTGCCAATTCAATAAATGTTGCTCGCTGGCTGCCACAGCAATTTTATTATTGCTATGCACTACAGCAGTGGCCATATACACTACCTCCCGTAATTTCAGTGCCAAGTGGCAATTTTGGAAATATATGTGCAGGTTTAATGGCTGCAGCAGCCGGGTTGCCGGTTAAGCATTTTATCGCAGCCTGCAATCAAAATGATGTTTTCTTCAAATATCTGCAAACGGGTCAATTCCTTCCAAAGCAATCGGTAGCTACATTATCAAATGCAATGGACGTTGGTAATCCAAGTAATTTTGTTCGGATAATGGAGTTATTCCATAACAGTTATGAAGAAATTTCTAATGCCATAAGTGCATTTTCCATTGACGATAAAACAACACTTGAAACCATCGAGCGGGTTTATAAAACCTATGGTTATATTTTGGATCCTCATGGTGCAGTTGGTTATGTGGCACTCGAAAAATACCTGCAAACTAATCCAGGTTTAAAGGGAATCTTCATTGAAACAGCTCACCCTGTAAAATTTAGCAATACAGTTGAGCAGGTAATCGGACACAATCTCGAAATTCCAGAATCGGTTCAACCCTTGTTATCAAAACAAAAGTCCAGTTTATTAATTCATCCCCGTTTTGATGAATTGAAACAATTCCTGATGGAAAATAACTAATCATCTCCAAAATTGTTGGCTAATGGAAAACATGAACTACCCATCTGTACTATTTCTGCAGGCATCTTCAAAGCATTTGGTGGAATATCTTGACCGAATAAAAAAAGCGGTTGAGAATTTAACGCATGAACAAATTTGGTGGAAACCACATGCTTCAACCACCTCAATTGGAATTCTGTTAAGTCATTTAAATGGAAATATCACACAGTGGATCATTTCAGGATTAGGTGGTGAACCTGATGACCGTAACCGGTCTGCTGAATTTGATCCAAGACAAATGCCTGAAAAAGAAATTTTACTGAAACGATTTTCAGAAACTATTTCAAAAGCATGTGCAGTAATTGAAGCAATAACTGATAAAGACCTGGCCACTACTATTTGCATACAGGATTTTGAAACCAATAAGCTTGAAGCCATTTATCATGTGGTAGAGCATTGCAGCTGGCATAGCGGTCAAATAACCTGGATTGCCAAAATGCTGCAGGGTGAAAGCCATACGATTTCATTTTATGATAATGATAAATTGAATATTGCCAGGAATAGATAATTGGCTTATGAACCTTAAATATCAGACTAGATTATTCTGAAATAAAAAACCGAAACACTTCAGTGTTTCGGTTTTTTATCATTAACGATTATAGTATGATATTAATTTATCACTGGCAGAAAAGAGTATTTATTACCGTATTCTAGCATTTGCCTTAAGAAATCCTGGTTGCAGTCTATCCTCACATCGCTTATATTTTTACTGGTATCATAAACAGGAATAAGCTTTGGTTGTATAAATCCCATGTATGGAGCAAGATTCAGTTTGTCATATCGCTCATGAACTTCCTTAAGCAAATCCTGGTCAACTTTTACTCCATATCCTTCAACTAAATTTTTTCCGGCTTCATAATCACCTTCTGATTTAATTCGTTGTATTTCACGAAGTAATTGTCCAAATAAATTTCTCAGTTTAGTGTAATCATTGATCACATAAAAAGTTTTGTTGCCACGGGATTTTCTTTCAACAACACCTGTCTCTGCTCCTTTTTCCACAACCCATTTAGAAATTAACTGGCGGTTACGCATATGGGCTTCTTCAATATTATCACCAGGTTTTATACGATACAACTGTGTCATCAGTCCGTTTAACAGGTATGAATCATATTGGGCCATACCGACTTCAAGTGAAGGCATAACACCCATATCAACCAACTTCTGATCCATAATATAATATAATGCTACAAGGTCTGCACGCGCTTCTTCAAGAGTGCTTGCATAGTTTTTTAACGTAATATCTGTTGTAGCCACGCCTTCATTTATCTGACCTGATGCATGACCAATAACCTCATGCATATCCGTATGCAAATCGCCACACAGTGCACCATATTTTTTTATACGCGCAATTACTTCGGGGCTGGATCCAAATTCGTCTATCATTGGCGATTTAGCTTTAGTAAAGTTGTAGCTGGCAACAATGTTACCAAGCGACACAGATTTGGAGCCATGTTTTTCACGAATCCATTCAGCATTGGGCAAGTTGATGCCGATAGGTGTAACCGGTGCTGCATCACCCACTTCGCCAATAACAGTAATTACTTTGGCCGATATACCCTTGACATTTTTCTTCTTATGCTCAGGCATTAAGGGCGAGTTATCTTCAAACCATTGTGCTTGTGCCGCAATTTTGGCTACTAATTTCGAAGCCTCCATATCTTTCATGGATAGTACAGATTCATAGCTGCCTTTTTTGCCAATGGCATCATGATACACTTCAATAAAACCCAGAGCTATATCAATACGTGAAATTGTATCAGCTACCCATGATATGCTGTATTCGTCAAATTTTTTCAAATCTCCGGTTTCAAAATAATCGGCCAGCAATTTTAAAGTTTGACGCTGATGATCATTTTCGGCAACTCCCTCTGCCTTACGCAACCAACCAATCATTTCGGTAAGAGCCTTACCATACATGCCATCTTTCTTATACGTTTTTTCCTTTATCACTCCATCTTCCTTAATCAGTTTGCTGTTCAATCCATATGAAGGAACTTCTTTAACTGAACCTGAATTCATTTTTGAATAAAAATCTTCTACTTCCTTTTGAGTTACACCTTCATAAAAATTATTGCATGATGCTAAAATATTGTCAACTCCTGCTGAAAGGTCAACCGATTTCATATCAGTATTTGTGCTGAATATTATTCCGGAAATTCGACCATATGCTTCATCATTATTAGGGAATATTGAAGGAACAAGGTTTGCCTGCCGGCTATTACGCATAAGATCTTTAAAATAATCAACAGTAAATTCAGGTAAAATCTTAGCATTGGAATAGTGGTGATGAATACCATTTGCAAAAAATACCTGACGGCAATAGGTTTCAAATTTTAACCATTCCTTGCTATTCTTGCTGCCTGCATAGGTGGTTAAAATGTTTTCGAGTGATTTTCGAACCATCAGGTTGTTTTTATATTTCTGATCCCAGAAAATATCCCTGCCACTAAGGCCTGCTTCATAAAGGTAGTAAGCCAGTTTTTTTTGTTTCAGAGTAAGTTGGTTAAAACCTGGTATGCCATAACGTAAAACCTGTACATCTGCAAAACGATCAGCTATAATTTCGTTAGGCATTTCACCGCCTTTAGTAACTAAAGTGGTTGGAACAGGTTTGGCTTCAAAAGCTGCAGGATTATTCTGCGAGCTGGTTTGAGAATTGGATGGCGCAGACTGTACCTGTTTAGTTGGCATTGGCTTTTTATTTTGAGCCTGTAATGTTGAGGACCCGAATGCACCTGTAATTACAGCAGCAAGCATTAATTTGTTTTTAAGATTCATAGTAACAGTGTTAAATTAAAGGCCTAAAGGAAAAAAAAGTTTTTTAACCCTTTAGCAGGGTCATGAGTTATAACTAAAAACGGGAAGGAATGAATAGCATTATTCCTCAGTATATTCAAGCAAATCACCCGGCTGACAATTAAGTGCTTTGCATATTGACTCAAGTGTGCTGAAACGAATTGCTTTTGCTTTACCTGTTTTTAGTATTGAAAGATTGGAGAGTGTTAAATCTACTTTTTCCGATAGTTCATTTAATGACATCTTTCTCTTTGCCATCATAACATCTAAATTTACAACTATAGGCATAATTTATATGGTTAGATCGTTTTCAGTTTGAATTTCAATACCTCGGTTGAATACCTGTGAGATAAAGTATAGGATGCCTGCAAAAAAAATAAATTCAGCACCACCGCCCAGGTAATCAGTTAATGTTGGCAGGTTAATTCCTTTGCCGATTAACCAATGACAATAATAATTTGATACAATTGTTAAAACTCCTGTTAATAATGCCACTGCACTCATTCGCGTGATCAGGCGCGAAACAGGTTAATGAAAATGGATGAACAAGGTTGATTTTAAGAAAAATGGAAATTACAAGTTAAAACAAATATGCTTTTAAAAGAGTAGAAACAATAATAGAAATTACCAGAATAGAATAATAGATATGGTTAAAAGAATTCAATTCCGATAAATTAAGACCAAGGTGAAGGTTTTGTGCAGCTATCGGATTTATGAACAGGCTTACAAAAAAAGAAATAATTATTGCCCCGGTCTTAATACATAAGCCAACAAAAATGATCCATGAAATGTAGTTGATGATTTGAAGGATTTTTTTTGATTTTGATTGCATTGTTTGAATTTGGTTTAAATTTAATGGTGCAAATATCAATATAAATTTATTGATAAACAATAAAAAAATATTAAATATTAATTAATTCACTTTAAATGGATTTGTTAGTGATTATTAATGATATTATTCCTTTGTGCAAGACTCCTAACCATGTCGTATCTACTTATACATTTACGCCCGCTAATTGAAATATTGAAATAATGCAACTGTATACTATAGAAACTGGCTATTTTAAACTTGACGGAGGCGCCATGTTTGGTGTTGTACCTAAATCAATCTGGGATTCTTTAAATCCTGCAGATGAAAATAATATGTGCACATGGGCCTTACGCTGCCTGTTAGTACAACATGAAAATCGAGTGGTGTTAATTGATAATGGAATAGGAGACAAACAGGATAAAAAATTCTTTAGCTATTATTATTTGCATGGTGATGATTCGCTTGAAAAATCACTGCACAAGGCCGGCTTTGATTTTAAAGATATAACAGATGTAGTATTAACACATTTACATTTCGATCATTGCGGTGGCAGCATTACCTATAATTCTGACAGAACAAAACTTGAACTGGCTTTTCCAAATGCTACCTACTGGAGCAGCAATGAGCACTGGCTATGTGCCACTCAACCCAATATGCGCGAAAAAGCAAGTTTTCTTAAAGAGAATATTTTACCGATTAAAGAAAGCGGGCATTTGAAATTTGTAAATGACGGTGATGAATTATTTCCGGGCTTCAGGTTTTTATTTTCCAATGGACATACAGAAGCCATGATGCATCCGGTGATTGATTATAAAGGAAAGAAGGTAGTGTATGTTGCTGATATGATTCCTTCTTCCTATCATATTCCGATTCCTTATGTTATGGCCTATGATACCCGCCCGTTGATTACTATGACTGAAAAAGAGAAATTTTTGAAGCAGGCTGCTGCAGATGATTATATTTTATTTTTTGAACATGATCCTGTTAATGTCTGTTGTAACCTGCTGCAAACTGAGCGCGCAGTGAAGCGCAAGGATACATTTACGCTTGAAGAATATTTTGGAAAAAATTAATGATATAAAATTTAGTTGTTAGGATGGGGAGTGATTATATAACTCACTTCGTTATTAATTTGAAAAAAATAAAACTTGACAAATACTTCAAACCCCTTATCCGATAATTATTCGCGAAGTTATTTCGAAACGGAAAACAAATGAGCATGAATATACATTTAATAGCTATTGGCGGTGCAGCCATGCACAATATGGCAATTGCACTTCATAAAAAGGGATATAAGGTAACCGGGAGTGATGATGAAATTAATGAACCTTCACGTTCACGGCTTGCAGCATATGGGCTGTTACCTGAAGAAATGGGCTGGTTCCCTGAAAAAATAACTGCTGATCTAAATGTTGTAATACTTGGAATGCATGCCCGTGCTGATAATCCTGAATTGATTAAGGCGCAGGAACTGGGATTAAGGATTTATTCCTATCCGGAATACATTTATGAGCAATCAAAAAATAAAATACGTGTTGTAATAGGTGGAAGTCATGGTAAAACAACTATCACCTCTATCATATTGCATGTTTTGAAAACCTGCAATAAGCAATTCGATTTTATGGCCGGAGCACAGGTACCGGGGTTTGATACGATGGTACAACTGACCGATGATGCACTGGTAATTATTATTGAAGGAGATGAATACCTTAGTTCTCCAATTGACCGCAGACCAAAATTTCATTTATATAAGGCTGATATTGGTTTAATAAGCGGCATAGCCTGGGATCATATTAATGTTTTTCCAACCTTTGAAAATTACGTGGAGCAATTCAGAATTTTTGCCAATGCCATTCCTGCAAATGGTAAATTAATTTATTGCCTGAATGATGAAGTGTTGAAGCGTGTTTGTGAATCATCTTCAACCTTAGCTGAAAAAGTGGGCTATTCTATTCCACAGCATGAAATTATTGACGGAATTACCTATCTTAAATTAGCTGACAGCACACCATCAAACGATCAATTGCTGGAAACACATGTCAAGTTAAATGTGTTTGGGAATCATAATTTGATGAATATAGAAGGAGCACGATTGGTTTGTAATGCCATTGGAATAACAAACAATGAATTTTATAATGCTGTAAAAACTTTTAATGGTGCATCAAAGCGATTGGAAAAAGTCATTGATACGGGTTCGTTTACACTATTCAAAGATTTTGCGCATTCTCCGTCAAAATTAAAAGCAACTACTGAGGCAGTTAAAGAACAATTCGTAAAGAGAAAGTTAATAGCTTGTATGGAGTTGCATACCTTCAGCAGTTTGAATGAAAGTTTCCTCAATGAATACAAAGGATCAATGGATGGTGCTGATGTGGCTTATGTATATTTCAATCCACATACCATTGCGCATAAGAAGCTGAAGCCTATAAGCGAAGAACAGGTTGCTGCAGCTTTTAACCGAAAGGATGTTAAGGTGTTTACCAACTCCGGAGAATTAGTGAAGGCGCTAAAGCAAAATGATTTTAATAATTCAGTATTACTGATGATGAGCTCGGGTAATTTTGACGGGATTGATTTTAAGCAGCTCGGAGATGAGGTGGCTATGTTGGTATAGCCCCTGTTAGAATGGATACCCGATACCAAGGTTGAAATTGATATCCTTAAACTGGTTAAATTCATTAAGTATAAAACGGTTACCGCTTTCGCGACTGGGATCAGTAACCGGTACAGCAGCATCTAACCTGAAAATGAAAAAGCTAAAATTAAGCCTGGCACCAACACCAGCACCAATGGCCATTTCTTTATAAAACCTTCCAATATTAATATCCGCCAGGGGCCTTTGAGGGTCCGGCTTTTCAGTCCAAACGTTACCACCATCAATAAAGAAAGCGCCTTCAAGAATTTTAAGAATATCAAAACGGTATTCGAGGTTGAATGCGATTTTTACAGTACCAAATTGCTGGATAGAGTTCGTTGGAACAGCACCACCCGGACCTACTGTATAAGGGCTGAAAGCACGATTGTCATTACTACCGCCTGCATAAAAGCTCTTTTCAAAAAGTATGAAATCGGTATTTCCGTATGGATGCGCGATTCCGCCATTAATTCGATAAACAAGTTGGTTCTGTTCATTAAAAACCTGGTAATACCTGAAATCAATATCTGGCCTTATATACTGCGCATAGTCAACACCTAAACGCTGATAGTTACCAGTGCTGTCACTCGCAGCCCTGTCTGTCAATTTATCAAATGCATAAAAAGTATTACCGGCAAACTCAAGGTTAAATCTCAGGAACAATACATTTTTTATTCTGCCCAGGTATTGGTTATTGAACGTAAAAGAATATTTACCGTTAGCAATCAGGTGGTCAGAATAGGATGAAGCAAGCGCTGCATCATTATATGATAAAATCTGTGCTTCGTATTCAGGGGTTAACGTTACATCCACATAATTTAATTCAGCAGGATAAATATAATGTCGGATACTTGGGCTCTTTTTAAAAATATACGAAATTGATAAGCGTGTTGAAGTACGGTCATATTCTATGCGGTTTTCTGCACCAACAGAAGCTGAAATACGTGTTGTTGGTTCAAACGTTTTTTCGTTTCGCGAAGTTTTAAAAGGAAGTAAAAACTTATGAAAAAATAAACTGGACTCAATACCTATATCATAAGTGTTGAATTTAAAATTTTGCTTGGTTTCAGAGGTTGAATCGGAAATGAATTGAGGCTGTGATTCCACTGAACCACGAAGTTTAATTTCAAGCATTTCAGTGCCATGGAAAATATTACGGTGCCTGTAGCTTACACTTCCGGCAATACCAATATTACCACCGCTTGTTGTGTATTCATTTTCCAATGTATAATCCTGCATTTTGGTAGGTGTAAGGTTTATATAGCAATCGAGTGGGTTTGTGGGAACAGAATCAGTATTTGAGCGAAATTCGGATTTTGCCAGTTTAATAGTTACAAATCTGAATGTTCCTAAATCCTGCAGTCGTCTGTAAGTTAAATCAACATCTTTTTGACGAAATAGTTCATAACTCGATAAAAAAACATGCTGTTCAATAATTAAGGGTTTAAATTGAGGCTTTACATTATGTTGTACCAGGAATCTGATATTGTTTTTGATCAGCGTGTCGCGGTTTGCATAAAATTCATTAGCTGCAAGCATATCAAAAGCTTCTACAACATAAATGTTATTGATATAAAATCGCTGATGGTATAATGAGGTTTCAAGTGTATCTTCAGAGGTAACAGAAGGGTTGTCTATAATCAGCTTAACATTCACCTTGTTATTCATTAAGCTGCTGTCAACAAAAAATCGTATATACTGCTGCGAAAAATCAAAATAACCTAAATTACGAAGCATCTTCGTTATTCGCTCACGTTCTTTTTGAATATTTGACGTGCTGTAATTTTTACCTCTTTCAATTGCGCAATTTGCAGTGTCGCTGAATATTATATTTTTTATTGCGGTATCGGCAATTGAGTAGCTGATATTGTTTATAGTATAAGGTTGATTGCTTATAACGTTATAATAAACAACTGACTGATGTTTCTTTTTAAATACAACAGAATCAGTTACAGTTGCATTAAAATAGCCAATATTCTGCATATACTGACTAAGTTGACGTGCCGATTTGATAGTTAAGAAGGTGTCAACAAAAATGGGTTCTTCACCCACAGTATTCATCAGCCATCTGTTAAATTTCTTGTAATTACCTGCACTGTCAGTCTTACCTGACGCTCCAAGGTTGTAAACAAAAAGGTGAAAACGGAACAGCCCGAGAATTTTACGGTTTGGTTTTTGTTTAATGATAGGTTCCAGTTCGCTCTTTAAACTTTTGGGCTCTACCTTAACAATATTTTTATCAAGCAGGTATTGATCAGGCTTAAGGTGCTTGGTAAAACTACATGAAGCAAATAGCATCACTGCAATTGCAATAAGTAAAAGTTCTGTAATTCTACCTGACCTTATGTTTAAAATCATATAATGGGCAAAAATAAAAATAGAGTAATTACATCATTGTGTATTATTTTGTGTAATTATTCCGGGCATAAATGAAAGATATTTATTTTTTGATGAATTATTCAGATGGTTTTCCATATTTGCCGGCTCAAAATAGGTTAGTTTTACAACCGGTTTTAAATGAATTTATAAAATAACTCAATTTACTACAGCCATGCTTTCTAAAGCTAAAATTCAGTTTATCACGTCATTGTTTCAAAAGAAGTTTCGTAAATCAACACAATTGTTCGTTGTAGAAGGTGAAAAATCAGTGGGTGAGTTACTGCAATCCAATCTTGTTATTGAAGAGGTTTATGCTGTACCTGCCTGGAGAAATGATAACCAGCTAATAGCAACGCAACTTATGGACCGTTTTACCGAAGTGAATGATTATGAACTTAAGAAGATATCATCTCTCACTACGCCTAATAAGGTGCTGGCCGTTGCACGTATTCCCGAAGCGGAAATAAATCTCGATGAAGTAGGCGATCAGCTTGTATTGGTACTTGATGATATCAACGATCCGGGTAACCTGGGTACGTTAATACGATTAGCAGAATGGTTTGGAGTTAGAACTATAATCTGTGGCGACAGAACCACAGATGCATTTGGTCCAAAAGCAGTTCAATCTGCAATGGGTTCGCTTTTCAGGATAAATATTGTTTATGATAATCTATATAACTGGATTAGCGGATACAAACTTACTACCGACAATATTGTTTATGCTGCATCGCTTGAAGGTGAAAATCTTTATGAAGCTGATCTTAAAAAGAAGGGTCTGATTGTAATTGGTAATGAAGCACACGGCCTTAATAAATATATTTTGCCGCTAATAGATAAACAATTGAAAATTCCTTCGTACAACAAATCACAGGTAAGTGCAGAGTCACTTAATGCAGCTGTTGCTGCAGGTATTGTTCTTGCTGAATTTAAAAGAAAAAATTAATCCTATTAAGGTTTGAGCTTAGAGGCTCCTCGTAAAAGCATCAGCCATCCAGCCATAAATAACAATCCTCCGATTGGTGTAACAGGACCAATCACTTTTGTTGGAACAAGGTTCGATAATGTTAATGTTTCGCTGATGTTCACTGTTTGCAGAGCGAGCAAATACAGTGAACCGCTGAAGCAGATAATTCCCCATAAAAATAAATTACCTGCATAGTAAAAGTGTTTTTGACCTGTTTGTCCGAATGCTAATGCCACTGCAATAATTGCCAATGTATGATAAAACTGGTAGCGAACACCTTTTTCAAAAATTTCAAGCTGTTGAGCAGTTATTATGTTTTTCAAAGCATGCGCACCAAGAGCACCAAAGGCAACTGCAATTAATCCAAGAACACCTGCAATAAGTAATAGTCTTTTCATAAATACCAAAAATAAAAGCCTGCACAAAGTACAGGCTTTTATTTATTCGTTTGAAAAAATTATCTGCGTGAATTGATGTAATTATTCAGTTCTTCAATACTGCTTTCGAAAGTAAAAACATCATTTACTTTAAAATAGTTACCGCGGTCGTAAGTATAATCATAAGCATATTTCGCAAAATCAAGTTTGGTTTCTTCAAATGTAAACAGGTTAATCAATTCCTTTACCTGTGTAGTGAACAAACAATGGTCGCGCAGTACCTGTTTGGCTATTGTCATTTTCGATTCTTCAAATGATTTACTTGAAATGGTGCTTTTTAAATCTCTGAAATCACCTTCGTTCATGGGAACAGGGCAGCCAACTGGGCCAGTATAACCGGGCAAATAGGAAGGCTGTGCTGCAGGGGGAGGCACATTTCCACCTGAAGTAGTTGTAGTAGTAGTCGTTGTAGTAGTGGTTGAAGATCCTGACATGTCCATGCCGGTTCCACTTACACTGATATTAACACCCATTCCACCTGCATTTACACCCATGTTAAAATTATCAGGGCTGCCGGTATTGGTTACCGTAGTTTGCTGAGTTACCACCTGTGTGTTTGAATAATCCGCAGGTGCTGCCTGAGGATTATAAACCACAACACTCTGAGTGGCTGGTGAAGCAGGAGCACTGGCAATTGGCACTTCACTAATCATTCGCAACACATATTTGCCTTTTGAATTTTTCTTGATAGAAAATGATCGCTCCAAACCGGGTTCTAAAAACAAGTTGAAATTTTCTTCTACCAACCTCGGGTCTTCAAAGATCACTTTCATTTTATACTGAGGTGCTGGCAGATCGGTTAATTTTACATTGGTTTCAGGCTTTGCATTTTGTCGCAAGCCATTCAGAATTACGGTAAACTTTTCACCATTTTCAGTAAATAATACAGCATTAGAAGTTTGAGCAAAGGCAATACTAAAAGACAGTATTGCAATACCTGAAAGAATTAATTTTCTCATTTTTTTATTGATTTTTGTTTTGGCTTTTATATCAATTTATGTTCCCTTATTTGTCTGATAAATTCAGAAAATGCCAAATTAATTATTTTTTCATTGTTCAGGCTTTTACTATATAAATTTAAGATGAAGAGCATTGGCCAGAATAAAAGATGGTTAGCGGGGTTGAACTTTTATAACTTTTTAAGTTCAAATGAATAAATACTTTTGCCCAACAATTATCAGATAGTTTAGCAATTTAGCAGATTTAAATAATACATCTCAGAGATAATACAGTTTACTTATGCGTAACATACTTTTATTTGGTGCTGGCAGATCGGCCTCTACACTTATCAAATATATTCTTGAAAACAGTGTTAATGAACAATGGAAGCTTATTGTAGTTGACGTTTCACAGGAACTGGCACAACAAAAAACAGGAAATCATGAACGTGCTGTAGCATTAGGCCTCGATATACATGATGAGGCTCAGCGCAGGTTTTTGGTGCAGGGAGCGCATATTGTAATTTCAATGTTGCCTGCTGCTTTGCATTACCTTGTAGCGCAGGATTGTGTGTTGCACAAGAAAAACCTTGTTACTGCTTCTTACATTTCAGATGAAATTGCCTCACTGCATAGCGAAGCAATAAAAAATAATATCGTGCTGATGAATGAATGTGGTCTTGATCCCGGTATTGACCATATGAGCGCAATGAAAATTATTAATCAACTGAAAAAATCCGGCAATGAAATATTGAGTTTTAAATCCTACACAGGTGGATTGGTTGCGCCTGAGAATAATGATAACCCATGGGGATATAAGTTTACCTGGAACCCTCGCAATGTTATTATTGCCGGACAGGGAACAGCCAGGTATATTGAAAATGGTAATTATAAATATATACCATATAACAGGTTATTCAGGCAGCTTGAAAAAATTAACATTGAGGGTATAGGTAGTTTTGAAGGATATGCCAACCGCGATTCATTAGCATACCTTAAGTACTATGGACTTGAAAATATTCCAACCATGTTGCGTGGTACATTGCGATACCAGGGCTTTTGCCAGGCATGGGATGTTTTTGTAAAACTTGGCTTAACGGATGATACGTATAGCATTGAAAATTCTGAAGAAATTACGTACCAGCAATTGCTTGATTCGTATTTGCCTTCTGCTATAAAAGGAACAAGAATTAATAAGCGCCTTAAGAATTTTTATGGTGACTTACCGGATGAAACCATTGAACGTGTATTGTGGACCGGAATAGCTGAGTCAATTAAAATTAATATTAAGCGTGCTACACCTGCACAGGTGCTTCAGCAATTGCTGGTATCAAAATGGGTGCTTAATGATATCGATAAGGATATGGTGGTAATGTGTCACCAATTTGAATTCAAAAATGCCCATGGGGAAACCGGTAAATTGAATTCAACGCTTGTGGTTAAAGGAGAAGATGCACTTCATACTGCAATGGCAAAAACCGTTGGATTGCCGCTTGCAATTACAACTAAACATATCCTGAATGGAACTATTAAATCAAAAGGTGTTCAATTGCCTGTAGCTTCAGAAGTTTACGAACCTGTACTTGATGAATTAAAAAACTATGGAATTGTTTTTGAAGAAAAATAGTAAGCAATTATTTATTGCGCATTTTTCTCTGCTTTCTTTTTTTCTTTTTCCTGGTCTTTAAAGTATTTCTTCGTTAGAAAATTATGCTTCATTGCTTCAAGGTCCTGGTTTAAAAGAACACTTGCTGTTTCAAGATTTTTTAAAGTATTTTCAATATAAGCTGCCATTTCTTTATCACTTAACAATTTGCCGGCAACAGTAGTGGTATCGTTACCTGCTGCATTCAGCTTATCGGCAAATGCATTAATGTTAGTTGCAAATTCATTTGCTTTTTCTGCAGTGGCTTTAATCTGGTTAACGGCAACACGAATACTATCATACAGAGTTTTGTCGTCCATTAGTCGATTAATAGCATTGCTTTCATTATTGATTCTGTTTGTGAAGTTTTCAATATTTTCAACAGCATGCTTACTGTTTTCTGAAAGCACTTTTAAATTATCCATTGTTAATTGCAGATTGCTGGCCATTTCGGGGTCATTAATGAGCTTACCAACAGTGCCCTGGCCATCGACTATTTTTGCCGAAATGGCTTTAAAGTTTTTTGTGATCTCTAAAAGATTTTTGCTACCTGATGTTAATATGGCTGTGAGATCATCATCATCACTTTTAGTTTGCATTTTAATGTAATCGTTATCATCAACCGGTTGCATTTTTCCGCTTCCTTCATAAATATTGATGAGTTTATTTCCAATCCAGCCTTCGCTTCCAATTTTAGCAGTGGCATCTTTATGAATAAATTTTCTGGCACGTTCTTCAATCATCATTGATACTTCAACGTTTGAGAATCCTTTTAATTCAATACTGCGCACGGTACCTATTTTTACTCCTGAAAACCACACATTATTTCCCTCTTTCAATCCGCTTATATCAGTAAGAACAACTTTAAGCGGAAACTTGGTTGAAAACGTTTCCTGTTCGCCACCGAGTTTAAATACAGCTACAATTAAAATGGTAATTGCAATTATTACAAATAAGCCAACAATAATGGCATTTTTGCTTCTCCGTTCTTCCATAATTATTCTTCAATAAAATTATATGAATAAAATCCTTTTAT
>JBGARN010000149.1:0-8057 GCA_044230205.1 Bacteroidia bacterium
ATATGGAACCAATTATAATTTGACTATTACTATAAGTCCCAGAAACAACCACATTATGTCCATCAATTTCTAAATCATGACCCCCTAAATTAGTATTGGAAGGGTTGCCAATTATTGCATTCCAAATTGAATCACCACTAGCATTCAAACTTACAATTTCTGAGTTATAAGTAAAATATATTCTATTTCCATCACTTGCTATGGCTCCTGGGTTTGCAGAAAAAGAAGTGCCATAATTTCTAAACCAGAGTAAGCTATCATTTATTGAATACTTTGCAATGTACATATTAGCTCCACCAGATGAATTAATTGAAATGGAATTTAGTGTTGCATTGCCGTCATAGGTCCCTGAAATATAATAGTTACCCATATAGTCAACATATAAACCATTTGAACTCGCATTGTTGTTTACACCTGTAATTGTTGTTTGGAAAGTCGTATTGCCGCTACTATCAAGTTTTTCAATGAACGTGTTATAAAATCCAGAACCTGAGAGATATTCATAGTTGCCAATTGCAATTAAATTGGATAGAGAATCTATATCAATAATACAAAAACCATTAACATCAGGGTATGATAATTTCTTTCCCCATATAACATTGCCAACACTATCCGTCTTACATACAAATGCTGCCGGAACAAAACCTGTATTTAAAGTTATAGTATCGAGATTTAGTGTACCAAGAAAATTTCCAGATAAATAAATATTGTTATCTAAATCACATTTAATGCCGAAAACATTTACATCAACAGATTCAAAATGTTTAGCAAATAAAACATTTCCTGATTTGTCATAATTTGTTAAAAAAATATTTGAAGAAGATGTTGGAGCCGGCAATATAAGTCCTGAGAAATTAACTGTGCCACCACCATAATTACCTGCAATCCATACATTACCCTTATTATCAACATCGGAACTGAAACAATTAACGGTATTGCTTATTGAACTTCTACCCCACTGCCAAGTTTGAGCAAATGAAACTGAATTAATAATAGTAATCAAAAGGATTGTTAATGGTAATTTGTTAAGTTTCATGTTTTTTTAGTATTTTTTTTAGATTTATTAGTAAAACAACTTTTAGTCTAATCAATTTACTAATAAGTTTTGTGTATGAAGCAACTGATAATTAAGATTGATAATAATTATAGCGAAATTATTTTTTTACTGTTACTATATAGGTTTATACATTTGAGGATATGTGTTTTGTGTTGTGTAGCTAAGTTAATTATAATTATTTAAGTGAAAACTTATCTACTATAATTATTCCTAATACATTATGCTAATCACATAATTTACAATTCAACTCCGCGAATACTCACCAAAAACTTTTCGCATCACATCAGCTATTTCACCAAGCGTTGCATAATTTTCTGTGGCTGATAGAATTATTTATTGGCAACATAATCCAATTAAGATGTCTACACAAAAACCTCCGTTAGAATATTATGAGATAAGTTCAGTAAAATCCAATTTAAACCAAACAACATTAACCTGTTATTTCAACCACATCAGAGTCCTCCAAGATTTCTAAAGCCTGCTTTAAATTTTTTGTAAGAATTATTTTCAGTTGATTATTCGAAGTATTACCACAGGTTAACCAGATAATTTTTGGTGGTGTTCCCATTCTTTTAACCAAATCAATAAAATCAGAATCTTTAGTAATGATTACGGCATTACGTAAACGCGCTTCGTTAAATATCTCCACATCGATTGCGTCCCTAAGGTTTAAATCGCGAAGGTGATGGCACTCAATTAAAAAATGTTCGGAGATCCAATCTGAAATAAACGGTGAGAGCTGCGCATCAATCCAAATCATTTAAGCAGCATTTAAAACCGGGTGATTGATTTTGGAAGAAGCGTATAACAGGCAGGCTTTAATGTCATCTGGCTCAAGGTCGGGCATTTCATTCAGTATTTGTTCCTGCGTTAAACCATTAGCTAAAAGATCAAGAACATCAGTAACCCTAATTCTCATATTTCTAACACAAGGACGACCTCCGCATTGCTGAAGGTTAACGGTTATTCTTTCTAACAAACTATTCATAGTATTTAGATTTCTACAAAGTTAATGATTTCCAGGCATTGCTTGAATGAGAATTCTAATTCCCGGTATACTCCCCAAAAACTTTTCTCATCACATCAGCAATCTCACCAAGTGTTGCATAATTTTCTGTGGCTGATAAAATATGAGGCATAACATTAGTGCCGTCTTTGGCAGCTGTTTCTAATGCTTGCAATGATTTTTTTACCTCTTCATTATTCCGAGAAGCCTTAAGGGCTCTTATTTTTTCAATCTGAACTTTTCGGATACTATCATCAACTGTGAGCAATCCTGTTATTGGTTTTTCATCAATGGTAAATTTATTTTGCCCTACAATAATTTTTTCACCGGTTTCTATTTGCTTTTGATATTGATAGGCGCTTGCCGCTATTTCTTTCTGAATATATCCTGCTTCAATAGCCGCCACTGCTCCACCCATTTCATCAATTCGTTTAATATACTCCATGGCTTTTTGCTCCACTTCATTGGTGAGCGCTTCAACATAATAAGAGCCACCCAACGGGTCAACAGTTTGTGTAGCGCCACTTTCAAAACCAATAATTTGTTGTGTGCGTAGAGCAATACGTGCAGCATCTTCTGTGGGCAAAGCCAATGCTTCGTCAAAACCATTGGTGTGTAATGATTGTGTTCCGCCAAGTACAGCGGCAAGTGCTTGTATAGTAACACGAATAATATTGTTATGTGGCTGTTGCGCAGTTAATGTGGAACCACCTGTTTGCGTGTGAAAGCGCAACATTTGCGCACGCGGATCTTTTGCACCAAGCTCTTTAGTGATAGTTGCCCACATTCTTCGAGCAGCACGAAATTTGGCAACTTCTTCAAATAAATTGTTATGTGCATTGAAGAAAAACGAAATGCGTTTGGCAAATACATCAATATCCAAACCCTTGTCAATTGCAGCTTTCAGGTAAGCTTTTCCGTCAGCCAATGTAAATGCAAGTTCCTGAACTGCATTAGCGCCTGCTTCGCGAATGTGATAACCGGAAACAGAAATGGTATTCCATTTGGGCACTTCTTTACTGCAGTATTCAAAAATATCGGTAATGATGCGCATGCTTGGTTTGGGCGGATAGATGTATGTTCCGCGCGCAGCATATTCTTTCAAAATATCATTTTGAATAGTACCTGAAATGTTTTTAAGATTTGCTCCCTGTTTTTTTGCAAGAGCAATATACATGCTCAATAAAATTGAAGCTGTTGAATTAATGGTCATTGAAGTGGTGATTTTTTCCAGCTCAACTCCATCAAATAAAATTTCAAGATCCTTTAATGAATCAATTGCAACACCTGCTTTGCCTACTTCTCCATCTGATAAATCGTGGTCGCTGTCATAACCGATTTGCGTTGGCAAATCGAACGCTACACTTAGCCCTGTTGTGCCTTGTGCTAATAAAAATTTATAGCGTTTGTTCGATTCTTCTGCTGTAGAGAAACCGGCATACTGTCGCATAGTCCAGAGTTTTCCGCGATACATATCAGGCTGTACGCCACGTGTAAAGGGAAACTCTCCGGGCTGCTCCTGCAGTGGGATAGCATCGCTATAGAGCCTCTTTACTTCAATTCCTGAATCGGTTTGTATTTTTTTTTCTGAACTCATTTTGATTTTCTAATTCTTGTTTTTCAACATTAAATAATTCTTTTCCATAATTGCACGTGCCTGTTCTTTCAGTTTTGGAATATCATTTTCTGTCATTCCAATAGTTTCTATAGGCGGTTCCCAGGTACCGTAAATTGTTCCGGGCAAATAGCTGAATAATTTTACTGGTGATAATAAATTATCAGTGTTATAAAGTGTAAGAATACAAAGTGGAACCTGTGCTGTAATTGCCAGACGAAATGCACCATCTTTAAATTCGAGCAACACTTCTTTGCCTTTATTTCTGGTGCCTTCAGGTGCAAGAAAAACTGATGTTCCGCTATCAATTGTTTCTTTCATTTTGGCAATTGCTTTATGCCTGTCATTTCTGTCGCTCCTGTTAACCGAAAGGTAAACCCGCTTTAACACGTAACCAAAAACCGGAACTTTCAGCATTTCTTCCTTTGACAGAAACCTGACAGGATTTGTGCATGCCATAGCCCATACCGGTACATCAAGAAGTGAACGATGATTGCTTACAAATACGTATACCTTATCTTTCTGGTAAACATGTTTGTTTTTAATTTTTACCCGCAAAAAAATAAGCGCATAATAAATATAAGCCCATGCACTGGAAACCCTGTGCGTATTTCGAACAAGGTTTTGCTTTGATGATAAATTAATTACCAGCACATAAATTATGTAGGCAATTACAAGCGTTGGTAAAAAAGCAACTAATGCATATACAGAAAAAAAATAGCGCAGCGTATTCTTAAGCATTTGGCGAAAATGCAAAAAGAAAACGGTAGTGAAAAAGCGCCAGCTTATAATAACCTTAATGGTGATGGCCGCCTTTTTTACAGCATGCATCTAATTTTTCATAGGCGCTGCTGTCAGCAGGAACATTATCTGCATCATAACCTAATTTAGAAATAGCCTGCTTTATTGAATCTGCATTGGTTTTATCTGTATTGTAAATTACAGTGATCGTATTGGCTTCAACATCAACAGTAGCCAGTTTAATACCTTTTTCAAAACGCAATCCATCTTCAATTACTTTTTTGCATGTGGCGCACATAACCGAGGTTTTAACCACCAGGGTATCTTTTGCTGCATAAGTGCTTTTAGCATTAAATAGCGTTATTACAACAGCTATCATTAAAATCAATCTCTTTTTCATATGATAATTTAATAAGTTTATATAGTAGTTTATTTAATGTCCATTCTAATGCCGGCATAGATTTTAATTCCCATTATCGGCCCCCAAATATCAGTTGCATCAAATGATTTGTCAAACGGGTTTTCAGCTGAAATTATAGGCTGATGCTGCTTATAATTTGTCAGGTTTTCTCCTCCGGCATAAATTTCAAATTTACGAAACACCTTAGTTAATTGGGCATTTAACACCACATAGGCAGGCGATAGCTTGTCAGGATTTTCTTCTATGCCATTATGCATATGTGAGCTGGCTAATTTCTTTTTACCATCGAATTGTGTGGTGAAATTGAATTTCCATTTCTTATTTTCTGTTTCATAGCTCAAATTAAGCAAAGCTTTATTTCTGGCTACAAGCGGCTTTTCTACAGTACCCAGTTTATAATATGTTATTTGAACATCGTCTAACTTATAAGCTAAACGCAGCTCAAAATTATTAAACAGCTCATAATTAACTGCTATCTGAAAACTTTGTGCATAGGATTTTCCATCAAGATTATAAAACTGAATGTAGTTGTCATCTGAATAAGGATCAGCAATAACCTGGTTGGTAAAGTCACTTCTATAAGCATCTGCACTAAGTGATGCATTACGTTTATCTATTTTAAACTTCCAGGTAAGGTTGACACCTCCATTCCAGGCACGTTCAGGCTGAAGGTCATCTTTTACAATTAAGATTTTAGCGCTTGCCATTTGTCCGATATTATCAGCTATAATATTGGCTGTTCTAAAACTGTTGCCTGCTGATGCACGCATCACCAGCTGATCAGTAAAATTGTATTTTACGTTTATCCGTGGTGTTATAAATATTCCGAATTCATTATGATAGTCGCCTCTCAAACCCGCTATAGCCGCAAATTTCTCAAGATAATTATAGGTGTATTCAGCAAATAAACCAGGAACTGCAAAAAGCACATTACGCTGATATTCATTATCCGGCTCATCATAGTATTCATCAAACTTATCCAATAAAAATGAAGCGCCTACACGATACTGATGTCGGTTTATTTTATCAAGCGAACCCTGGTAAATCAGGTTAGAATAATAGGACCATTGTTTTCCGTCATAATTTTTCAACCCAAAAAATGATTTCATTTCATGGTATGCAAAGTCGTTTTGCCAGCCAAGTGATTTACCGGGGTTTTCAGGAAAAACTAATCCTGTTTTAGTATAAACCTCTACACGGTTGGTTTTAATTTGTGTTCCATAAGCATTCATGGTTCCCTTATCTTTATCAATATCAAAATCTTGTTCACCTCCATTTCGTTCTTCCGTAAGCGCTTTGATACCCAACTGTGCTTCCAGCTTATTGCCGCTGTGATATCGCCACCTGTTATAAACATTCAATTGCTTTACCAACGGCATGTCTAAAAAATTATCATCGTTATGATCAAGTTTATTCTGCATATAATCGCCATGAACCATAAGCATGGTTTTCCAATGCTCATTTACAGCTTCATTATAAATCCCGTTGAATTCAACATTGCCGGTAGAAGCACCGTATAAATTCAGGTAACCATGTGGTGTATCTTCGGGTTTTTTAAATTCTACGTTAATGGCTCCTGTTAACGATTCATAGCCATTTACAACCGATCCTGCACCTTTCGAGATCTGTATAGATTCCATCCAGGGACCCGGTATATAATTGAGTCCAAATGTTTGCCCTAACCCACGCATGGTAGGAATATTTTCGGCAAGCATTTGAGTGTAAATTCCTGATAGCCCCAGCAGTTGAATTTCTTTAGCCCCTGTTAATGCATCATTATAATTGACATTAACTGATGGGTTAGTTTCAAAGCTTTCACTCAGGTTGCAACATGCAGCTCTAAGCAACTCTTTTTGCGTTATTGTTTCAGTATTAATAGGCTTTAGGGTTGATATGCCAAGTGCCTCTTTTTTTTCAACAACCTCGGCTGTTTTAATAGTTGCGTTTGGCTCAAGATAAATTTCAAGGAACTTAGGGTTGTTAACCACCAGTGTGTCGAATTTATAGCCTGTGTATGAAACAATAATTGAAGCTGGAAGTGAATGCACTTCCAATTGAAATTCTCCTTTATCGTTTGCTACAACACCTGTGGATGTTCCTTCTATAAGAATGCTGGCTCCGGGCAATGAAATTTTCTTCCCGGTTTCATCCATTGCCATTATTTGCCCGCGGATGGTTTGTGCTGCTGAAAACTGAGTAATCAGCAACAACAATTGAAATGAAAGTATAAATTTAATTTTTTGCATAAGTGAAATGAAGTTTAAACAGTAATCAGAAAAAATAATTGTTGAAGCGTTAACCTGCTTTCAACAAAAACTTAACATTACATATTAAACATTCAAAACCTGCTTAAACAAGAGGATATCAAAACCTGAAAATTGAGCTGGCGGCCGGTAGTCAGTAAAATGTTTATCAAAAATCTGCCATGACTGTTCAAATCCACTGTTTATAAAAAAGGCTATGATAAAATCAGAAGCACTTAAAGTGGTGCTTACAATTTTATTTGCAAATTCTGTTGAATAGGAAAATGATTTTATTTCATCTGTACAACAATCATCTTTATCCGGGTTAGTGATGTTGCTTACTGTTGTCTCTTCAGCACACGCTTGAAGGTGTCGTACTGTCATCGCAACAATTATCAATATGCGATGTTACTGAATTGAAATTCTTAACAGGGCAAAAATGGTTTTTCTTGATAAAGCCTATAGTAACCATAAGCATGATTACCGACATGATCATTGAAAATACCCTTATTTTACCTGAATACATGGCTGTAAAAATACAATAAATCAGGGCACTTAAGATGAAATTTACCTGTAAAAATTCAAATCTCCCGAATAAAGCGGCATGCAGTTTGGTAATTATTATTAATACATAAAGCACTAATAATTAATATTTTAATTTTGCATTCCTATGAATCGTATGACCCTTGTTTGCAAGTCGATTGCTGATATAGAGGATGTAGCATCAAAAATTGCGGCAATAAGCTCCCATTCTGATGTGATTGCTTTTATGGTTCAATGGGGGCAGGCAAAACAACTTTAATAAAGGCTATATGTAAGCACCTCGGTGTGATTGATACTATAAGCAGTCCCACATTTTCAATAGTCAATGAATATTTTTCATCCAAACATGATATGGTTTATCATTTTGATTTTTACCGGATAAAAAATACTACTGAAGCAATGGACTTAGGCTATGAGCATTATTTATTCAG
>JBGARN010000150.1:0-7860 GCA_044230205.1 Bacteroidia bacterium
ATCGATTTTTTAGCAAGTACAGTATCACTTACTTTACTGTCAGCATATTGATAACCAAGATGTGAGAGACAAATAACCAAATCGCAATGTTCCTTGTGACGCAGCAAATGAGCGTATTCCGCAGCCTTCTCAAGCGGATCAAGATACTTAGTGTTACCATATAATTTTTTGTCAACTAATCCCTGGAGTTCAATTCCTAATCCAAAAACACCAATTCGTATTCCGTCTTTTTCAAATACTTTATATGGTATGGTACTACCTTTCAATACAGTATCCTCAAAATTGTAGTTGCAATTTATAAACGGAAATGTTGCATTAGGTAATTGTTTCAGCAAGCCATCCATGCCATTGTCAAAGTCATGATTTCCTATAGTGGATGCATCATAGCCCATTGCCGACATAAGTTTCAATTCAAGTTCGCCTCCATACTGGTTAAAGTAAGGTGTTCCCTGAAAAATATCTCCGGCATCCAATAACAGCACATTCCGTTCTTCATTCCTTATCTTGTTTATTATGGTTGCCCGCTGTGCTACTCCGCCTTTGCCGGCAAACCGCGGATCATTATCCGGAAATGGATCAATGCGGCTGTGTACATCATTGGTATGCAAAATGGTAATTTTAACAACATCACTTTTGGCAAAAGCTTCGCGTGGAAAAGTTCCTAATCCTGCAAGTATGGTGGCAGCCGAAAGCTGTTTTAAAAAATCTCTGCGCTTACTCATATTTTATTCTCCCTTCTTTTTGTGAGGTAATCTTGCTGCCCGAAGCTGTAATACTTTCAAACTGGCTGATAATGGCATCACGCAATTTTATTTTTGTAAACTCTTTGGCTACAGCTATTTCCATCAGTTTTAAATTATCACCACCATTCGCAAGATAATCGCTTGTTACCACTTTGTAGGTTTTGGTAGAATCAAAATCACTTCCATTAATCTTTACTGACTTAGGAAGTTTATCTTTTATTACTATCCTGATGTTGGAAACGGGAACTCCACCTTTATTAATAATGTAATTGATCAGTTGGTTTACTTCCGGACCATTGAGTGTTACAACAACCAATTCGTTTTCGAATGGCATTAATTCGTAAACTTTACCAACTGTGATTTTGCCTTGCGGTAACGCTGAGCGCAAACCTCCGTTGTTTAAAAATGCAAAATCAGCTTTTATATTGTCGGCCGGTTGGTAATTTTTATTGGTTTGAATTAAGGCAACATCAGCAATTAAATTTCCAAGTAAACTTTCAGGTTGACCTTTTTCAAGTGCAATATCAGTTTCACCTATTACCCTGTCCATAGTTTTGCTTAACTCTGTGCGATAAGGTGATATTATTCTTTCTGTTGAAGAGTCGACACTTACTGTATTATTAAGAGCATATTGATTGTTTTCGGTTTTTACTACAGTGGCACTTTGCTTACATGAAAACAAAAAACCAGTAATAAAGAGCAGCAGCAGGTATCTTTTAATCATATTCAATGGTACAGATGGTGTTGTAAAGCAGTTAGCAAGTTTAGTGATTAATATGGTGTGATTGTACTCCGGTAAAAAATTAACTTATCAGGTGTATTGAAAATCACTAGCAATTCGAAAATTCATTTTAGTCAACTGCAGAATGATTTTATTCCTTTGCCTCAAAAATTAAAATTATGTTTCAATCAGAAACAATTGTTAGAGTGCGTTATGCCGAAACCGACCGGATGGGCTATGTGTATTATGGCAACTATGCCATTTATTTTGAAGTAGCCCGTGTTGAAGCGCTGCGCAAAATGGGTTATAGCTATAAAGAAATGGAAGATGATGGAATAATTATGCCTGTTCTTGAATTTTCTATAAAATACTTCAAGCCTGCATATTATGACGATGAATTGAAAATTATTTCAAAAATTACTGAGCTACCGGCAACGCGCTTAAGGTTTGAGCATGAAACCTATAACAAGGCGGGGATATTGCTTAACAAAGCGCATGTTACATTGGTAATAGTAAATCAGAAAACGGGTAAGCCTTGTCATGCACCTGGCTATTTTATGGATGCGTTAAAAAAATATTTTCATGCTGCTTAGTTAAGAGCTCACCTATTTAAAGTTCCTTCAATAAGATCTCGTAGGCTTTGAGCATACTGCTGATATCTTTTTTATGAACCTTTTCATCGGGTGTATGCACATGGTCCTCTGCAGCACCAATAAAGCACCAGTCAACAGGGTAGGGCAGGCGTTGTATTTCAGTTCCATCACTTCCTCCACTGCTTTCCACTTCAAGCTGATGAATTATTTTATGGTCATTTAAAATTTCAATTATACGGTTAACATAAACTCTGCGTGGTATGCCTGAATCGCGCAAGCTTACCACAACACCTTTGCCGTGTTCTATTCCCTCGGTTATCCAGGTAATATCAGATATGAGTGATTGAGTGACATTAAACTTTTCATAAAGAAAACGCGCCAGGAAATTAGCTGAACCACCACCATGTTCTTCCCAGCATGAAAAACAGATGGCACCATTTTCCAGTGTTTTACACAGTTGCAATGCAACCCAAACTCCCAGCCTGTTATCAAGGTAACAGCTCTGCACAAAATTTTCGTCCTCCCTGAAATTCGCTTTAAAACTTAAATCGGTTCCGCGGTCAATAATGCGCTCATAGTCACAGCTAAGCTGATGTGTTTCTTCATCAGCAATCAGGCAACAGGTAATTTCTCCTTCACTGTCGCTACCAGTAAGAAAGTAACCTGTTTCTGTTTTAGGCCCTCCGATTTTTACCAGTTGATTGTTATATCGAACGGTAAAGCCAATATTGTCAATATGTGCGTACACTGCAGTGCGAGGCTTACCAAACACCAGTCCAATACAGTTCTGAAAACCTTTACCGTGATAAATTTCCGGCTGTACCTTCCACGTTTGCTTTTCATCATAAATGAATTGCAATAGAAATTCAGTCATTTGTGTTTCGTTGCCCGATGGTGCATGTATGGAACAAAGTTGTTGCAGTAATTTCAATTTTTAAAAGTTTGAGAGTTTGAAGATTAATGAGTTTAAATGAAAGCGAATTATCACTTTATATACTTAATTGCAACTGCTAATGCTGTTAATTTTTATGTTGTCTTTAAGCAGGTAGTTTCCTTTTACTTCTTTTATTAAATCGTCAGCTTTTGATTTTGAAATTTCGAACCTGATTACACATTCATTTTCAAAAGTGTTTTCAAATATTCTTGCTGATTGATTTTTCAAAAGATTCATGACCTCATTCATTAACTCATAGTTAAAACTGATTTGATAAAACTCAGTAATTTCTTTTGAAATAATGCTTGCATTTTTTACTGCTTCTTCTGCTGCCGACTTATAAGCATTAATCAATCCGGGCACACCAAGCAATGTTCCGCCAAAATACCTTACAACAATTAATCCGCAATCGGTAATATCATTAGAAAGTAAGGTGTTTAAAATCGGACGGCCTGCAGTACCTGCCGGTTCGCGGTCGTCACTTGATTTAAATATACTCCTGTCAGGAGTTAAACGGAATGCATAACAATGATGATTTGCTTTATGATGTAATTTTTTCAATTCATGGTAATGCCGTTTGAATTCAATTTCAGATTTTACCGGGAAAAGCAACCCAATAAATTTACTTCCGCGATCGCGGAAAATTCCTTCCGATAAATTTTCTACTGTTTTATATGAATCATCAAAAAGCATTTATTAGGGCTTGAGAGTTTATTAGTTTATAAGTTTGAAAGTTTATGGGTTTATTAGTTTATAAGTTTAGGTGTAGGAGATTTGGAAATTGGAAATTGAATATTGGACACTGGATATTTCAAAGTTATTTTGTTGAAATAGTAAGTACAATACGGATTCCGTTAGAAGCTGGCGGATTACTGATATTGGCTGCAAACGGGTAACTGAAAAATAATTCGCCACCAAGGCCGATATCACGGCCTGGCTTAAAAAGTAATTGTAAAGTACTGTTGGCCCCGAGCGCACGATATGCCTTGCGGTCTTCGCTATCACCTGCATAATAACCTGGCCCTATGGAGAGTGCTATCATTACCGGCTTGTGATAACCAATAGCATAACCGGGTGCAAAATGAATACCGAATAAAGAAGGAATATCCTGGTTCATACCGCCATAGATAGCTCCCTGTATAAATATTAAACCTGCTTTACGGTTATAGCTTACACCATAACTTCTTGTGGTTACATCGCTGCGTAATTCTGTTAAGCCAGCACCAAAGCCTAAATTACCCCACTCATATTTATTCGGATTATTTTTTTTGCGGCTTGTTGTTGTTTGTGCATTTGCCGCAACAGCAAGAAAGTGGGTTATAAATATAAAAGCAGCTAAATATTTTTTTTATCAATCATGCATCGCGAAAAATTTGTTTCAGTTAATCTTTACGTTCGTAAGCCCCTAAATCGGGAGGTGTAAACTGGAAACGATCAACGCCTTTCAAATCAAACTGTAAAACTGGATCGGTAGTTGGCAACACCGCATCGCCTTTATCTTTTGCAAATGCAAGCGTATCTAATTCAAAGTTACGGTCGTTAACATCTTTAAAATCGGGATCGTTGTTTTTGTAGATTACGTTATAATGCAATGGATCGGTAACATCGGTTGAACTCTTAACTTTTAAAATGCAATGATCTAAGAAATATTGCGCTGCTGCGGAAGCAACAAAGTCGGTTTCAAATTCATTTTCAATGTTGCCATAAATAATACAGTTTTTAAAATCAGCTTTACTCAGCGGAACGCCAACAGGATTTCCATTTTGATCAACAGCATAATTACTTAAAAACACACTTGGCGTTGATCGCTGGCTGTAAGGCCAGTAGTTGGCAAAGGTACATTGGTTAAAACCATAACTGCCGCCAACCGTAAGTGCTGCTGAATAAGCACCGCAATTGCTGATAAGGCAATTATTAAAAATAGCTGAATAATTCCTGGCAAAAACACCAACACCATTCATGTTTTCAATAATGGTGTTATTCACTTTTATGCCTTTGGGAAGCGTAGGTTCAAAAAGTTCTTCCAGCTGCAGGCCGATAAAACCATTTCTGATAACTGCATAATTGATTACGTTGTTCGAACTGCCTTCATTAATCCATATCCTGTCCCATTGGTTGGGCTTATCCTGGTAATAACTCTCTAAACGAGTACCTTGAAAAACAACAGGCTTATCAATAGTTCCGGCAACATTAATACTGCCACCACTGAACACCCACAACCCCGAATTGTTATAAAAATAAATTTTTGTATTTTCTTTAATGGTAAGTGAACAGCCCGAATCAACAACTGCATAACCATAAATTACATAAGGCAATAAACTATCCCACACAGCATTGCAGGGTATAATGCTGTAATCGGGTAAGCCTGGCTGACTATTAGTTGGATAAAAGAAATTGGCATTCTGTCCCCATGCTACCAGGTCAACATCCTGCAGGTTGCCATTGGTTTCAAACACTATGGAATCGGTAACAATAAATGGAAGATTAGAAGAATTTGGATCAATAGTTACTTCAACAAAAATATACATGCTGTCGTTGGCAGCAATTTCAATGTCGGTGAAGGAATAACCAGGCACACCATCAACATTAATCCTGTAGCGTGATGCCGTGCCGCCAGCCAGCTTAATGTTTGAGATATTTATTTTCTGATTATGCTTGTTATACACCACCAGCTGGCTGTTGGTGGAACCCATAGTTACAAATACCGTATCAAAAATGATGGTGTCTTCGCTAAAATCAAGCTTAGCTGATGAATCGGTAATCAGTGTGTCTTTTTTACACGATGACATCCACAGCACACTCATTAAAATAAGGTAAACAGGAAAAAACAGTTTTATTGTTTTCATCAGCGGCAAACGTAACCTGAAATATGGAAATATGGAAATGTGATTTTACAGAACATTCATCTGTTCAATAGCATAACGGAAAAGTGGAATGTTAATTATCTGCTTTTTTAGGTTTAGGTAAGCAATATGCAAGATTTTAAAGTGCCATGAGTTTCAAGTTGTATGTTTTGCTTTTCAAAACTTTGTTACATTTGATTAGAATGCATTGCAATTGATTTTTTACTTATGAAAAAACTTCAACTCATTTTAATTTGCATGCTTACTTTGCTATCAAACGCGAATGCCCAAATACCCCAGATTACCCTCAGCATTACCACACACCCTGCCACTACTGACTTTAATGGTTTTAACGGGCAAAACACCACGCATGACGGCACCTACTGGCAACAACTTTCTCAAAATCCTGATGCCGTATCTGTTTTAATCAAATCACATCCTGCCACAGTGCGTTACCCGGGTGGTACTATTTCCAACTATTGGGATTGGTTAAAGGGATGGTTTTGTGATTCACTGATTGTATTGGCTGATAATTGTCCGGGTATTCCGCCTGAATTTGCAACCAATGTAGTTTCAGGCAGCAATGCACAGCCCAATAATATTGATAATTTCCTCGCCTACATTCGCAACACGGGTATAACACCTGTTATTGTTTTAAATGTTATAACATCTGACTTAGATTACCAGTTGGATTTTTTGCGTGCAATGGCTGCTCGTGGTGTGCCCATCAGTTATGTGGAACTTGGCAATGAGTTTTATTTAGATGATTGTTATTACAAATCTGAATTTACTCCTGCAAGTTATGTAACACTGTGTAGTCAATATATTGACGCAATCCATGCAGAATGGCCTTCTTCAAAAGTTGCAATAGTTGCTGCTTCCTCAAATCCGAATGATGATGTAAGGAGGAGGACCTGGATTAGCGAAATTCTAAAACAGTATAACATTAATCCCTCGTTAAATAAACCCGATGCAGTCACCTTGCATATATATACCGGCACAGGTGTAGCTAATAATTGTACTATTCAAATAGATAACGGCTTGGCAGAGCAGGCGCTTTCATCAGTGCCTTTTGCAATGGGAATTGATCAGGCATCAGGTTCAAATAGCGGTAACCCTGATGGTGTTTTCGCAACCAATCCAAATTCAATAAACTTTGGTGATGTAGATGCAATTGAAAATGGCATTAACGGTTACCTTGGTTTTGGGCCTAACATAGAAGAATGGATTACTGATTACGATATGTCGGATAAAGATGCTCCCGTGCATGGAAAATGGTTGCAGGGAATTTATGCAGGAGCAATGGCCTTACATTTATTAGAGGGTCAAAACATCAGGCATTGTAACTTTCACGCCATGTCTGGCGATGCATTTCAATCGGCATTCATTGGAACAGACGATCTGGCATTTTATTTTAAAAATAATATTTGCACACAGTGCCCTTCAATTAATACTAGCTCCAATCATTTTAAATTAACTGCAACCGGCCATAGTCTTAGCATGATTAACAAAGCATTGAGCATTGGCGGGGTTGCAACCAAACTTGATTTTAGTACCGTGACTTCCGATTATATTACTCATTCACAAAACGGAACTTATACTTTTCCTGCATTATATGGTTGGCAATTTGAGGTTAATCCCGGCAACATGGTGCAAGCTGTAATTATTAATATGTCTCACAATACTTACAGCACTCCAATAAATACAGGGATACCTGCAACTGCAAAATATGAAACCATTAGCACTAATCCCGATTATTATGTGACCGATAATACCACCTATGATCCGCAGTCTGTTCCGGCATGTAGCTCAACAGGTAGCTTGTCTCAGTTAGCAGGTACCATTGGCAGTAGTATTACATTGCCACCTTTTTCAATTACCCGCATATATGATTATGGTACAGGATCAGGAATTACAGCAAGCGCTGTTAAACCAGTCATATGCGAAGGAGAAAGCACTACCCTGAGCGTGGTGGGCGAAGATAACTGGATTTACTTATGGAGCACAGGCGAAACATTGCAAAGCA
>JBGARN010000151.1:0-7786 GCA_044230205.1 Bacteroidia bacterium
TTCTTTATTCCGGGGTATCCTACGCTTCTGGCAGCAATTCAATTCGACCGCACTGGTACTACACGCATAGGTAAATACATACTTAATCATAGTTTCATGATGCCCGGTATTATAACTGTATTGGCAACTGTTATTGCAGGTTTGATTTTGCAATCAATTTTATTTTGACAATAAGATTGTGATTAATATCATACATAGCACTAATTTATGTCATCGTTTATAATCATCTGACAGGTAAAATTGCAACGAAAATAAAGCTCTCAATTCAATTATAAATTCAGTTAATAAACGTAAAAACAAAAAATTATGAAAAAACTATTATCAATCTTTGCATTAATGATCTTGGTTACCCAAATTCAGGCTCAACAATTACCAAGAGTAAAAATTTTGGCAACAGGCGGAACCATAGCCGGTGCCGGTACTGCAGCTGACCAGGCAGGTTATAAGGCAGGTGCGCTACCTATTGAACAACTGTTAAGTGCAGTTCCTCAAATACATAAATTAGCTACTGTAACCGGAGAACAAATTTCAAGTGTCGGAAGCCAGGATATGAGCATTGAAATCTGGCTTAAATTAGCTAACCGAATTAATGAAATTTTTGCAAAAGGCGAAGCAGATGCTGTGGTAATTACACACGGAACTGACACACAGGAAGAAACAGGCTTCTTTCTTAACCTCGTTTTGCGCAGTGATAAACCGGTAGTTATTACAGGGTCTATGCGTGCAGCAACTGCAATAAGTGCCGATGGTCCGAAAAATCTTTATGATGCTGTGGCAGTGGCTGCAAGTCCTGCAAGTAAAGGCAAAGGACCAGTCGTTGCTTTTTCCGAGAATATTTATGATGCAAGAGATATTGTAAAAACAAATTCAACACACATGGAGCCTTACACTGCCCCAAATGCAGGCCCGATTGGCCAGATTTACGACTCAAAGGTTTTTTATTACATGGAGTCGACACGCAAATCAGACAAGGATACCCCATTTGATGTTACCGGAATGACAAAGTTACCTCGTGTAGAAATTGTTTACATGTATGCAGATGCAAATCCGTCAATGATAAATGCATTAGTAAATGAAAAGGTTGACGGTATTGTAATTGCCGGTGTAGGAAATGGAAATTTCAACAAAGCATATTATGATGCAATTGACGCTGCAGTAAAAAAAGGCATTGTTGTGGTTAGGGCTACAAGATGCACAGGTGGTCGGGTAGTGCTAAAAGACGAAGTAGATGATGATAAACTTGGAACGATTGTAAGCGATGATTTGAATCCACAGAAAGCCAGAATATTGCTGATGCTGGGACTCACAAAAACAAAAGACAAAAAACTGTTGCAGGATTATTTCTTTACCTATTAATATCTGATGCAATTACTAAAGCAATTTCGTAACCATAGAAATTGCTTTCTTTTTTTAAAGTTAACTCAAACAAATAAAATTTAGTTATGAAAAATATAAAATCACTGATAATAATTTCAAGTGTATTTGTTTCTCTGAGTATCAGTGCTCAAACAAGAACAGAAAAAGATTTGCTTGGCGAAAAACAAATTCCTGCTGATGCCTATTATGGCGTTCAAACCATGCGCGCACTGGAAAACTTTAAGATAAGCGGAGTAAAAACAAATTTTTATCCAGATTATGTTCGTGCTTATGCAATGGTAAAAATGGCTGCTGCACGAGCAAACTTCGAAGTTGGCCGAATGAAAAAAGACAGGCTCGATGCCATTGAAAAAGCTTGCCAGGCAGTGATGGATGGAAAATATCATGATCAGTTTCTTACAGATTTATATCAGGGTGGTGCAGGAACATCTGCTAACATGAATGCGAATGAAGTGCTTGCAAACATTGGCTTGGAAATGATGGGACATAAAAAAGGTGAGTATCAGTTTCTTGAACCGCATGATGATTTAAACATGGGTCAGTCAACTAACGATGTATATCCTACTGCTATTCATGTTGCATTGTTATTGCATAACGATAAGGTTATTCAGCAAGCTGATTCGCTTGCCAAATCTTTTCACAAAAAAGGTGATGAGTTTAATAACCTATTGAAGATGGGTCGTACCGAAGGACAAGATGCAGTTCCTATGACACTTGGACAAGAGTTTCATGCTTTTGGTGCTCAGCTTGATGATGCAATTGAAGCATTGCGTAATTCTGAAACTTATTTATGTTCGGTAAATATGGGAGCAACTGCAATCGGAACCGGCATAACAGCAACACCGGGCTACGATGTTAAGTGTGCTGCTCAACTTGCAAAAATTACAGGTAAACCAATTGTAACAGCTAAAGATCTGATTGGTGCAACCAGCAGTATGCAGGCTTTTGTTTTGTTCTCATCGGCCTATAAAAACCTTGCTGTGACCTTATCAAAAATCAGCAGCGATTTAATTATTCTTGCTTCAGGTCCCCGTACCGGTTTATTTGAAATTAATTTGCCTGCATTGCAACCCGGCTCATCCATTATGCCGGGAAAAGTAAATCCGGTAATGCCTGAGTTGATGAATCAGATATGCTATAAAGCTATCGGAAATGATTTAACGGTTACAATAGGTTCACGTGACGGATTGCTGCAATTGAATGCCTATGAACCTGTAGTGGCTGTTGCTATTATGGAATCTCAGGCACTCTTCTTTAAAACAATGCCACTGTTCCGCAAAAACTGTATTGATGGAATTACTGCCAATCCTGATATTTTAAAACACTACATTGATAGAAGCGTTGGAATTGTAACAGCCTTAAATCCGGTATTGGGATATGAAAAAACCACTGAACTTGCAAAAGAAGCATTGCAGACTAACAAAGGTATATTGGAACTGATAAGAGAAAAGAAATTACTTACTGAAGATCAAATCAAAAAATTACTTGACCCTGCTTCAATGACAGGACAGAAAAAATAATTTATAAACATCCTAGCAATTTTAAAATTATGAAAAAGACAATGAATAAAATCTGTCTGTTGGTAATCATGCTATTGCCAATAGCTTCATTAGCACAAACAAAGTCGCCACAGGAAGGTGATACCACTTATTATAAAACACTCATACCTGAAGACAAGCAAGGGCTTCTTAAGAATATGAGTATGATAGCCAACATGCGTTTTGCCGAACGAAATGAATTTACTGATGGTGAATATTCAGGCTCACGATTTGTTAACGAACAATTCAGACTAGAGATTAAAGGTAAGATTCATGATAAGGTTTACTTTCGTTTTCGCGATCGTTACACACGTGCACAAACCTCTGAATCTGTTGATAACCTGAGTCGTTCTACTGATCTTGCTTATATTCGAGTTGACGCAACTGATAAATTCAGTTTTATGGCAGGTAAAATGTGTGCCGATTGGGGTGCGTATGAGTTCGACTATAATCCAATTGATATTTATGAGTATTCTGACATCATTGAATATGCCGACAACTTTCTAACCGGAGTTGGTGCAAGTTATAAGGCATCTAACAACCATCAATTTACTTTACAGTTGTTAGATTCAAGAACAAAAAAATTCAATGAATTGTATAATACACAAGACGATAGTATTCCATTTAATTTCGAGGAAGCTAAATTACCTTTAGCAGCCATAGTAAACTGGAGAGGAAGTTTCTTTGACGGAAAGTTCAATACAATATGGTCGTATGCATATCATAATGAAGCACGAGATACTGTACAAGATCAGGCTGCCGGAATGAACTACATCGCATTGGGTAATCAATTGAAACTTGGCAAATTAACAATTGAGTATGATTTTAAATGGAGCATGGAAGACCTTGACCGCACAGGTATTACCAGCCAGCAAGTTGCTGAATCTCCAATAACCACTTACCCTTATGCGCTCGAAAACACACAGTATATAGGCCATTGGCTGCATGTGTATTATCGGGTAAGCCCAAAAGTTAATATCGCACTGGTGGGTATGATGGATATTGCAAATTGGAAAGATGATGCCCTGAAAAATGATCCCGGCTTTGATGAACACGTTCGCACTGCTTATGGCTTTATTCCAACATTCGAATATTATCCTTTTAAGGATTTGAACATTCGTTTTTATGTTAACTATGTTGGACGTTCTTATCAATACTCCGATTATGCAAAGAGCAAATTGGGAGTTAAAGATTATAACACCGGAAGAATTGCAATTGGCTTTGTTTCGCCACTTGGAATATTCTAAAAAAAGAAAAGTGCAATACACTTTCCTTTTCGATTTTAGATCAATCCTTTATGAAAAGCGCAATTAACCATACTTATTTTACAGTAGCGTTATTTGCTCTTTTTTTTAATTTTTTTTCTACTGCTGCACAAACTCCAACTGAAAAGCAGATTACCCGATATAATCAATGCTGGACTTCCATTAACAGCACTATGCGTTTTTCAGATCATTGGGGTTTGATGACCGACTATCATGTGAGGACTGATGATTTTTACAATCATATTTATTTCTATTTTTTCAGGATTGGTGCTGTAAACTGGATCAATGAAAAATATCCGGTGGCTTACGGCTATGCTCATTTATGGCAGGCCACAAAAGCAGGAAACCAAACATGGTCAAATGAAAACAGAATTTATCAGCAATGGTCTTCATCACATAACGAAGGAGTTGTTAAAGTGATGCATCGTATTCGAACTGAAGAAAGATGGAAAAATATTATTGTTGATCATGAAAAAACTAATGAAAAAAATTTCAGTTTCAGGTTGCGTTATCTTGCTTCATTCGAAATCAGGATTTCAAAAAATGAAAAAACTCCTTCGCTTGTCATTTCCGATGAAGTATTGGTTCAGTTTGGAAAAGATGTTGGTTTAAATACTTTCGATCAGAACAGATTATTCACAGGATTAAAAATATACATCAAATCAGACTTAACTTTTGATATCGGCTATATGAATATCCTGCAACAAAAATCATCAGGCTATGAATTTGATTTGAGCAATGTTTTCAGATTGTTCTTTTACTATACACCTGATTTCAGAAAAAAAGATGAAGATCCGCAGATTTATATTGATGGTGCTGAGTGATAAATAAATACGATGAAGCTAAATATTAGCAGATAAAACAGCATTAGTTTATACAGAATAATGACATCATAACAACTTCTACAAAATGACTGATCAGATAATTGAACCTTATAAGGAGAGAAGAAAAAATATTTTGAATTTGCTCATATCCTTTGCAGCAGCTTTTGGATTAACGTGGTTGCTTAAAGAGCCTGGTTTCAATGATTCGCAGGTGTATGTATTGTTTCTGGTATTCTTTTCCATAGGCTTATGGGCCACAGAAGCAATACCGGCATTTGCAGTAAGTTTGTTCATCATATCCTTTCTTGTATTCGCACTTGGTAACAAATATTTTAATTCAGCCCCAGAAGACATTTCCCATTATGTACATACTTTTTCCGACAGCATTATATGGCTCTTATTAGGTGGTTTTTTCCTGGCTAAAGCCATGAGTAAAACAAAATTAGACGTATCACTTTTCAGATTTACGCTTAAAGTAGCAGGAACAAATCCGCGTAAATTATTAATTGGTATAATGACAGCAACAATGGTGTCATCTATGCTACTTTCTAATACAGCTACCACCACAATGGTATTAGCAGCCTTAATGCCTCTGCTCAAAACACTTGACAAGAAATCTGGAGTTGCTAAAGCATTAATATTAGGTATTCCGCTTGCAGCAACAACCGGTGGTATGGCTACCATTATCGGTACACCGGCAAATGCTATTGCTGTTGGCTCATTACAGAAGGCAGGTATTACAGTTGAATTTATTGACTGGATGATATATGGAGTGCCACTTACCCTGATCATTACTGCGATCTGCTGTTTCGCTTTGATCAAAGTTTATATTAAAGATACCGCACCTATCTCAATAACTTTTCTCGATGACCTTAATAAAACCATATCTACTGAATCATCACGTCATCGCAATATTGTAATCGGTGTAATATTGGTAACTATTGGTCTATGGGTAACAAGTTCGTTGCATGGAATTAAAGCACCGGCAGTGTGTGCTGTTCCACTTGTTATACTTACCGTTACCCGCATACTTACCAATAGAGACATTCAAGGCCTTGGATGGGATACACTCTTGCTGGTTGCAGGCGGATTATCACTTGGGTTGGCACTTGATCATACCGGCTTATTAAAACATTATGCTGATCTGCTCATCACGCTTCAACTTAACAGCTTTATGCTCCTTACTATTTTTGGTTTCCTCGCTATGATATTAGCTAACGTAATGACTAACTCCACTGCTACAACTTTAATGGTGCCTATTTGTATGGCAATACTACCTGAGTTAAAGTTGCAAGTTGCATTGATCATTTCTCTCGCTTCGTCTTCTGCTTTATTATTACTGGCTTCAAGTCCTTCCAATGCAATTGTATTTGGCACCGGTTATCTTGAACAAAAAGATTTTAGGCTAACCGGATTTATTTTTGGATTGCTTGGCCCGCTGTTTACCATCTTGTGGGTGTTGTTTATGAAATATAAATAACGGTTTAGTTAAAACCAGTTTCATCAATAAAAAAAATAAATACAATGGAAGAAAGCACCGGTTACTCATTACTTCGAAATCCTCACACCAATAAAGACACGGCTTTTACACTTGAAGAACGAAAGCAAAATAATTTAGAAGGATTATTGCCTGATAAAATTGAAACTATCGAAACACAAGTAAATCGTATACAGGGACAGTTAAATCAGATTGAACTTCCCTTGCATAAATATTCCTATTTATCCAACTTACTTGATATTAATGAGACCTTGTTTTTTAAGATCATAAGCAGTGAACCGGCAAAATATTTACCTATTGTTTACACGCCAACAGTTGGTGAGGCTTGTCAAAAATTCGGGCATATATCCAGAAGATCGCGGGGGCTTTTTATCTCTATTAATCATAAAGGTCGCATCAAAGAAATTTTAAAGAACTGGCCTGTTAAAGATGTTCGATTTATCGTAGTAACTGATGGAGGTCGTATATTGGGTTTGGGCGACTTAGGTATTAACGGCATGGGTATTCCGATCGGGAAATTAGCATTGTACACAGCCTGTGCAGGTGTTCCTCCTGAGTGTACGCTTCCTATTGTTTTAGACGTTGGTACTAACAACGATGATTATTTAAAAGATCCGTTATATTTAGGATTGAAAGGAAAGCGAATTGATGGAAAAGAGTACGATGATTTTATTGAGGAATTTATAAATGCTGTAAATGAGGTATATCCCAAAATCTGTATTCAATGGGAAGACTTCAATGGTAAAGTAGCTATTCGTATTTTGAATAAATATTATGATAAAATTTGTACCTATAACGATGACATACAGGGCACAGCAGCAATTGCAACTGCCGGCATTATTACATCAAATCGTTTTTCAGGTAGGCCATTTATCGAAGAAAAAATACTTTTCCTTGGAGCCGGTGCCGCAGCATTTGGAATTGCAGATATGTTGGTGCATAAATTTATTAGTGAAGGACTAAGTAAAGAAAAAGCATACGAGCGCGTATGGATGTTTGATGTAAATGGACTGCTTATAAAATCACGAACAGATTTGGCTGAATATCAAATACCATTTGCACATGATGGCGAACCATCAAATGATTTTGCTGCAACTATTCTAAAATTAAAACCAACTGCAATATTCGGCGTTAGTACTGTTGGAGGCGCATTAAATCAGCATGTAATTGAAAACATGAGCGCTTTAAATACACGACCCGTTATTTTTCCTTACTCCAATCCATCATCACATTCAGAATGCACTGCAGAACAAGCATACACATGGAGTAAAGGCAAAGCCATCT
>JBGARN010000152.1:0-7645 GCA_044230205.1 Bacteroidia bacterium
AGCAGCTACTGCTTAATGAACTTGTGAACTGCATTTTCATAACCTTCTATATGAACCAGGTATACTCCATTAGCCAAATCCTGAATTTCAATGGGGATTTCAAAAACTTCATCAACAAATTGATTAATCGTCTTTACGGTAATTCCCATCATATTTGTTATTCTGATTGTAGTAATTGTTCCCCGGTTAGTAAAGCCAGACAATTTTATTATATCCTTCGATGGGTTAGGCCATACTGATAATTTTGAAATTACGTTGGCTGTTGAAGCATCTTCATAGTCTGATTCATTGGTTACTTTAGCTGATAAGCAATTACCAGTGCAGAATTTTTCAGCCAAAGCAAATTGCGATTGCATTCCCTGCATGCAGAGGGCTTTCACCATAACTGTATAAACAGTATTTGCATTCAAACTACTTAGCACTACTTCATGAGCATTGGTTACTGTGCAATAGGTCCATGTTGGGCCCGTTCCAGCAATTTTATACTTAACCACATATGAAATTGCTCCGCAATCATCCCAAATTACCTTTGCCAAATTTGAAGTAACATTTATTACCTGCACATTGATAGGAACTCCGCACCCACCTGCTGATATCACAGCCGTAGCTGTTTCGGTACAACCATCCTGAGATGTAACGGTAACTGTATAGGTATCCTGGTAAAGCGCATCAAAGGCAACTGTTTTCTGAAAATTTTTCTGAGCTACCATAACTCCAATGCTGTTAGTAAGAATAGCGTTAGCCTTGCCAACAATTCCATTTGTTTTAATTGAAATTAATCCACCTTGATTACAGTTTCCGGTTGGATTAACATTTGTTGTAAGTGATATGTTACAACCTGCTCCTTTCAATGGCAAATAATAGCTTGCACTGCCTGTACATCCATAAGCATCAGTTATTACAACTGAATAGCTGCCTGAACAAGCATTAGAAAGATTTTGTGACGAAGTACCGTTGGACCATAAAAAAGTGAACGGAAATGTTCCGCTATTCATGGTCAAATTGATATTACCGTTACAACTTCCATTATCAGCTGAAACAAAACCTCCTGAATAAATATTAGTTCCGGTTTGGTTGATTGCAGCTGTTAAAGTAGCGCTACATCCTGTGGCATTACTAACAGTTACTGTATAGGTTCCTGGAATAAGGTTTTGAATTGCTGATGTTGAAGATCCATTTGACCACTGGTAATTAAAGTTAATACCTGCCTGAAAATTTACAGTTGCACTGCCATTATTGGCTGAACATGTAGCATTGCCTGAACTTATTGAAACTACTGGTGGTGATAAAACATTAATTATATATGAAAATGTCTGCATACCATTCATAGGACATGCATTATCTTTTACTGTTACCGTAAATACATGTGGATTATCTGCTGTATCCGCAAGGGTAGTCATCCAGTTTATATTGCCGGTTGGCATGCCGCTGGCTGTAGATGTAAAAGCAGCATTGGCAATCCCCTGGTTCCAATGCATTTCAAGTTGTTGGCCATAATCTGAATCAAAACTATTAATAAATGAATTTATCGTTTCACCGGCACAAACATTTAACGTATAGGTTGACGTTCCGTTAAAACCAGATAATACAGGAAGATTGTTAGCATTGCAATTAGTGATAAAAATTTCCATATCGCGCCTAACATAACCAATCAGACTCCCATTACGATATTGCTTAACTTTTACTGCAATAACACCAACCTGAAGCATTGAAGGTAAAAATGAAATTGCTCCGGTAATAGAATCTAAGGTAATACCACTTGTAGTTGCCATTGGATTGGTCTTCGAAAAACCCTGTGCAAAAACAACCGGATTACCACCACTGCTTAACGGATTGTCTAGTTCATACGCCATTGAATCACCATCTGCATCAAAGGCACCTTGATTAAAATTGAATGCTTGGTTAACGCATGCAAAAGCTATAGGGTTATTTGTAAACTGCGGTGCTTGGTCAATTATATTGGATTTAAAAACTGTTTCTGTATAAAGTGATTCGCCTCCTGGGTTTTGCAAGGTGGTAATTGCAAAGTTGCGACAGCACAACTGGTAACTTACTTTCCAGTCAGTGCAGGTTGAAACCGGTAGAGTAATATCACCTTCATATACCCATTTCCTTAAACCGGCAACGGTACCACCATTACAGGTAGAAACTGCTGTCGAGCAAACACTAGTTATTTCTTCGCCATTGGTAAAACCTGCTCCATTGGTCTTTTTATAAATTGTAAAGCTGCTGTTGCTACTGCCGCAAAGATTGGTAAGTACAAGGTCCGCTGAATTTGGCTCCTGAACTCCAGCACAATCACGATAAAACACGAGAGTGATTTTATATTGATTGTTACCCAATGATTGATAAAACAGGTCTGTACCGGCATAATGGGTTGCATACACTGTTGAAATGCTGCAGATAAAACAGCCAGCTAAAACTAAAGCATTGAAGCTTTTAATAAATTTCGAAATCATTTGATCAGGGGATTTGGGGGCAATTAGGTGTTTAGAAAACTTGTTGAATTACTAAACAACTAGAAGAAAGAACTGGGGGACTTGGTGGCTAGTATTTAAGGAAAGAAACTTTAAAGAACAGGATTCAAAAAAAACTGCTTGTACAAGAATAGATCAATTGTGACATGACTAAGATTTTTTTTGACAAAAGCTCAAATTATTAGGGCAGAACTATCTTTTTTGATGTCCTAAAAAAAGCCAAAACTCATCATTCTTGCCAGCGTTGTTTTATAATTTGATGGTTTAAAAGGCTGGTGAATTGAATATATATGGGGTAAAAAAACACCATTAGGCATTACCACGTTCATAAAAGATATAGCAATGCGGAAGGTGTTGTCTTTTATATAAATTTGGCCGTTGTAAAAATAACCGTTCAATTAATGAAAGAATTACAATTCAGAGAAGCCTTACGTGAGGCAATGAGTGAAGAAATGCGCAGAGATTCAAGTGTGTTTTTAATGGGCGAAGAAGTAGCTCAATATAATGGTGCATATAAAGTTAGCCAGGGTATGCTGGACGAATTTGGACCAGGCAGAGTTATCGATACGCCAATTGCAGAGCTCGGATTTGCAGGGATTGGTGTGGGTGCTTCAATGAATGGATTAAGACCAATTATTGAATTCATGACCTTTAACTTTTCATTGGTAGCAATTGACCAGGTGATTAACAGTGCAGCAAAAATGATGTCAATGAGTGGTGGTCAATTTACCTGCCCGATAGTCTTCAGAGGGCCCACAGCAAGTGCAGGAATGTTAAGTTCGCAACACTCGCAAGCGTTCGAAAACTGGTATGCTAACTGCCCAGGCTTAAAAGTTATTGTACCCTCAAATCCAGCTGATGCTAAAGGCTTATTAAAAAGCGCCATTCGCGATGCCGATCCGGTGATCTTTATGGAAAGCGAGCAGATGTATGGTGATAAAGGCATGGTACCCGAAGGTGAATACCTTATGCCTATTGGTGTTGCTGATATTAAAAGAAAAGGAAATGATGTAACTATAGTGTCATTCGGTAAAATGATGAAAGTTGCGCTAAAAGCAGCTGATGAATTGGCTAAAGAAAATATTGATGCCGAAGTAATTGATTTGCGCACTGTTCGTCCTATTGATTACAACACAGTAATTAACAGTGTAAAAAAAACCAACAGATGTATATTTGTTGAAGAAAGTTGGCCATTGGGCAACATCAGCACTGAATTATGCTTTAATGTACAGCGAAATGCTTTTGATTACCTGGATGCACCCATGCTTCGGGTAACAAGTGCCGATGTACCGTTACCCTACGCTCCTACTTTGATTGATGCTTCGTTGCCTAATCCTGCAAGAGTAATAAAAGCAGTAAAAGAAGTAATGTATCTGCAGAAAGCTTAAAACTTATTGCCAGAATTAAAGGATAATTTTTAACGATTATCCTTTTTATTTTCTACGCAACTCAATCAACTTTTTAAAACAAATAGCTTTTATGAAAAATCGCTTAGCCATTTCAGGTGTAATACTTACGCTTTGTTTGTTTCAATTTAAACTATTATCAGCTCAAAATGGCGAAACTGACACCTTAAAAACCCAACGCATGCAATGGTTTGCTGATGCAAAACTTGGCATATTTATTCATTGGGGAATTTATGCGGTTAATGGAGTTAGCGAATCATGGAGTTTTCATAATGGTGAATTAACCTATGATGAATACATGAAACAGCTTGATGGATTTACTGCTTCTAAGTACCAGCCAAATGAATGGAGCAAACTAATAAAAGAAAGCGGAGCCAGGTACGCTGTATTAACTGCAAAACACCATGATGGCGTTGCATTGTGGAATAGCAAAGCCGGAGGAATTAATGTTGTTAAAAACACCCCTGCTAAACGAGATTTAATTAAACCATTTACAGATGCCTTGCGAAAAGATAACTTAAAAGTTGGTTTGTATTTTTCATTAATCGATTGGAGCTATCCCAATTATGATAAATTCACTAAAACAGAAACCAGATACACAAACGATTCAACGCGATGGAAAAAATTCCTAACCTATTACCGAACACAACTCAATGAAATAACTCAAAACTATAAACCCGATTTATACTGGTTTGATGGTGATTGGGAACATACAGCTGAAGAATGGCAAGCCAAAGAAGTTAAAGAAGAAATTTTGATAAAAAATCCAACCGCCATCGTAAACTCTCGCCTGTCAGGTTATGGTGATTATGATACGCCTGAACAAGGGGTTCCTGTTTTTAAGCCAAAAGCAATGTTTTGGGAACTTTGCCTTACCACAAATGATAACTGGGGGTATAGACCGTCCGATACCAACTACAAATCGGTTAACCAGGTGATTGATATTTTTGTTGATTGCTTGAGCAAAGGCGGAAACCTGCTTTTAGATATTGGACCGCGAGCTGATGGCACAATTGACGAACGGCAAGCCAGCATTTTAAAAGGTTTAGGAAATTGGGTTAATAAAAATTCAACTGCAGTATATGGAACAATTGCAGGAATTCCATTAGAGTATACCAACTACCCTACTTCATTAAGTGCTGATAGTACAATTCTTTACCTATATGTTAAAGGTTATCCGGGTGAAGCTGTATATCTTAAAGGTATTATTAACGAGGTAAAAAGTGCCTCAATAGTTTCCACAGGGCTTAAATTGAATGCAAAAGTTATAGGTAAATTGTGGTGGAGCAGTGTACCGGGAATAATACGGATTGAATTGCCGTTAAATTGCTGCGATAAAGACGTAACCACTATTGCAATTAAGTTAAATGATGAAATCAAATTATGGGGTAATAAGTAATCCTTCAAGCAACATTTTTTTCTGATGAATCCCAAAATTTTTTAAGATGCTTTACATGATGCTCCTTTTCATTAAAGTAAGCTTCCCTTAAGGTTTTTGAAGTTTGGGAACGTCCATCATGACTCCAGCCCGGTGGGCCAAAAATGTACATCAATTTGTTTTTAAAGCCCGGAGCTGTCTTTACATCGTTATAAATTGCTTTCCACTCATGAAAAAGTATATGGCTAAGGTTATCCTGTTCAATATTTTTGGTGAGACCATAAACCACCTTTTCGTTTTCTTCCTGGTAGGTTCCAAAAATTCGATCCCATATGATTAGAAACATGCCCATATTACGATCGAGATAATGCGGATTACTACCATGGTGCACACGATGATTACTGGGTGTTGCCAGTACTTTTTCTAAAAAACCAAGCTTGCCAACCGTTTCGGTATGAATAAAAAAACCCCAAGTATTGCATAATAAATAAGCCAGCATTATCTGCCATGCTTCAAAGCCCATTAGCGCCAATGGTATATAATATACGAAACGATAAAGAGGCTGTAAAACCGATGATCGAATAGCTACCGTAAAATTCATTTTCTGGGATGAATGATGATTTACATGTACTGCCCAAAACAAACGCACATTATGGTCCACCCAGTGCAATGCATAATAAGCAAGATCTTCAAGTAAAATTAAAACCACCCATAGCCAGACTACCGAAGTCCATTCTATGATGGCAAATTGGTTAAACCAGTTTAAAATAAAATAGGTAAAGCCTTTAATAAGCAAATCAATTCCTAGGTTTAAAAAAGCTAATGTTACATTAATGCTACTATCGCGTAATTCATACCATTTATAATGTCCGAAAGCACTGATAATACTTTCTGTAGCAATTGCAGCAATAAATACCCATGTCAGGTATATATTAAGGTTTTCCATAAAGTTGTAATGACGGGTGAAAGATAATTATAACTGTAAATCATAAACCAATACCTTAAAAGTATTTCATATCTGGCGTTAAATTCGCAACTATCCCCTATTCCTAATGCTTTGATAACCTCGAATCTAAAAAAATGAAGGACATTTTATAACTTCAACAGGTTTCTCATTCTACTGCACCAATAATAAATTGTACTTAAGTTTATGGCAGTAGTTATTTTCAACTTAAACTATTATTCAAAATAAATGAAATAGAAAATTACAATCCTCCAAAACATTTACAAAACAGCATGTTTAACCCTATAAACAGTTATTTTTTAACAATTGTACGGCATGCTTTTTTTTGTTTTCTTTGGTGAAAATTAAACTCTATTTAATACAATGAAAAAATTAGCAATCCTTGCTGTAGCAGCAGCTGTAACATTTACTTCTTGCAAAAAAAAGTCGGAAGACGATGCATCAAACAACAACAACAACAACAATAATAACACTACAACCATAGGACCTGTTCCTACAACATTTACCAAAAAAGTGTTGATTGAGGAATTTACCGGAGCATGGTGTGGCTATTGCGTTGATGGAGCTTATATTGTTGAGCAAATTGAAACTGCCAATCCGAACAAGGCTATTGGCGTATCCATTCACCAGGGTGACGGAATGCAAATTTCGCTTTATAATACACTTGACGGAATTTTTAATAATACCGGTTTTCCTTCAGGAATGGTTGACCGCGTACCTTATAACGGAAGCACTTGCATCAATAGAGGATACTGGACATCGCGTGCCACTGCAGAACTTGCAAAAACTGCTCAATGCGGACTTGCAATGAAAACAGAATATAATGCAGCCGGAGACAGCGTAGTAGCCGAAATCCATGCCGGATTTAAATCTGCTCTTACTGGTAATTACAAATTAGTTGCTTATGTAGTTGAAGACAGTGTAACCGGAACTGGCAGCCAATATGATCAGGTAAACTATTACAGTGCCAATAACCCTAACGGCCCTGCTGGTTCTACCACGCATCCATATTATAATTTACCATACCACATTACTGGTTATAAACACATGCATGTAGTACGCAAATCATTGCCTTCTGATTTAGGCGATGCAGTTGACGCAGCATCATTGGTATCCGGAGGTTCGTTTGTTAAAACTTACAAATGTCCGGTTGGAACAATGAAAAAAGCTAACTTAAGCATTGTTGCATTTGTGTATAAAGTTGGAACTTCAGCTACAACTTATGAAGTAATGAATGTGCAGAAAATTAAAGTAGGCTCAACTAAAAACTGGGATTAATAATTCCTGTTTTAATTGATAAAAAAAGGCTGTCATTAAATGACAGCCTTTTTTTTGCTACTAATTCAATTCCATTATCAGTTTCTGACAATTTCTTTTAATCAGTTGCATTACCTCACTACCAGCAGTTTATGGTAACTTC
>JBGARN010000153.1:0-7661 GCA_044230205.1 Bacteroidia bacterium
TTTAGGGTTTTTGAATCCTTCATATAACACATTCAATATAGCAAGCACTACATCAAGGCCGATAAAATCAGCAAGCTGGAGCGGCCCCATTGGATGTGCCATACCAAGACGCATGACTGTATCAATTTCCTCAACACCTGCTACACCTTCATAAAGACTATAAATAGCTTCATTGATCATCGGAATTAATATGCGGTTACTTACAAAACCGGGGTAGTCATTTACTTCTGTTGGAATCTTACCTATTTTAACACTTAGCGCTTTTATGGTATTGGTCACTTCAGGGGAAGTCATATACCCATTGATTACCTCCACCAACTTCATCATTGGTACAGGGTTCATAAAATGCATGCCAATAACTAACGAACCGCGCTTAGTTACAGCAGCAATTTTAGTAATTGATATAGAGGAGGTATTTGTTGCGAGAATGCAATTTTTAGGTGCAAGCTCATCCAGTTCTCTGAATATAGCAAGTTTGATATTCAAATTTTCTGAAGCCGCCTCAACAACCAGATCAGCAGATTTAACACCTTCAGCTACCTTGGTATGAGTTGTTATTTTATTCAGTGCATTTACTTTTTCATCCTCACTAATAAGCCCTTTTGAAACCTGCCTGTCCATATTGGTGCTTATGGTTTTAATGGCACGCTTCAATGCGTCTTCCGAAATATCTACCAGTGAAACCGTATAACCATACTGAGCAAAAACATGAGCAATTCCATTACCCATGGTGCCTGAACCTATTACCGAAATATTCTTCATTTATTTTTTTCAGAAAACATTTACCCGCTTACCATTTTATAAAAGACCTATTGGGAGGGTATCAAAAATGTTATTGGATTAAAAAACCGGGGCAAACCTATATCATTCTTTTAAATATCAAAACAAAATTAGAGCAAAATTACAATAACTGCAATGCTGATTATTATTAACCTATCGCATAGCTTTTCAATATCAACAAATTTAGATGCAACTTCTTTTGTTTAGAAAGATCATTGAAATACCACATAAAATTAATACAGTGTATTAACCGCATGTAAAAATTTACGACACTTAACAATTGTGTTTCGCTAAACAATATACTTACAATTGTAATTTAAGCTATCATTGCGAAGTACATGGGCTTACATTTTTAACTCCAATTTACATGACAAAAAAGTTTACCTGCATTTTTATTTTAATTTCTTCTTTAGTTAATGCGCAAAGCCCACAGGCTAAGAAATGGGATTACCGCTATGGTGGAAGCAATGCAGAAATTGTAACAGGGTTTGTTCAAACTGCTGATGGAGGATTTGTACTCTATGGTCATTCATCATCACCTGCCAATGGCGACCGTTCGCAACCTACACAAGGCGGATTCGATTACTGGATTGTAAAGCTTGATTCGAATGGAGTAAAAGAATGGGACAAAGATTTTGGAGGCAATAATGATGATCTGCTTTACTCACTTACCGTTACTAAAGATGGTGGATACCTTCTTGGAGGCACTTCCTACTCCGGTACTTCGGGCGATAAAACTGATTCGCTCAGGGGTGCGCAGGATTATTGGATTTTAAAAACTGATTCGGCCGGAAACAAACTTTGGGATAAAACTTTTGGCGGAAATAATATTGACTGGATGTATTCGTGTGTTCAAACTGCCGATAGTGGATTTATAATAGGAGGTTACAGTTATTCAGATAGCAGTGGTGAAAAAAGCTCAGCTAACAAAGGACAAAAAGATTACTGGATTGTAAGAACCGATAAAGAAGGAAATTTGGTTTGGGAAAAATCATATGGAAGTACGGGTGATGATTGGTTTTATGTAATCAAGCATACTGCAGATGATAATTACATCCTTGGAGGATTTTCTAACTCAGACAGCAGTGGAGATAAATCACAAAACACCTGGGGTTTGTATGATTGCTGGATTATTAAAATTGATACAGCAGGAAATAAAATTTGGGATAAAGATTATGGTGGTACTAGTATTGATGGATTATATGCATTAATAACAACTAATGATGGTGGATTTATTTTCGGGGGGCCTTCCATTTCCGGTGTTGGAGGAAATAAAACGCAACCTTCATGGGGTGCATATGATTACTGGGTAATTAAAACTGATAAAGATGGTAACTATGAGTGGGATGCTGATTTTGGAGGCACTGGTAATGAGGAAGTTTTTGGAAATATTTTTCAGACAAATGATAATGGCTACATGATTTCAGGTCTTTCTTATTCTGGAATTGGCGGCAATAAAACGGAAAACAACCTGGGTGCTGAACAATCCTGGGTAGTAAAAACTGATTCAATGGGAAATTTTCAATGGGATAAAACCATTTTTACAACCGGTCACGATGAAGCAGGATTTTGCGCACAGAGTACCGATGGTTGTTCCGTTTTTGTGAATTTTACCAGTGCAGGCACAGGTGGATATAAAACACAACCTTCCTGGAATAATACAGATGACTATTGGATAGTGAAATTTTGTGATAGTGTTCCTAATGCTGTTGAAGCAATTTTACCCGATAATCAAATTAAAATATTACCCAATCCAATTACCGATTACATGACAATAAAATGGAATGACAATAACATTTCAAGATCAACAGAAATAAACATTCAACTGAAAAACATTTTAGGAGAAGTAATTCAAGTGGAGCAAGTTGAAAACCCAAGTGATAATTATCACATAATGCATTTAAGCCACATCAGCAATGGCGTTTATTTTATTGATATTAAAATTGGCGAAAAGCATTACCTTAAGAAATTAATAAAACAATAAAAAGCCTTTACAGGCTTTTGCATTGCCATACCGGAACTTTAATTTATTATTGCCATTAAAGGATAAGACATAAAAACAGATTCATTAAAAATTAAAGAACATTAATTATGAGAAAAATAATACTCCATGCACTATTATTCGTGTCAATACTTTTTAGAGCTGAAGCACAACAAAATAATTTTGGCTGGGCTATTAAAGCAGGTGCTCAATTTGATGATGTTGGTTATAGCATAACCACTGATAACAATAATAACGTATGTTCAACGGGTTACTTTGAAGGTACAGTAGATTTTGATCCGGGAAGCGGAACAAACAATTTAACATCAGCAGGACTTGGAGATATTTATATTCAAAAGCTATCAGCCAACGGAACCTTACTATGGGCACGTAAAATTGGCAGCACCGGTTTTGATTATGCTTATTCAATAACAAGTGATAATGGTGGCAACTTTCTAATATGCGGCTCTTTTGAAGGTACTGTTGATTTCGATCCGGGAACGGGTGTTTCCAACCTTACCGCAACATCACCGGGCCATGATTTTTTTGTTTTGAAACTCGACCTTGCTGGAAATTTTATATGGGCTAAATCTGCTGGCGGTAACGGTGAAGACGAGGCAGTTGGTATAACAACAGATTATTCTCAAAATGTAATTGTTACTGGGTATTTCAGTAACACTGTAGATTTCGATCCCGGTGCAGGAACCAATTCTCAAACTTCAAATGGCCTGTATGATAATTTTATACTTAAGCTTGATCCTTCTGGCAATTATAAATGGGCGGTAACTATGGGAGGTACTAATTACGACTACAGCAAAGCAGTAGCCACAGATGCCGATATGAATGTTATTACTACAGGCACTTTTGGTGCTACAGTTGATTTTGATCCAGGGCCCAATACTTATTACCTTACTTCAAACGGTGGTTCAGTTTATGGCGATATATATGTTCAGAAGCTTGACAGTAATGGCAATTTCACATGGACACAACAAATGGGCTGGTTTGGAGATGATATTGGAACATCAGTAAAAGTTGATGGTGCCGGTAACGTATATACAACAGGTTGGTTCCAGGTTACGGTTGATTTCGATCCCGGATCAGGTGTTCATAACCTCGTCACTAATGGCGGAGGCTACACTGATGATATTTTTGTTCAGAAATTAGATGCTAATGGAAATTTTATTTGGGCAGCCGGAATGGGCGGACCAACTGACGACCGTGGTTTTTCGCTTGCACTAGATAATATTGGAGATGTTTGTACCACTGGTTTTCATTCAGGCACTGGTGATTTTGATCCGGGAACAGGAACTTCTAACTTAACAGGTGATGGAGCATTTTTAAGCAAATTATCGAATAGCGGCTCATTTATTTGGGCCAAACAAATGACAGCGAGCGAGGGTCATGGAATTTCTTCAGACGCAAATGGCAGCATCTATTCAACCGGTCAGTTCGATCACTCCGTTGATTTTGATCCGGGTTCAGGTACATTTATGCTTTCTTCAAATGCAGGCAGTATTGATGCATATGTGCAAAAACTCAACAGCCCTTCAGCAGGACTTATTTCGTATTTAATTAATAACACTGCTATTCATCCTAATCCATCTTCGGGAAATTTTAATTTAACTTTTGCGAAGATGATGCCGCTTATTACTATTGAAGTTTTAACAGCCTCGGGGCAGCTTATATTTCATACAACAATAGAAAATGGTATGTCCCAACAGTTAGAATTAAAACAGCCTGCAGGAATGTATTTTTTAAAGCTTAGCTCAGGTAATGAATTTGCTTACCACAAACTGATAATTGAATAATAAGTTGCTAATTCTTAATGTATGCAATAAGTCAATTGACAAATTAAAACTGCTATCATCTAATATCAACAATGTCCAGGTATCGACTATGGTTAAAAATTACAGCCATTCTATTACTGCTTACTGCAGTATTGCATTCATTAAGTTTTTTCAATGAACCAACCGGGCAGAATGAAACTGAAAAACAAATGATAAACCTTATTACCACTTACCAAATTGAAAGTGGCGCAGGATTTAACCCAACTTTTTATGATTTATTTACCGGAATTAGCATTGGCTTTAGCTTGCTGTTTATTGTTGGTGGTTTAACTTTACTTCAATTATTATACAAAAAAACAGGCGATGATGTATTATCAGGAATGATTACCATTTACCTTTTGGTATATGGAGGCTGTTTTGCAGCATGTTTATATTTTACATTTTTACCACCTGTAATTTGTACCGGACTTATCTTTCTAAGCTTGATAATAGCACGTATAGTTTTTAGAAAAATTGTTTAATATTCAGTAATTTCAGGATTGTTTTTGCATTCTTATATTTCCTTTTAATTTTACCAAGCTAAAAACACTTAACCCATGAGCATAGCCATACAGCCCAATGAAAAATATTTATTAATCAGCTTCAGCGAAAATAATATCAACCCGGATTCTGTAAGCCAAATAAAAGATTACACATCAACTGCTGATAATGAAAATTACATCATTCTGGATTTTTCAAATATCCGGTCAATTGACAGGCAGATGTTGCTTGATTTTGAAGCCCAGCTGCAGCAAATCATAGCAACCGATGGTTATATTGTATTTGCAAGTGATGATGAAAAAATCAATACTGATATTGCTGCTACATTTAATGACCCCGATCTCTTAATATTACCTTCTGTTGATGAAGCGATTGATTATGTCTATATGGATGAAATAGAAAAAGACATTGGTGGTGAAGGCTAAAACTATTTTTACAGGACCGCTGCAGCGCTTTTAACTCGTTCAATAAAAAGTGTTTTTTGATTTTGCAATCCTCGTGGTTTACCTTGTATTGTTTTCTTTACAATCGTTTGCTTCCTTGTTAACCATGAAATGCTCCATATTATTTCTGTTCCTGGTATGGCAAATAGTAAAAGCGAAATTATCGCGGCTATTTGGAATATATTTTCAGTTGTCATTGTTGGCGATAGTTTTTTTAAAACCTGCTTCCGGTATCAGGTGCCGGAAGCAGGCTTAGAATTATTTATTTATTCTTTTGGTTATCATCATTTGCTTTTATATGCACGCCTGTTTCATCTACCTTTATTTTTACATCTTTTGAAACAATAGTGTCTTTGCCGGTTTCAATCTGTATTCCTTCTCTATTTATACTGATGTTGGTAGACTCATCGCCAGAATCACTAAAATCTTCCTTATTATTTTTCAGATTGCAGCCCACACATTCCAAACCTTTTTCAGTCATGGTCCAGGTATAACCTGTCATTTCCCAATCCCATGTTCCGGTTACATTGTCAATATCATCAATTATGGGTCGCAGGTTATCAGCCAGGAATACTTTTTTTCCAACAGGAACCTTTAATACAATCCTTACCGACTGTCCCCTGTAGCGCTTATCTGAAGGAATCGGATAGATATCACTAAGCAGTAATTTATTATCGTGTTGCTCAAAGTTATACACCACTTGTCTTGCATTTTCATTGGCTTGTTCACGTGTACGTCCACGTGAAGTAATAGTTTGCACTAATTCAAAATTACTACCCTCGGCTTTTTCAATATCAAAATTGAGATTTTCCTTTATGTAAAAATTCTTTTCATCTCCGCTTGCTCCCATCCTGGTTCCGATTTTATTATCGAAATACTGATCCCAGTCTATATTATCATACAATGAATCGCGCAAAACATCAACATTCAATGTATCATTTGATGGAGGAAGTAATTCAACCTTACTCCTGATGGTTGATTTTTGGCTGAAATCGCGTCCGATATCAGACAGCATATAAAATCCAAGTATCCAGCCCAATACCATTAATACAATTGCACCATTGCGCAGCCACGGATTGCTTGTCTTAATTTTGAAAATCATTTTAATGATGGCATAAACCACAAGGAATAATGGAATACCCACTATCATGATCAAAGCAATAATTGACCACAACTGCTGTTCTGGGGTGATAAACATATCCAATAAATTTTCAGGATGAATTAATCCGCCCACTCCGATTATTGCCAGTAAAAATGCAAACAATGCAACCAATATAGCCAGGCCTATAATTCCAAAAATTATGGCAAAGAAGTAAACAACACCCTTTAATATTGCGATAAATATTTCACCTATCGTATCAAATATTCTGTTGATGGTGCTTTTAGGCCCACGTGCTGCAGGTGCTTCGCTTTGAGCTTCGCGGGCCAGATTATTCAGGTTCACTGCTTCACCGCGCATTTCAAGTTTTTGTGCATTGGTTTCAGCTTTTGGCATTACAATCAGTAAAATAATGTATAGCCAAATACTAAAACCGAACTGCCAAGCAAACAGAACAAAAATCAACCTTACCCATATCGGATCAATGCCAAACCTGTGGCCTATTCCGGCACAGACACCTCCCAACACCCTGTCATCAATATCGCGATAGAGTCTCCGCGGACCAGTGTAAACTTGCTCACGAGCAGATGCTGGGCTGGATGCAGTGGAGGAGTTAGTTTGTGCCGATGGCTCATCAGGATTATCAAACTGCTCAGGTTTACCCATAGCATTAACAATAGCATTAACATCATCTTCAACAATTACCTGCTTGCTGTTGCTTACTCTTTCCTGTAACATCTCAGCTATACGCGATTCGATGTCCTGCATAATTTCATCCCGTCCGTCAGCCGGAGAGAAATGGCCTTTAATAGCCTCGAGGTATTTTCTTTGTATTTCATAGGCTCGTTCTTCAATATGAAAAACTATGCCACCTATATTTACTGTTAAAGTCTTATTCATTGATTTTGTGAATTGAGGTTTGCTGTTTGATTAACTGCCTGTACTAATTCATTCCAGGTAGTATTTAATTCTTCTAAAAAACTTTCACCTATCGGTGTAAGCGTATAATATTTGCGGGGTGGTCCCGAACT
>JBGARN010000016.1:0-24961 GCA_044230205.1 Bacteroidia bacterium
TTGATACAGCTGGGTCAGCTAACTGATCATATACACCTTTATTCGTGTTTTTATCAATACTATTTTCATTTTGAGTAACAACATTTCCTGTATCGTTTATAGTGGTAATAATAAAATGTTCTTGTTTTAATTCTGTGGTAGGAGCAACTGTGTTGGGTTGCAAACCTTGTTTCTGATGTTGCTTTGTTTTAGGATTAAAAAAGAAGAAATACACCACAGTAATTGAAAGTAATCCAATTAGTGTAAGCATGGTGTATAGGGCAGGGAGGTTTATAATAAGCTTACGCGGAGAAGATTTTATGCCCGATTTTATTTTCCATTTTGCATTTAATACATCCAGTGCTTTTAGATCGGGTAATTCTTTCAAACCTTCCAATGCCTCACGGCACAGGCTGCATTGCTGCAAATGCAAATGAGCATGGTCGCTTGCACCATGTCCGGCTTTATTTTCAATAAGCCGGGTCATTTCTGCACTGCTCAGGTGTTCAGTAGTATATGTGGGTTTCATTTTTCGTTTTTCATTAAATAAATACGCAGGTTTCGCTTTCCGTTTTGTATGTAGCTTTTAACCTGGTTAAGTGTGTAGCCGGTTTGCAATGCAATTTCAGCATACGATTTATTGTCAAAGTAAAACAGGCGCACACATTCCTGTTGTTCGGCAGTAATGGCATCCAGTGCACCGGGCAGCTTTTCAAGATGCTGCGCAAGCATTTCATTGTCGTTATCCTCTGTTCCTTCATGCTCATATTCCGTTTCATCCAGGCTAACATGGCGGCCTGCTGTTTTCAGGTAAGCGAAGCAATAGTTTCGCGCAACAGAATGCAGCCAGCTGCTGAAGTTAGCTATCTCATATTTTTTTAAATCGGTAAACAGTTTTTCAAATATAAATAAGGTGGCATCGCGGCAAACTTCCTTATCTCGTATATACTTGTAGCAAACACCGTAAACCAGGTGGGCATACCTTTCAAACAATATTCCCACCAGCTGTTTATTGCCCGTAGCTTTATAGGTAAGGATTAATTCCTTATCACTGCCGTTAACTATTTTTTCGGTTTTAAAAAGCCACATACAGGGTAGTTTGCTTGCTTTATATTCAGCATCCATTGCATTTATAATGCAATGAAAAATGTGTTTGTGTTACTATTTACTTTCTGGAACTTTCTGATTATTTGTTATCACCATTTTTATTTTCAATCTGATTACTGATCATTTGATAACTGAAATACCCGTTTTCCATAAATCAACTTAAATTAAAGATACTGCAAACCACCGGTATGTATTGCAACTATTCGCGATGGGTTTTTAAAATAACCTTTGGCTGACAAATCGTAAATGCCATAAAACATTTTACCGGTGTACACAGGTTCAACCGGTATGTCGTTTTTATGGCTAAAGCTTTTGCAAAAGGCATCCAGTTCAGGTGTGCTTTTTCCAAAGCCGTTAAAGGAATAATTGAAGATTTCAATTGATTTTCCTGCAATTAACCTCGAAGTATCTTCCGGAAAGTTTCTTGCATAGGTGAGCGAAGTGATACCTGATGAATTGTTTTTATAAACCTCTATACCTAATGCTTGCTGATGAGGCTTTAGTGCAGATGCAATTCCAAGAAAGGTAGTGCCTGTTCCTACCGGGCAAATTACATAGTCAAATTCAACATCAATTTCAGATAATATTTCGCTGCATCCCATCATGCCTAGATGATTACAACCACCCTCGGCAATTATATAAGGATTATTAAACTTTGCTGATAATTCATTCAGATAATCAGCATCAAACTTCCTGTTGTAATCGCTTCTGCTTACAAATTCCAGTTGCATGCCGTTAGCTTTTGCCTGCTGTAAGGTTTTACTCAGTTCAGCATTTTTCAATTCTTCACCGCGTATAATGCCAATGGTTTTAAAATTGAATTGTTTTCCTGCATAAGCTGTAGCAGCAATATGGTTTGAAAATGCTCCACCAAAGGTGATCAGGGTATCATAGTTTTTTTGACGCGCAAACTCGAGGTTGTACTTCAACTTGCGAAATTTGTTTCCGCCATACTGCAAATGCACGGTATCATCACGTTTTATGAATAATTCAATTCCACGATTATTCAAAACCGTATCATTAATTTTATTAAGTGCTATTGTGTTGAACATTGATACTAATTCAGGCAGCCTGAGTACTTGTAAACATGCTTTATATAAAAGAATATGCTGCTAATTTAACGGGTCTAGTAACATCTCTGAAACTTCTTAAATATACTGTAAAGTTTACCACTGGTTTTTTAATGTTGTACTATTGAGCCTCAATTTTAAACGGCAAAGAGTTAACCTGCAATTTAAGGATGAGTTTTACTGATAAATTTGAAAAAGACGAATATTACCTCACACCTGAGGGATTTATAGTTTTTACTGAAAAATACCATTTAAAGCGTGGCTACTGTTGTTTGAGCAATTGCCGTCATTGTCCCTGGAAAGACAAAAAGAAACCAAAAGGTGAAAAACAATAATTCACCAGGTTAATAGATGGCAGTATGAATTTTCCCGTCACTGCCGGCATGTGCGCGATACATTCCATCAGAATTAAAGCATAATACCAGGTTTCCATCAGTATCAACTGCAATAAGGCCACCCTCGCCACCAATTTTTTTTAGTTTATTATTCACTACTTCATGGCAGGCATCATTCAACGACATATTTTTATATTCCATAAGGCAGGCAACATCATAAGCAACTACGCTTTTAATAAAATACTCACCATGGCCTGTACAAGAGACTGCACAGGTTATGTTGTTGGCATAGGTTCCTGCCCCGATTACAGGTGTATCGCCAATGCGCCCGTATTGCTTATTCGTCATTCCGCCTGTTGAAGTTGCTGCTGCAAGGTTGCCAGACATGTCCAAAGCCACACAGCCAACAGTACCGAATTTTTTTTCCGTTGAATGATCCAACATAACAGTTGATGTATCTTTTACAGCATTCCATTGATTAAATCGGTATTCATCAAAAAAATAAGAATCTTCTTCAAATGGTATTCCGGCAAGTTTTCCAAATGTTTCAGCACCGCTGCTGCATAAAAAAACATGCTCTGTTTTTTCCATCACCTTTCGAGCCAGTTGTACCGGGTTTTTAATATTCCTTACGCCTGCAACAGCACCTGCATTTAATGTTTTGCCATCCATTATGGATGCGTCCATTTCATGTTTCCCTTCATGGGTAAAAACCGACCCGCGTCCGGCATTAAATAATGGGCAATCTTCCAAAGCCTTAACAGCCAGTTCAACAGCGTCTAACGCTGAACCACCTGATTTTAATACTTCAACCCCTTGATTAATGCAACTTACGAGTGCACTCGTATATGCATTTTCTTTTTCAGCCGTCATTTCTGATTTCAAAATGGTGCCGGCACCACCATGAATAGCAATTGCAAATTTTTTCATATCAAAAACCGTTAGATTAATCGGACAGGATGTAATAATTTCACTATTGCTGCAAAAGTATTATTTAAAACAGGTTTCCTTTTTAAACTCAAGTATAAAGTTAAATGGATTAGCTATTAAATTACTACTGTGTATGGCTTTACGTTGCAGCGTTTTTTTTAGACCCGTATAAACCGTTATGGCCTTATTCTTGCTTCATACAGCAAACAACTTAATCCACTCTTCATGCTCAATTTTGCAGGCGTTAATTCTTTTATACATTTGCGACCCATAAAATTTTAACTATCATAATTCAACCAAAACGATTGTATTCTATGAAAGACAAAATAACAGTCATAATCCTGATTTTATTGCTTTTTACAGGATTTGTTAATGCACAGACAGACCCGGTACTGATGACTATTGCAGGCAAGCCTGTAAGTAAATCAGAATTCGAAAGAGTGTATCGCAAAAACAACAATAAGGATATTAGTTACAACGAAAAAGCTGTTCGCGAATACCTTGAGCTTTATATTAACTATAAATTAAAAGTTCAGGCTGCTTTGGATGATAAAATGGATACTGCATCGGGTTTCGTGAATGAACTTGCAGGTTATAGAAAGCAACTGGCACAGCCTTACCTTACGGATACTGCTGTTTCAACACAGATACTGCGTGAAGCTTATGACAGGTTACAGTTTGATGTTCGCGCAAGCCACGTGCTGGTGCGTTGTAATCCTGATGCATTGCCAAAGGACACTGTTGCTGCATACAACCGTATTATGAAAATCCGCGATATGATTGTGAAGAAGAAGATGGATTTTGCAAAGGTTGCCCGCGACTCATCAGATGACCCTTCTGCTAAGGAAAATGGTGGTGATCTTGGATATTTTACCGGAATGCAAATGGTTTATCCATTCGAAACTGTTGCTTATACTACACCAGTTGGCCAGGTTTCAATGCCTGTTCGTACACGTTTCGGATATCATATTATTAAGGTAGCCGATAAGCGTCCGGCACAGGGAGAAATTCACTGTTCACATATTATGATTAAGGTAGCAGCCGGTACTGCCGAAACGGATACAGCTGCTATAAATGCAAAATCAAAAATCAATGAGATTTATGCCAAACTAAAAGCAGGCGAGAAGTTTGAAGACCTTGCCGCCAACTATTCTGATGATAAAGGCTCGGCAAAAAATGGCGGTGTATTGCCTTGGTTCGGAACCGGCCGAATGGTGCCCGAGTTTGAAAAAGCAGCATTTGCCCTTAAAAATGATGGTGATTATACTGAACCGGTGCGATCATCTTATGGATGGCATATTATAAAAAGACTTGAACGCAGGGGTGTACCTCCATTTGAGGAAAAGAAGGCAGATTTAAAGCAAGCTATTTCGCGCGATAGCCGTAATGATGCCAGCAAGCAGGCAATGGTTGCAAAAATTAAAAAGGAATATAATTTCAAGGAATTTATACCTGCCAAGGAAGAGTTTTTGAAAACGCTGGATTCAAATGTTGTTAAAGGCACATTTACCGATTCAGTTGCTCAACAAATGAAAAAGCCGTTAATCAGCATTAATAACGTAAACTATACGCAAGCTGATTTTGCAGCTTTCATAGTTACGCATCAAACACATAAAACAAGTGGCGATCCATATGTTGTGGGCTCAGCTTTATACGATTCATATGTAACGGAAACTCTTATGGCATATGAAGAGAGCCGTTTAGAAGACAAGTATCCGGAATTTAAAAACCTGATGCAGGAATACAGGGATGGTATTTTATTATTTGACCTGACAGATAAAAAGGTGTGGTCGCGTGCGGTAAAAGATAGCGCAGGTCTTGCAGAATTTTATGCCAAAAATAAAGAAAATTACATGTGGGGTGAGCGATTAAAAGCAGCCATATATTCATGCGCCAATGCAACAGTAGCAGCAGATGTAAGAAAGCAGCTCAAGAAGAAAGGAACAACTTCAACTGATTTGCTTGATAAAATAAACAAAGATTCTCAACTCAATCTTACTTTAAAAGAAGGTTTATTCAGCCCGGGTGATAATGAAATCATTGATTCATTGCAGTATTATGTTCCTGTTAAAAAAACTGACGGGGCGACTGCTTATCAGAATTTATCAAAAGGACTCACGCCTGATTTCAACAGAAACGGGCAGGTTAATTTTGTAGATGTGAAGGAAGTAGTTGCACCACAGCCCAAATCTCTTGATGAGTCAAAAGGATTGGTTACTGCTGATTATCAAACGTACCTTGAAAAATCCTGGATTGATGAACTTCGTACGAAATATCCTGTTGTAGTTAACGAGGATGTTCTTAAAACGATTATAAAAAATTAAGTACCGTTTAAGGTATTTTTAAGCATTAAAGGTGAACCCGTACAAAAGGGTTCACTTTGTTTTTATAAACAATACTGTAATATAAATTTTCAATTGCCTGTTTATATTATTCATCTCCATAAAATGAAACCAGCGCTTAGCTCCTGTGTAAGGCAGGCAAATAACCGGATGCAGGGAGCGTTTGTGGCGAAAAGGATGATGTTTAGTTTTTTGTTTATAGCATTTTTAATTCTTAATTCCTGTAATTATTTTAAGAAGGAGGCACCACCGGGAGAAGCCGATAAAGTTGCGCGCTGTTATGATAAGTTTCTGTATAAAAAAGACCTGGCGGGAATAGTTCCAAAAGGAACATCAAATAAAGACAGTATTAAAATTGTAAGCAATTACATCGATAACTGGATAAGGCAAAATGTAATTCTGCATAAAGCAGAAAGCAACCTGAACGAAGAGGAAAAAAATGTCCAGGAACAAATGCAACAATATCGCAATTCACTGGTTAAGTTTATTTACCAACGTGAGCTTATAAAAGAAAAACTTGATACAGTGGTCAACGATGTAGAAATTGAAGAATATTATAATAAAAACCAGGCTAATTTTCAGTTAAAGAATAATATTGTTCAGTTTCTTTTTGTTAAGGTAAATGCCGATGCTCCTAAAATTAAAAAACTCCGCGATTGGTATAAATCAAATCAGCCTGCTGACCGTAAGCTCCTGGAAGATTACTGCCACCAGTTTGCAATTGATTTTTTTCTGAATGATGATATTTGGGTTCCTTTTGATCAGTGTGTAAGTAAAACAGGAATTAAAACCTATAACCAGGAAGATTATTTAAGGAATAACAGGGCGATTGAAATTGCAGATTCAACAAACATTACATTTGTTTGCATTAAGGATTTTAAAATAAAAGAAAGTTTATCACCGTTAAGTTTCGAGTCGGATAATATCCGTAACCTGATTGTGAACAAACGAAAACTGGAACTAATTGAAGAAATGGAAAAAGCAGCTTACCAGCAGGCCCTGAAAGACGAAGATTTCCAAATCTATAAATAAATAAACTCGGTTGAACTCAACATTTCAAATAAAGAAATTAGCCAAAATTGTAGCAGCAATATTATTTGTATTGCTTTCGGGTAAGTGCATTGCACAGCCACAGGTGCTTGATGGCATTGCCGCTATAGTGGGCAACAAAATAATAATGCACTCTGAAGTAGAGCAGCAATACCAGGCATTTATTGCTGCAGGCAATTATGGCAACCCTGAGTTAAAATGCCAGTTTTTAGAACGCATGATACTTAATAAGATGTTATTGTTTCATGCAATTCTTGACAGTGTTGAAGTAACTGATGACCAGGTGAATGATGCCATGGACCGTAAATTCAGGTATTTTATTGAGCAGTTTGGAAGCATAGAGAAGTTTGAATCGTTTTACGGCAAAACAGTTTTGGAATGGCGTGATGAAAATAGACCCATTATGCGTGATAATTTACTCATGCAGGCTATGCAGGAAAAAGTTATTAAAACATCTACCGTATCGCCAGCTGATGTAAAAGCTTATTTTGAAAAAATACCAAAAGACAGTTTGCCATTAATTAATGCTGAGTTGGAATATCAGCAAATCGTTAAAAATGTACCCTATAGTGAAGAGGCAAAAAATGAATGCAGAAGGCAACTGGAAGATTACCGGCAACGTGTTTTAAAGGGAGAAACAGAATTTGGAACATTGGCCGTGCTCTATTCCCAGGATAAAGCCTCAGCCATACAAAATGGTGAACTTGGTTTTGTTAATCGTGGCGACCTTGTTCCTGAATTTGAAGCTGCAGCATTTAAGTTGCAGCCCGGTGAAGTTTCTCCAATTGTTGAAACTAAATTTGGTTTTCACATTATTCAAATGGTGGAGCGAAGAGGAAACCAGATTAACGTGCGTCATATACTTTTAAGGCCTGTATTAACACCTGAGGACAATCTGAAAGCAATTGCTTTTCTTGATAGCGTAGCTGATTTAATCGCCAAAGATTCAATGAATTTTACTGAGGCTGCTCAACGATTTTCTGAAGATGAGGATACCCGTTTCAGCGGTGGTAATGTTATTAATCCTAAATCAGGAAACACCAAATGGGAAGTTGATGAAATTGAGCGCGATGTTTTTTTCCAGATCGATCAGTTAAAGGAAGGTGAATTCACACGATCATTGCCTTACACAACTAACCAGGGCAAGAGCGCTTATCGGATTTTATATTTGAAATCCCGTACAGCACCCCATGTGTTAAATATGAATATTGATTACCAGAGGTTACAGGAACTTGCTTTACAGGATAACCAGGATAAAGCTTTGATGGATTGGGTTAAGCGTAAGAAAGGCTCCACATTTATTCAGATTAATTCTCCGTTTATCGATTGTGATAATTTGAAGCAATGGAAATCCGACTAGCACGCTAAGTAATTTAAGTTACCGGGTAGCTTTAAGAAAATAAGATGTATTATTCAGACTTTTATTAGTTACATTAAATCTAACACAAACAGAGCAGCTTTATGAAAAATTACAGTTCAGATGTTGAGGCAGTTGATGACTTGCGCAAAGCATATGTGAAACTTAAGAGTGAAATAGGTAAAGTAATTATAGGACAGGATGAAATTGTCCGCGATACAATTATTTCAATTTTTAGTAACGGACATTGTTTATTAGTAGGAGTACCCGGATTAGCAAAAACACTTTTGGTTAATACCATTGCCCGTACATTGGGATTAACCTATAATCGAATTCAGTTTACACCTGATCTTATGCCGAGTGATATTATTGGCACTGAAGTTCTGAATGAAGCAAGGCATTTTCAGTTTGTAAAAGGACCATTGTTTGCTAATATTATCCTGGCTGATGAAATAAACCGTACTCCTCCAAAAACTCAGTCAGCTCTTCTTGAAGCCATGCAGGAGCGTGCTGTTACAACTGCCGGTAAGCGCTATGAGCTAAGCCAGCCTTTCTTTGTTCTTGCAACACAAAACCCGATAGAGCAGGAGGGAACATATCCGCTTCCTGAAGCTCAGCTCGACCGTTTTATGTTCAATGTATTGCTTGATTACCCAACACTTGAAGAAGAAATAACAGTAGTAAAAAACACTACCTCATCATATAATCCGGAATTAGAAAAGGTTATTTCTGCTGATGAGATTATCTTTTTTCAGCAACTTGTTAAGCGTGTTCCGATTCCTGATAATGTTTTAAATTATGCCGTTAACCTTTCATCAAAAACAAGGCCCAATACAAAACTTGCTACGGCAGAGGTGAACAATTACCTCAGTTGGGGTGCTGGTCCACGCGCTTCGCAGTTTTTAGTTGTAGGAGCAAAAACTCATGCTATCCTTAATGGAAAGTACTCACCTGATATTGAAGATGTAAAATCTATCGCACCGGCAGTGCTGCGACATAGGATTGTTAAGAATTACAAAGCCGAAGCTGAAGGTGTTTCGGTTGAACAAATAATTGAAGGGTTGCTTAAATAATAATACATTTAAAAGTAAGTATATATAATAGATCGTTTACACATTTGGACTGAAATAAAAAAAGCTGCTTGGAGAAGCAGCTTTTTTATTATCAAACGTAATTTATTATTGTTTTATCAATTGCAGGTTTTTAATAAAATCATTCATGGTAAGCTTAACCACATAAATTCCTTGTGATAGCGTTGCCATATTGATGTTTATCGTATTAATACCTTCATGGCTCAGTCCGGTCACCTTTTCAATTACCTGGCCTTCCAAATTCATAAGGGTCATCTCATATTTAGTGACATTTTCTGAATTGAACGAAAGGTAACTGATATCATTTGTGGGATTCGGATAGATTGAAACATTTTCATTTAATAAAGACTCATCTCCAAAACGTGAAACCGGAGTATTGAATGAGAGGGTATCACTAACCTGGCTTAATATTCCACCGCAGTTGGCCTGCACCACACATTTATAAGGCTTGTTAGCTCTGAGTTCATTTATTATCACGCTTCGCAAATTGCCTGCAACTGTTGTATTTCTGCTAATACCTGTTTTTGTTTGAATCCATCTGCAGGTAAAAGATGTTGGATTCGTTGCAGAAGTCCAGCTCAATACCGCATCATTAATGGTAACATTTGCTACGCTTAGTCCGGCTGGTTTTTCACAAGCACCTGCGCATACGGTTACAGATGCTGGTGTACTAACACCCGAACAACCGTTACTATTAGTAACCGTTACTGTATAGGTTCCTGCTCCTGTAACTACAATTGATTGTGTAGTTGCACCATTAGACCATAAATATGATGAAGAAGCAGTTGCAGTTAATGTAACAGAATTTATAGGAGGACAAAGATTCACTGTTCCACTTGCTGTTATGGTAGCTGTTGGCAATGCATATTTCGTTACTGTAGCTGTATCAGTATTTACTACAATTCCGCCAGTGCCGGTTATGGTTGCATAATAATTTCCGGTGTTGGATACAGTTATTGATTGTGTAGTTGCACCATTGTTCCACAAGTATGTTAACCCTGTATCGCAAGTAAGTGTAACAGTGTTGCCCGAACAAAATGCCAGCGCACCATTACTTGTCAGCGCTTTTACAATTGTATTTCCTGTGGCACCAAAAATATTTCCGCTTTGAATCGTTAATACAACCTGGTCAATTTCAATATTGTTATTTATGGCTGATACCAGGACTGAATGATTACCAACAGAAAGGTTACTGTAAGTAATAGGCTGACTTGTAGCAGAATTTATTCTATACCAATTCCAGCCTGATGAGGTAATATTGTTAATGGTAATTACTGAACCGTTATCAAGTTTAACAGTTGCACTTGTGGTGCCTGTTTTAGCGCGAGCCCTTACCCAAAAATAATAGGTAAGTGGGGTGGTTCCCCGTACAGTAAAGTTATAAGTTGCAGAAGCTGCAGCATTAAATCCGATATAACTTGTAAATGTGGTGTAATCGCCTGCAGGTGTTCCATTAGGAACCTCTGTTTTTATAAAGATGTTAGAATTATTTACATCAAATAATTCGGCTTCAAAATAAAAATCTTTTGACCAGTTATAAGGATGTGAACTTTCATGCCATCCATCTAACATATAGAATATAGGTCCTGAGGCAGGTGTCTTATCATAAATATAAGTGCTGCCTTGCCTGCGAACTTTAAACTTAAGAATCTGGCCATCAAGTGTTATTTGAGCCGGGCCTTCTAACTCAGCATTCCCAACAACACTGCTTAGTGGCTGCAATGTTCCGGTAATAGCATATTTAAGAAGTGTATTGTGTTTGCGTACAACAACTAACTTGCGCATGTCTCCGCTTTTGAAAGAATAACCCATCTGACCGGTTGGAGCATAGTAATTAATTGGCAGGTCGCCCGGCATTACGTAACCATTCTTGAATAAATCTTCATACCTGCTTGTTATTCCCTGCACGTATCCCGGTGTTGTAACATGCCAGGCATAATTTGCAGGATTTTGAATAGCAGCTGAGCCTAACACAAAATAGGCAGGATAAAAGAATTCAGCTCCTGCCATAGCCATAGCCTTATTAAGACCTAGCCATTGTGCCGGACGAATATTATTTTCTTCATTAATATCCCATCCTGCTGAAGGGGCAGGAGAACAATATGGATCACCGGCTGCTATTTCATTTATCCGTGATTCTGCAAACCATTGCCAGCCATTCCATGCACTTGAATTATAACGCCAGTTCCAGGGGAAACGAGTGTACATACTTGCAACAGGATAGCGGTAACCATTTTGTGGTGTATTCACTAATCTTAGTTCAGAGTATTTTTGACGATAATCATCATGCCCCTCAGTTTCATAGGCCTGGTAAGTTGTTCCGGCCAGCTGAGGCAAATTCATAAAATTATCGCGGTAAACTGTACAAAAATTAGCATATTTTTTTCCAAAATAAGTGTACCAATCTAGTCCGCTGGCACTTTGCTGAGCTGCTACTGAAGCATCCATACTTGGCCCGGCAAATGCTACTCGGTAATTAGGTACATTCTCGGCCTCATCAAAAATATTGTTTAATGGACGGTTAAGGCTTTGCATCAATCGCTGGAGGTAAAATTTCTGAGTCAATCCGTCTTTTACTATTGAATCTGTTGGAGCATCAGGAGCCAGGATTTTGTCAGTTGTCATTACATTACCACCAAGATCTATAAATTGTCCACTGCTGTTTTGAAGATAGCTACTATTAGGAAGACATTTACAGGTGGTATATGTTTCGCTGGATGCAAAGCCTGCATGCTGAGGATTTAAATGCGGCCACGCTGTATTAACCGTGGTTGGAATATTTGGATTTTGATTAGCCAATTGGATCCAAGCACCCGAGAAAGTTGCTGGGTTATTAAAATCAAGATATTCAGTAGTTGCTGTAGAAACTTCAATTGCATAGTTGAAATTATTCATTAACTGAGTTTGAATTTCAACACTATTTTGCACTGCAGTGGCCAATGAAACTCCCGGCCAGAAATATCCACCCAAATATTTGAAATTTATAAGTGTTCCGTTACGCAGAAGTGTATTACCCGGGCGCATACGTGCAGCTGGAAAAGTTTTTATTTGATCCATTTGCGAAACAGTTGGATTGGTAAATCCAGGAGGAAACTCATTCATATCCAGAGCACCGGTAACTGATGCAGGAGCTGGAGGTGCTGTGTTCGTCCATGAGAAACTGTAGTGATTATGAGCAAGGAAATTCTGATAGTGTTTGTAAACCATATTTGGATGAAGGTCATAAGTGTAAACTGCTACTTCATCTATATCTCCGCGGTATTTTACATAGCTGGTATTGGTATTGATGTAAATAGCATTCCAGGTCCAGGGTACAAATTTACAGTTGGTAGTTGCTACAGTTTTACTAAAACCCGCAGGGCACTCTCCATCAACCCAAATTTGTTTCACTCCCGTTTTTGGATTCATTTTAAAAACAAGATGATGCCAGTTGCCATCAACATAATATCCAAAAGTTTTCCTTCCGATATCCATCAGGTCAACTTTAAAATTATCGGTAACCGTAACATTTCCGGTAATCGTTTTAGCTTCTGTGCTGAATGTGATGTAAGGGTATCCGATACGAATACCGAATGATCCGTTTTGTGCCCAGATTATATCAGCAATATCAAGCTGCAATCCCGGACGAAATAAAAACTCAACAGTAAGACCAGAATCAGGAGTAAAGTTTCCTCCTTTGATAATATTTGAAGTTGGTGATAACGTTAGATATTTTCCGACACCAACATTAGTTGCATTATTATTGATAGTATAAGTTGAACTATAGTAATTGGGATCAAGATTACCATTACCCATATCATCAGCTAATGGATTGGCTCCATCAAAATTGAAATAACTGCTGGGATAATAATTTTGAGCCTGGCTTCTGTTTGAAAAAAGAAATCCGATGAGGAGAAATGTGGTTAAGAAATAAATTGCTTGGGGCTTGAGGGGATTAATTTTTAACTTTTGTTTGATCATAAGAGCGCTTGTATAAGAGTTATAAACAATAATTACTAATAATTTCTAATTCAAAAATTCATAGCTGTGTTAAGAACTTGCATCAACCTGGGGTTAACAACTTGCGAATTGATGAGGGCTTAAAACAAATAATCATCTTACAGAGATAATTACCTTAAACAGGGTAAAGGGGCAGTAGTTATTTAATTAATGCTATACATTAATGCTTGGAGTAATAGTTGTTTCGTGGGATTAAACCAGCTGTACGGCAAAAATTTTCACTCTCTTACCAAAAACCGTACTTAATTTAAAATTCATCAGTATAAGTTTTCAATTTATTGATAATCAATAATAAATAATTTACACACTCTTTAAATTGATTTTAATTAAGGGTTTGAATAATAATAAAATGATTGGACGTTCTTTAGGAGTTATTTAAGAAATGGATAGATATTCACAGATGAAAAAGTTTATTTTGCAATAAAAATTAAGAGTTTCACCCATTAATATTGTTGTAAAAGACGATATTTATTTCTATTTTTGGCATCACAGACAGCATACTACAAAGAAGACAAATCAAACAATATGTGCTTTTTGAAGGTATGTAGTCAAGTCTTTAGTAATTTTCACTCCCCCAAATTATAGTTTTATGGCATTGGATAATATTTACGATTATGGCGCATACCAAAATGTATTGCAATTGTTCGATGAGCAATGTGCATTAACGCCTTCCAATGTAGCTATATCCTTTCATGAAAGAAGTTTAACCTATGATGAACTTGATAAGGCAGCTAACCGTATTGCCAATTTTTTAATTGATAAGAAAATAAAGCCAAACGATTTAGTTGGCCTTTGTCTTGAACGGTCAGTGGCTTTAGGAATTGGAATATTAGGTATTTTAAAATCAGGAGCTGCTTATGTTCCTTTTGATCCTGAATACCCGGCCGACAGGATAAATTACATGTTCGAAAATTCAGGGAGTACTATAATTATCACTCAAAAGAAATTTGCTGATTTATTTATAAGTGTAAAAGTTAAAGTACTGGTTTGGGAAGAGGTGGCAGCAGAAATTAATTTATGCAGTGATGAGAATCCCGAGGTGAACATTGCAAAGGATGACTTACTTTATGTCCTGTTCACTTCTGGTTCCACCGGGCAGCCTAAAGGAGTGGCCATGCGTCATGAGCCATTAGTTAATCTATTACTGTGGCAAAAGAATGAAACTGCTCTTATTGAACCGGCTAGAACACTTCAGTTTGCCCCGGTAAGTTTCGATGTTTCATTCCAGGAGTTTTTTACTACATGGTCAACAGGTGGTACCTTGTACATGATTGAAGATGATTTGCGTTTAAATGCATTGAGTCTAATAAAATTTATTGAAGAACAGAGGATCGAACGGTTGTTTCTGCCGTTCATTGCATTGCAACACTTATGCGAAATTGCGGTTGATAACAATCTTTATCCACAAACCTTAAAGGATATTATTACTGCTGGTGAGCAGCTGCAGATTACAAAACATGTGGCAGCATTTTTCACCGCGCTGCCTGACTGTCTGTTACACAATCACTATGGTCCGACAGAATCCCATGTGTGTACTGCGTATACACTTGAAGGTAGTCCTGATCAATGGGATGCATTGCCTTCAATCGGAAAAGCCATTGCTAATGATACCATATATTTATTAGACGAAAATTTATATCCGGTTAAGCGTGGTGAAGAAGGTGAACTGTACATTGGTGGAGTAGGTCTGGCCAAAGGATATATTAACAAGCCTGAATTAACCGCTGAACGATTTATTCCCGATCCGTTTTCTGATAATAAGCAGGCGCTTATGTACAAAACAGGGGATCTTGCAAAAGAACTGCCGGACGGTAATATTCAATATCTCGGAAGAAAAGATGGACAGGTTAAAATTCGCGGATACCGAATTGAATTAGGTGAAATAGAATTAACTATTGCTGCATTACCTGGTATAAAACAGGTGGTTGTTATACCCCGGGAAGATAAACCTGGTTTAAAAAGACTTGTTGCTTACTCTGTAACCGAAGAAGGTAAGGAAATAAATGTTCAGATGATTCGTAAGCAAGTTAGTGAGCATTTGCCAGATTATATGATGCCCGCTGCTTTTGTTGTATTGAAGGAGTTACCACGTACCCCTAGCGGAAAAATAGATCGTAAAAACTTGCCTGCACCTGATAATTCGCGTCCGGCTTTAGCCAATGAATTTATAAGACCTGAAGGCAAGACTGAAACTGAAATTGCTGCAATTTGGTCAGACTTGCTTTTGATTGATGAAGTAGGATCGAATGACAACTTCTTTGATCTTGGTGGAAACTCTCTGCTGGCTTTGCAATTCATTGCCCGTTATTATAAACAATCCGGTGTGGAATTACCGGTAGTTAAGTTATATCAATTCCCAACTATAAAAGGAATAGCGGCCTATTTTCAAAATAGCCCTCAGCAATTAAACGTAAGCGAAATTGCTTTGGAGCGCAAAGTAAAAGCCGGTGCAGGAAAAAGTAGTGATAACAAAACAGTGGAAGACGGGATTGCAATTATAGGTATGTCGGGAAGGTTTCCGGGTGCAGCTACAGTAGAAAAATTTTGGGATAATCTTATAAATGGCATTGAAACAACATCATTCTTTAAGCCTGAAGAGTTAGATCCTTTTCTTGACCCGGAAGTAAAAAATGATCCTAATTATGTTGGTGCTCGTGGTGTGTTGAAAGACGTTGATCAGTTTGATGCCGGTTTTTTTGGAATCAATCCAAAAATTGCTGAGATAACTGATCCGCAGCAGCGGATATTTTTAGAAATGGCATGGGAGGCGCTTGAAAATGCCGGTTATGCTTCAAAAGCCAATAAAATTGTTACTGGCGTTTTTGCCGGAGTAGGTAACAATACCTATTATATCAATAACATTCTCACCCGGCCAGATGTAATCAGTAAAGTTGGGTCATTCCAGGCGATGCTTGGTAATGAAAAAGATTATATCGCAACTCTTGCCGCATACCTGTTGGATTTAAAAGGCCCCGCATTAAGTATTCATACCGCCTGTTCAACATCATTGGTTGCAATTATTCAGGCAGTTAAAGCATTGCGCGACTATGATTGCGATATGGCTCTTGCAGGTGGAGTTACGGTTACAGTACCAGTTAATAACGGGCATCTTTACACAGAAGGATCAATGTTTTCTAAAGATGGCCATACAAGCCCTTTCGATTCAGGTTCAAGCGGAACTGTTTTTAGTGATGGTGGTGGACTTGTTGTACTTAAAAGGTATATAGATGCAGTTAGTGATGGTGATGATATAGTGGCCGTAATAAGAGGAGTTGGCCTTAATAATGATGGTAACAACAAATCAAGTTTTACAGCTCCAAGTGTTGAGGGCCAGGCTACTGTTATTGCACTGGCGCAGGCAGATGCAGGCATACCAGCTGAAAGCATCAGCTATGTTGAAACGCACGGAACTGCAACTCCAATTGGTGATCCGATAGAAATTGAAGCGCTGACACTCGCTTTCCGTGGCCAGACTGACCGTAAACAATTTTGTGCAGTGGGTTCAGTTAAAAGTAATTTTGGACACCTTACTGCAGCAGCCGGTTTAGCCGGATTATTAAAAGTTGCACTTGCACTGCAGCATAAAGTAATACCTGCAACAATTAACTTCAAAGCGCCAAATCCCAATATTGATTTTGAGAATTCACCATTTTTTGTTTGCAGCAAACTAACTGAATGGAATACTGATGGCATGCCAAGACGGGCAGGGTTAAGTTCGTTTGGTGTTGGCGGTACCAATGCTCATATAATCGTTGAAGAAGCACCGAAAGTGATTCGTGAGACTACTGCTTCGCGAAAAAAGCAACTGTTGATTATTTCTGCAAAAACAAAAGAATCAGTAGATAATTATGCAGTTAAATTATCTGATTTTCTTACTGCTCATAATGAAATAAGTTTCCCTGATGCTATATATACTCTCCAAACCGGCAGGAAATATTTCAGTCACCGCAGGTTTGTTGTATCAGGTTCTGCTATGGAAGCGGCTCAACTGTTAAAGAATCCGGAACCTAATAAATCATCCTATCGATTAATAGACAAGCAATCGCCTGATGTGGTGTTTATGTTTCCGGGTCAGGGAGCTCAGTATGTTAATATGGGTCACAATTTATACAGGAATGAAAAGATTTTTAAAGATGCTGTTGATCAGTGTTGCGATATTTTAATGCAATACATGGGTGAAGACTTGCGCTTAAAACTATACCCTGCTGCCGGTGACGAAACAACTGCGGAACTATTATTAAAGGAAACTTATTATACCCAGCCAGCTTTATTTACAATTGGATATGCATTATCACAGTTATGGATGAGTTGGGGCGTTTATCCAAAAGGGTTAATCGGTCATAGCATAGGTGAATTTGTTGCTGCATGTATAGCAGGGGTTATGAGTCTTAATGATGCACTGAAGCTTGTAGCTGCCCGTGGTAAATTAATGCAAAACTGTCCTCGTGGCTCCATGTTAAGTGTTCGTATTGCAGCCGGGGAAGTTGAAAAACGACTACCAGCTGAACTTTCCATAGCAGCTGTTAATGGTCCGCAATTATGTGTTGTTGCCGGTAATACCGAAGCAATTACAAAGCTGCAGGCAGAACTGGAAAAGGAAGAAATTATTTGCAAGCCACTTCATACCTCTCATGCGTTTCACTCACCAATGATGGATGAGATTGTAGAACCATTTCATGAAATTGTAAAATCAGTTAAACTTAAAGCACCAACAATTCAAATTTGTTCAACTGTAACTGCGCAAAACATGTCGGCAGAGGAAGCTACCGATCCTATGTATTGGGCAAGGCATTTGCGTGCAACTGTAAGGTTTGCTGAAGGAGTGCAAACATTATGGAAACAAAATAATCAGGCGGTTTTACTTGAATGTGGACCACGCACAACAGCTGCAACACTTGCAAGGCAGCAAGCTGCTGATGTAAAAAAACAAGTTGCAATTTCATCGCTTAGTGATAATGCAAATGATGATGCAGAATGGCAGGCAATATTATTTGCATTGGGTCAGTTATGGCTTAATGGTGTTTCGATTGATTGGAACAAGTTTTATGGCCATGAGAAGAGAATTAAAATTGGTTTGCCTGCATATGCATTTGATCATAAACGTTATTGGATAGATCCGCCTCTAAAAAGAAATTTAAATGAATCAACTTTTATTCTACCGCAAACTGCGGATTTCTCAAATTCTAACATCGAAACACAGGTTTCACAAATTAAAACATCAATGAATCGTAAAGAGCAGATTATTGCTGACTTAAAAGAACTTTTTGAAGAAGCATCCGGGATGGAAATGAAGGGCGCTGACAGTACATCTACGTTTACTGAAATGGGATTAGATTCTCTTTTTCTAACTCAGATAGCTTCAGGGGTAACTAAAAAATATAATACGAAAGTAACATTCAGGCAGTTGAATGAGGACTTGTCATCGTTTGATTCTTTGTCAACTTTTATCGATAGCAAATTGCCTGCAGATACATTTACGCCAAAGGTTAGTCAACAACAAGTTACTTCGGGTTCTAATCAACAGATGCCGTCAGCAGGTATGCCTGCATTTAATCAGCCAGTTTTTCCAGCGGGTAATAATGCAATGCAGGCTATGTTATTGCAGCAAATGCAGATGCAGCAGCAAATGTTGCTGATGATGATGGGTGGACAACCTAATGTTCAGATGCCGGCTGTTTCCGGTCAACCTGCAGCAACGCCTGCATTGCCAGATAACAAAATGGCGAATAAAGATGAGACTGAAGAGAAAAAACCTTTTGGTGCAATTGCACGAATTGAAAAGAAAAAGACCGATGAGTTGAATGCAGTTCAAAAGGAATGGCTGAAAAATTTTACTGCACGATATACAGATAAAACAAAATCATCAAAAGATTTTACCCAGCAACATCGAGCCCATTTTGCTGATCCAAGGGTAGTAACCGGATTTAAGCCAATCGTTAAAGAATTGGTTTACCAGGTGGTGATTGAAAGATCTCAGGATGCTTATGTGTGGGACCTTGATGGTAATAAATATATTGACATACTGAATGGTTTTGGTAGTAATATGTTTGGCCATTCGCCTGAATTTATAAAGGTTGCATTGCGTAAACAGTTAGAGACAGGATACGAATTAGGTCCTCAACATCCGTTAGCCGGTAAACTTGCAGAATTAATCTGCAAAATGACGGGTGCTGACCGTGCCGCTTTATGCAATACGGGAAGTGAAGCAGTATTGGGATGTATGCGAATGGCGCGTACTGTTACCGGTAAATCATTAATTGTCGCTTTTCATGGTTCCTATCATGGTATAAACGATGAAGTAATTGTTCATGGAACAAAAAAATTGAAATCACTACCGGCAGCAGCCGGCATTCCACCTGAGAGTGTTCAAAATATGCTCATACTTGACTATGGAACTGATGAGAGTTTACAAATCATAAAAGATCGCATTCACGAATTGGCAGCTGTGATGGTTGAGCCGATACAGAGCCGCAGGGCTGATTTTAAACCAAAATCTTTTTTACAGCAGCTGCGTAAGATTACTGAGCAAAATGAAGTAGCATTAATTTTTGACGAGGTAATAACCGGTTTCAGACTTGGCCCTGGTGGCGCACAGGAATATTTTGGAGTTACTGCTGATATAGCAAGTTATGGAAAAGTTTGTGGAGGAGGAATGCCGATAGGTGTTATGGCCGGCAAGAAATTATACATGGATGCTTTGGATGGTGGCTTCTGGAAATATGGTGATGATTCTGTACCCGAAGCAGGAGTTACTTATTTTGCAGGAACGTTTGTTCGACACCCATTTGCTTTGGCTGCTGGTGTAGCTACACTTGAATATATGATTAAGGAAGGACCTGGATTACAGGAAAAACTTAATAAGCGTACTGAAAACATGATCAATGAATTGAATGCATTTTGCGCTGCGAATGAATTGCCATTCCATTGGGCAACTTTCGGTTCACTTTTCAAAATGAAGTACGATAAAGAGTATGCACATAGCGAACTTTTATTTTATCTGTTGCGTGAAAAAGGTATTCATGTTATTGAAGGTTTCCCTTGCTTCTTAACTACTGCGCATACCGATGAAGATATACGCGCTATTATTGACAGGCATTTTGAGGCTATGCGCGAATTGATTGAATTGGGTATTATTCCTTCGAATGGTAAATTGTTGACTAGCGAAAAAAGCAACAGTATTAATGGCAAAGGCAATGCGAATATTATTGCCAGCCAGTTTGAGCAATTGAAACCGCCTGTTCCCAATGCCCGTTTAGGTAAAGATCAAAATGGTAATCCTGCCTGGTTTGTACGTGATCCTGAAAGGCCAGGAAAATATATTATGCTTGATCCGATAAACAGTTAGTAAAAATTTTAATACCGGTATTTTCCATTTTCAAAATCGAAGATTATTGTGCCGGTATTTTTTATGATCACTTTATCTTTTATTAAAGTGTCGATTAGCTGGACGTTTTTAAAGGTGCTGTCAAGATAAATATTAGTAATTAATGCTTCTGTATAGTTTGAATAGACAACTGTATCACCCGTGCTGACTTTACCCGGTAAAATTTCAGCCAAAGCCGTAACCGGGTTAGGTTGTGCTTTTGTATAGGTTAGTTTATTGGTGCTGTAATGAAAGTATAGTGAACAGGTTATAATAAGGAGTAATAAAAAAGACACAGCAACTTTTCTTGGTAATTTTGATTCGGAGTAAAACATCTTGCTGGCACCAAAGCATAACAGCATGGATAAGTAAGGTGCTGAAAAAAGAATATAAGCTGGCTGAAAACTTATGGTATGGCCGGCTATTAACGCAAGTAATGTAGCATAACAGCAGCCTGAAAGTGCCAGTAAGCTACTAAACAATAATGGCCTCTTATCAGAAACAGATGTTTTTTTGTAGCAGATCACAAACAACACAACAGGAATAATAAATAATGGAATCAGTACACGCAGCCTGAAACCAGCCTGTTGCAATGTATTACCGGTTGCGGCCAGCAATTGTTGCATCCACCCTAGGAAAATATTTTTAAAGTTTGCAGGTAAAATAAAAGGATTGTCACCTTCTTTTAGTGTTTCAAGCTGGCTAACATAATGTTGATTGTGTTCACTCATGTAACGTAAACCTTCCATGCCACCATTCATCATCCATACGGATAACACCAGTATTACACTAATCCATGAAGCAATAAAATACAGCCAGTGTCTTGTGCCTCTTACATAAATTAGAAAATATAATCCCTGCGCTATAAAAATGTATGCGGTAAGATAATGCGTCATAACAGATGCGATACACGTAAAGAAATAAAGCAGCAGGTACGATTTATTGTGATTTGATTGATTGTTGACAACAAATGCCTTGTAAAAAAACAAGGTGCTGCATAAACTGAAAAACATCGCCATACTGTACGGACGCGCTTCTTGTGCAAAGTCAACCAGCAGAGGATGAATGGCAAGCAGTAATGCAGTAAAAAGAGCAATTCTTTGTGACTGAAAAAAAGTATTTGCAGCAAAGTAGACAACAATTACACTAAATAAACTAAACAGTAAGGATAACATCCGTATGGCAGTATCAGATGATCCGAACATACTTTGCCAATAGTGCAGCTTTACGATATAAAGCAAGCCATTACCTCCGTCTTCTTTAATTGTTGCAGAAACAACATTAGGTATTGTATTGGCTTGTTTTATTTCAGCAGTAGTAAATGCATTATTGAATTGAGGAGTGAGGTAAGTAAAGCCATTTGATTCTGCCAGCGATATTTTTTCGTCAAGCCAAATACCTGAATGATCAATATGAAAAAACCTGAGGGTAAAACCAATAAGCAGTATAAATGCAAGCAGAAAATAAACTGACCTTGAATTTGAATTTACCGTTGTCATTTAATTTTATTGGTAAAAAGAAATTTAATGTAGCTCATTGAAGTTTTAATCAGTTTCATTTTTGACTTGCCTTTTCTTCGTGCAGAGTATAAAATCATAGGCACCTCAATTATTGTTGCATCGCTGCGTATAGCTTTTAATAAAATTTCAATCATGCATAAAAACCCGGGGTCATCAATAACAGTAGTGTACTTGTTTTTTATTTTTCGAAGTAAACTGATGTCGTACACCCTGTAAAATGAACTTAGTGTTTGCACTTTTATATCAAATACAAAACGAAGAAAAAGATTGGCAATAGATGAAAGCAGCTTTCGCAGAAATGAAGTTTTATCAAAACCACCTCCTTGAGCATACACCGAAGCAAGTACTAAACTGTAGCCCAGGCCGGAAATCTGCAGCATGTTGTTGAGTATGGCAATATCTGAAGTGTTATCAGCTTCAACGGTTACTACCTTGCCCTCGTCACCAGTATGCTGGTTTAAAATCCATTCGAAACCCCGGTTAAAACTAAATCCGGGTCCATGATTGCTGCCATCTCCCAATACAATAAAACTTTCATTAGCAAACAGTTTTTCAATAAGCTGTTGCGAACCATCTGACGATCCATCATCTGAAAAAACATAAAAACACTTTTGTCCCCTAACCGCTGTAGTAAGATTAGCATGAAGCAATTCAAGGTTATTGGCTTCATTATAAACAGGGATTAAGAAATAAATCATGCCTTTGCAGATAGGTTAGTGGTTTCGTTAAAAACATTAGTCTGCCAGGAGATAGTTTGCTTTAATCCTTCAGAAAGATTAAATGCTGGTTTAAATTCGAGCATTGATTTTATTTTACTGATGTTAGGCACTCTGCGTCTTACATCCTCATAATTTCCGAATGTTTCGTAAGGAATTAAAACAAGAGGAACATTCTGTTCATCATGCTTCATTAGCTTCCAAATAAGTTCAGCAAGTGCCTTAATGGTAATTTCTTCTGTAGGTTCATTGGCAATATTGAAAATTTCGTTTTTTGATTTCGGATGAAACATACATTTAATAATTCCCTGAACTGTATCTTCAATAAATGTAAACGTACGTGTTTGTAAGCCATCGCCATGAATTTCAAGCGGTTTGTTTTCTAGAATATTCTGAATAAAAACTGCCTGCGGACCTCCCCACCAGGTAGTGTTTTGATTAGGACCATATGAACCAAAAAAGCGCATGATGGTATATTCCAATCCATATTCGCTATTGTTAGCCATTATCAATTGCTCTGAATAAATTTTAGAAAGCGCATAAGACCAGCGTTTAACAGTAGTAGGTCCTAATACAATATCAGAATTTTCAGAGTAGGGGATGTTGGGGTTTTTACCATAGATATCAGAGGTGGAAGCAAAAACTAATTTGGCATCAGTTGAATTACAATAAGCCAAAACAGATTTTAGCATAACTGCGTTTTCATCAAGTGTTCGAAGCGCATTACTATATCTTGGAATTTTCTGAGAGGCAAGATGAACAACAATTTCACCTTTCAATCCTTCAAGAGCATTTGCATCAGCAAGATTACGTTCATAAAAACGAAAATTCGGATTGTTAATCAATCCCTTAATATTGTTTCGTGTTCCATACGAAAAATTATCTATGCCGGTAACTACATGATTTTCATCAAGCAGTTTCGCAGCAAGGTTTGAACCCACAAATCCGGCAACACCAGTTATTATTATTTCAGCCATCAGTACTTGTTTTTAGGTGCGCAATAATAATAATTAATTGAAGGCTATAAGGGAATTTTATTGCTTGTGACCTTTTGAGTACTACTCTTCGGCTGTTTAATGCAATGTTACAGTTGAGAAATTGCAGGTAAAATTATTCTCCTGGAAATGGTGTATAAAAAAGACATTCATTCTATTTGTTACAAAAAAAATCTTGAATTATAATTTTTGGTTTCAATTTTGTAGAGTATTCAAATTATTGTTAATCCCATTTATCTGAATTTGAATTGCAGCCCCCGATAACCCCTGTTCAGATTCAATAATTAAAAAATATCTGCCTGTATTCACTACTATGGAGTTATGTAATTGCCATGCAGTGATGGTGCTCAGCATTTGTCTCATTTCAAAATCTTTAAATAATGAATAAATATTTACTTCCATTGTTTATTACCCCATTGCTCATTTTAGCTCTGCTAACAACAAGCAGCAATGCTCAAAACCCCGTAATTACCTTCAATACATTTAGTAGCACTTATAGTTATCCGGTCGGAATCTATAATTGTGGCGATAGCCGTTTATTTATTTTAGAACAAACCGGGCGGGTTTATATATGTGATTTAAATGGTGTAAAAAACACAACTCCATTTCTTGATATTCATACTATAGTTAATCAAAGCGTTGGTGAGCAGGGATTATTGGGCATGGCTTTTCATCCTGATTATTCAACAAACGGATATGTGTATGTTAATTACATTGACAATTCTGGAAACACTAAAATCTCACGATTTACGCGTAATGTAAGTAATGTCAATCGTCTTGATGAAACAACTGAATTAGTATTGATGACGATAACGCAGCCCTACGCCAATCATAATGGTGGCTGTATGAATTTTGGAAAGGACGGATATTTGTACATAGCAATGGGCGATGGAGGTTCACAGGGAGATCCGCAAGGTAGAGCACAAGATAATACTCAGAAGCTTGGAAAGATGTTGCGAATCAATGTTAATTCCGGTTCCCCTTATTCAATTCCGGCTTCCAATCCTTATTACGGAGTAGTAGGCTTAGTACAGGAAATATGGTCTAAAGGATTTCGAAATCCGTGGCGCTGGAGCTTTGACAGTTATACAGGTGATATGTGGATTG
>JBGARN010000016.1:24986-49166 GCA_044230205.1 Bacteroidia bacterium
TATGAAGAAATTAATTTTCAGCCTGGCAATAGTTCAGGTGGTGATAATTATGGCTGGCGATGCTATGAAGGTAATCACAGTTACGACTTGTCAGTTAATTGCCCTGCAGCTGGTACATTAACATTTCCCGTATATGAATATGCGCATAGCAGCACAAGCGGTTGTTCTGTTACCGGTGGATATGTTTACCGCGGTGGTCTTTATGGCGAATTATTCGGAAAGTATATTTTTTCAGATTACTGTTCGGGTTTAATGAGAATGATAACCAAGAATGGTACTACATTTACTGAAACCAACCTGAACGATTTAGCGAATAATGAAATTGTAAGTTTTGGTGAGGATCGTTATGGTGAATTGTATGCCTGCTTTTATGGTTCGGGTGCAATAAAAAAGATGTCATCAAGTGGCTGTTCACCTACAGCATTTATTAAAGGCAATAGCACTGTTAGTCCTTGCGCTAACACCACTTATACCCTGGAAGCTTTTTATAGTCCCGGGCTTACTTATCAATGGTATAAGAATAATGTCCTTATTTCTGGAGCAGTATCCAGTAACTATGATGTAACTGCTAATGGAAATTATAAAGTGGTAGTAAATAAACCTGGAGGATGTTCAGCAACATCAAATGTTATTAAAGTCACTTTTTCTCCTACAGCTAAAATTACTGCAAACGGACCTGTTACATTTTGTGCTGGCGGTAGTGTAACCTTAAGTGCGGCTACGGGTACAGGTTACAGCTATCAATGGAAAAAGAATAATGTAAATATTAATGGTGCAACACAATCCAGTTATATAGCTACCCAATCAGGTAACTATAAGGTTAAAGTTACTGATGCAAAAGGCTGCACAAAGCTATCGGGAATGATTAAAGTAACCGTTAATTGCAAACAGAGCGTGGAATGGCAACCGGAGAGTATTGTTACAGAAGTGTTTCCAAATCCGGCAAACGGTTTCGCAACAATTCAGTTAAACGCAAAATCGTATGAGCACTACAAGATTAGCTTAACAGACCTATTGGGTAAAATGATGATTGAAGAAGAAGTGCTTACTGATGAGGAAGGATTTTCGCAGTTATTGATTAACGTAAGTCAATATTCAAAAGGTATATATTATGTTTCAGTAAGAAATGATGAGGATACGCAGTTCCTTAAGCTGCTGGTGCATTAAAAATAGTTTTATATGAATGGTTCGCCCTGTTGTTTTTACAACAGGGCGTTTTTTGTATAAACCATTTCTTATTGACATTCTGCCAATTATGGTATTTTTGCATCTGATATAATATTTGAGCATGATTTTAAAAGCCTACCCGCTAATTATTCTGATCTTATTTAGCCAATTATTAAAAGCACAAACGTTTACAGGTACCGGTGGCGCAATTCCTGACAATGGTACCAGTGTTGATTTTCCCATTGTTGTTTCGGGATTGCCTGATACTATTGATACCCTGAATTTTGGTGTTGAAACGGTTTGTATTGACCTGGTTCATACGTGGGACAGCGACCTTGAGATTTCACTTATAGCACCTGATGGTTCTCAGGTTATGCTTACAGCTGGCAATGGAGGAGGTGGCGATAATTACACCAATACATGTTTTAATTATTATTCTACAACTCCTATTTCTCAGGGAACCCCACCTTTTACAGGATTTTTTAAACCACAGGGACAATTGGGTATTGTAAATAATTTTCAGAATCCAAACGGAACATGGCGATTGCATATTTACGATAACTACCCCTTTGCTGATCAAGGCACATTGTTTACCTGGAATATAACATTTGGCAATACACCTGCCTCAGCATTTTTCTTAACCTCTACTAATTTACCTATTGTGGTGGTTAATACCTTCGGACAGGGTATTCCAAATAATCCGAAAATAACTGCACAAATGGGTATTATTGATAACGGCCCCGGGCAGCTGAATCATCCTACTGACTCATTTAATGTTTACAACGGTTATATTGGTATAGAAATAAGGGGATCAAGTTCCTCAAGTTTTCCGCAGAAGCAATATGGTGTTGAAACACGCGATAGCCTTGGCAATAACCTTGATGTTAGCTTGCTTGGAATGGCGGCAGATAATGACTGGATATTATATGCTCCTTATACCGATAAATTACTGATGCGTAACAGGCTTACTTATAAATTAAGCCGCGATATGAACCGGTGGGCTATTGACGGGCGATTTTGTGAGATGATTTTAAACGGAGAATATATTGGCATTTATGAGCTTACTGAAACAATAAAGCGCGGAGCCGGCAGGTTGGATATTGCTAATATAACTCCGGCAGATACAGCTGGAGATGAATTAACCGGTGGCTATATTGTAAAAATTGACCGTATCAACGGACCTTATTGGGCATCCACCTATCCGCCAGATCCGATTAATGCTGCCACTAACACCATGTTATATCAATGCACTGAACCTAAGCCACAAAATATTTTGCCCATTCAGTATTCCTATATTCAGCAGTATGTAGATAGTTTTGAAGATGCATTGGCTTCAGTCAACTTTACTGATCCCATAAACGGCTGGAGAAAGTATGCAGATGAATATTCATTCATCGATTACTTTATCCTTAATGAGGTGGCAAAGAATGTGGATGGATACCGCTTATCCACTTTTTTCTTCAAGGATAAGAACAGTAACGGAGGTAAAATACAAATGGGACCGCAATGGGATTTTAATCTTGCATGGCATAATGCAGATTATTGTAATAATCAAACAATATCAGGGTGGGCATACAGGATAACCGATTTTTGCAGCGCAGATATTTCCTTTTGGTGGAAGCGTTTTTTAATCGATACGCAATATAAAAATCACCTGAGGTGCAGGTGGCTGACCCTTAGAAGCACTGTTCTGGATACTGCCTATATTTTTGGATACATTGATTCCGTAGCAGCTGTTCTCGACCAGGCTAAAGACCGGCATTTTAATGTTTGGCCTATTCTCGGAACCTATGTATGGCCTAATCCGTCACCTCTTGCCAATACCTATGCAGAGGAAATTGCTCACACCAAACAATGGATAATTGGCAGGCTGGCATGGATGGATGCCAATGTGCCGGGTGTTTGTAACCCGGCTGGTGTGGATGAGTTTGATAAAAATTCAGCTTTTATTCTTTATCCTAATCCAGCAACCTATACCGTAAAGGTTAATTTGTTTTACAACTTTAAATCTACTGCTACCATTAAAATTTACGATGTGTTGGGTTCGGAAGTATTATCCGACAAATTAACGCTACAAGGTCATGATGAATTTGAGCTTGATGTGAGCAGTCTTGCAAAAGGAGTTTATTTTGTTTCTATATCTGATGGTAATCAAAGCCTGGGTGTTACCAAACTTATCAGGAATTAATTTTGCGGCAATTTGCCATTAAAAAAAGATAGCAGGCTTACAGGCCTGCTATACCTAAAATATCAATTCATTTTTTCCTGCTATTGCGTGTTTTTTAGTTAACTATTCTTTTAAAAATATGGCCAATATCATTTTTCACTTTTTCAAACAGGGAGCCATTTATACGCTCGGCATTTGAATTCACATAGCTGAATGCAATACTCCGATATGATTTATTATCCAACGACTGTACCCCTAAACTTTTTACTGAAGCAGTTGCATTGTAAATAGCTGACGGTTCATTATTATCACTTGTGTTTTTCAATGCAACTACGTCTACAGTTCTTAATTCAACTAACGGAACCAGTTTATTATTAATGCAAGCCATCTTTACCCAGCGTCCTTTTGGATGTTCAAATGTATTGGCATGATTGATTCCACCCTTCGCCATTTTTGCTTTTTTTGTTGCTGATATTTCAACAGTACTTAAAGTTACCACAGGTGTTACTTTTCCGTTAATAATTTCTGACCTCACCAGCTTATCCCTGTCGGCAGCCATTATTGAGGCAGAGAAGGCAATTATTAGTAGAGCGGTGATTTTTAAAGATTTCATTTTATTTATGTATTTAATGTTTATTAGCTGTTGTTATTATTTACAGTTGTATGACGCAACAGCTTTCTAAAAGGTTACATTAAAATTGATTTTTTTTACCAGCGCAGAAAAAATGGGATGATCGTAAGAAACACGGTGTTTCTGAAGAACAAATAACAGCAAGCATCCAGGTAATCCACAGGTGCTTGTTGCTTTATTGTTAAAATTGTGCTAATGAATTAATATAAATATCAAATTGTAATTTTTGACAATACATAAAGACACCTCAGTTTAAGGTCAGAATTTAAATACAGTAAGTTTATGAACTACAGGAATAATAAATTGCTTTCTCTCATCATCACCATATTCGCTTATAGTATTGCTCTGGTATGTGCAATAATGTCCCTGAGTTTGATAAAGTCAATCGATAGTGTCTTGATAAAAACACTTGTTGCCGATGTTGTTGCAACTGTGGTTATATTTTTATTCAGTGTTATTTTTTCCAATGCAAGTCTGTATGATCCTTACTGGAGTGTTGCTCCACCATTAATAATCTATGCATGGTTAATTAATGCAAGCGCCAACTCAAAGCAACTGGGTTCTTTGTTATTACTGGTTACCTTATTGTGGAGCATACGGTTAACAACAAACTGGGCGCGTGGCTGGAAAGGATTAGTGCATGAAGACTGGCGTTATATTCAATTGAAAAAGAATAACCCTGTAATTTATCCATTAATCAATTTTTCAGGCATACACTTATTTCCAACTGTTATGGTTTTCCTATGTCTTATTCCTGCTTACTATACGGTAAATGTTACCGATGCTTCCATCAAAGCAGTTGCGGAAATTCAGAAAGTCGCAGCCCGAAACTGCCTGCATTCAAACAGGACTATGGAAAAGCTCCAGGCATCCTAATTATCTCGGTGAAATTATTTTCTGGGCAGGAATATTTGTTGTTGCTGTGGGAGCCGATTTGAACTTGTACTGGACTGTTTTGGGTTCTGTTTTACTTACCCTCATGTTCATTTTCATTTCTATTCCAATGATGGAAAAGCGTAATCTTGAGAAACGAAGTTGTTACCGTGATGTAATTCGTAAAATTCCAATGCTGGTGGGTTTTAATAAATGAGTCATTTATATAATCACTTAAAGCGGCTGCAACTTATTTTTATATATTTTCGAAATAATTTAAATTGAAAATGGAAGCAACACCATTGGACGTTCCATATGCCCATAATTATATTAATGGCGCTATCAGTAGTGCAAATGGGCAGAAAATGGATATTATATCACCGGGTACAGGTGAAGTAATTTCGCAGGTAACTTATTGCACACCGGATGAATTAGATAAAGCTGTATCGGCTGCCCGTGCAGCTTTTAATAGCTGGAGTTCCATGCCGGTTAAAGAAAGAGTTCAGATATTTTATCGTTATAAAACACTATTGGAGCAGCATATTGATGAACTGTCTATGATTGTTCATCTTGAAAATGGTAAGACTATTAGTGAAGCTAAAGCTGAAATTGAGAAAAGTATTGAAGTAACTGAATTTGCCTGTTCGCTACCGCAGTTGATTACTGGTGAGCTATTAGAAGTCAGCAATGGTGTTGAATGCAGAAGTGAACGTAAGCCGCTTGGAGTTGTTGCATCTATTACCCCATTTAACTTTCCGCTGATGGTGCCGCACTGGACAATTCCGATTGCCATAGCATGTGGAAATTGTATGATTCTAAAGCCAAGTGAAATTACACCGGTTTCAGCCTATAAAGTGGCTGAGCTGTTAACATTAGCAGGCCTGCCTGGTGGAGTATTCAATGTTATTAATGGTGATAAATCAATTGTTGAAGCAATTTGCGATCATCCCGGTATTGAAGCCATTTCATTTGTCGGTTCAACAGCTGTTGCCAAGCAGGTTTATCAGCGTGCAACAAAAAATTTAAAAAGATGCATTGCATTAGGCGGAGCAAAAAACCACCTTATTGTTTTACCTGATGCCAATGCTGAACTTACTGCAATAAATGTTGCTGCAAGTGTAACAGGTTGTGCAGGTCAGCGATGCATGGCGGCAAGCGCAATGGTTGGAGTAGGAGCAGTAGATCATCTCATTGAGAAGATTTGTGATCAGATTAAAAAAATTATACCAGGTGAAAATCTGGGAAGTGTAATAAGCCTTAAGGCAAAAGAGCGTATTGAGCGTTACATTACTGAGGCCGAGCAGCAGGGCGCAAAAATACTTGTTGACGGGCGAAACTGTAAAGTAACCGGTAAAGAAAATGGCTTTTATGTTGGCCCGACTGTAATTGATTATGTGAATCCTGGTATGGCCATTGCGCGTGAAGAAGTTTTTGGACCAGTGCTTGCAATTATGCGTACCTCCAATTTAAATGAAGCGCTTAAAATTGAAAACAGTTCTTTATACGGTAATGCAGCATCAGTGTTTACACAAAATGGAGGACTGGCCAGGCAGGTAATTGAGCAGGCAAGTGCGGGAATGATTGGTGTTAATGTAGGTGTGCCTGTTCCGCGTGAGCCATTTTCATTTGGAGGGTGGAATGAAAGCAAGTTTGGAGCATGTGACATTACCGGCAAAAGCTCAATAGAATTCTGGACCAGGCTGAAAAAGACAACGGTAAAATGGAATCCCGAATCAGGCATTAACTGGATGAGTTGAGAATACATTGAATGGAGTTTGTTCTGAACAACTATTATGATGACAATAAATACTGCTGAAGAAATACTGAACAATAACCTGGAATATACCCTGTTTTCCTGGAGTAAGCAATCAGGTTTAAACCCGTTGAATATAAAATCGGCTAAAGGTGTTTACCTTCATGACTATTCAGGAAAGCGTTATCTCGATTTTTCATCACAACTAATGAATGTGAACATTGGCCACGGCAATGAGCGAATAAAAGAAGCCGTGCTCAGGCAAATGAGTGAAGTAAGCTATGTTCATCCCGGCATGATAACAAAAGTAAGAGGTGAATTGGGAAAGAAACTGGCAGCTATTACACCGGGCTCTTTATCAAAAACATTTTTTACCAATGGCGGGGCTGACGCAATTGAAAATGCCATCAAGTTTGCAAGATTATATACAGGTCGGGCAAAAATTATTTCACTCTACCAGAGTTATCACGGAGCAAGTTATGGAGCAATGTCGGCAGGTGGCGATCCACGAAAAATTCCACATGATGCACAGCAGGCTCCTAATTTTATTCATGCAGAAAATCCTTATTTCTACAGGTGCCCATGGAACAGCTCTACACCAGCTGAATGTGGCGAGCGGGCGCTGATGCATATGAAGCGCATTATCAATTATGAAGGTCCTGCTACAATTGCTGCCATAATTTTGGAGGGCGAAAGTGGTTCGAGTGGTTGTATAAAATATCCGAAAGGTTATTTAAAGAGCGTCAGGGAATTGGCATATCAATATGGCATTTTGCTGATTGCTGATGAAGTGATGAGCGGATTCGGAAGAACCGGAAAGTGGTTTGGTGTAAATCATCATAATGTTATTCCGGATATCTTGTGTATGGCCAAAGGTATAACTTGCGGATATGTACCGTTAGGAGGCATGATTGTAAAAGCAGAACTGGCTGAAGCATTTAATGACAAGCCATTGCCTCTGGGGTTAACTTATTCAGCACATGCAGTGGCATGCGCAGCAGGGCTTGAAGTATTAAAGGTATATGAGGATGAAAATTTAATTGATAATGCTGCTGCAATGGGTGCTTATCTTGAAAAGGAGATGCAATTGCTGATGCAGAAACATCCATCCATAGGCGACTTCAGAACAACAGGTTTGCTTGGATGTATTGAATTGGTAACTAATCGTGAAAAGAAAACTCCATTGGCACCCTGGAATGCTACTGCAAATGAAATGCAGGCAATGAACAAAGTGAGTGCAAAGCTTAATGAACTGGGCATGTTTACGTTTGTAAGATGGAATTACATATTTACATGTCCTCCTTTATGCATTACTAAAAGTGAAATGGATGAGGGCATTCATATTATTTCGAAGGCACTGGAAATTGCTGATACATTCTATACCACTTAACAATTTAATTCCCCAGTTTTCTACAGGACATAAAAAAAGCTGACACTAATGGTCAGCTTTTTCTTTTATAATATGATGGTGTTTAATGAACAACGGATATTTTAATCACCTCTGTTGAATTGGAAGTGCTGGCTCTTAAAAAGTAAATCCCGTTTTTAAAGTCGCTGGTATTAATAGTAACTTTTTCAGCAGTAACGTTTTCACTCCAAACCATTTTACCGGCAATATCAGTTAGCATAAGTGTAAATTGGCCGCTATGTCCGAACAACAAGTTAATCTCCGATGAAGCAGGATTAGGATACACTTTGAATTGCTGCTTTTGCACATCATTAATTCCTGATGTAGCTCCACAGCCCTGCGAAGTTGCAAGCCCTGTGCGATAAGCACTTATGGAAGCATCAACGCGCGTTTTCTGCCCATTAGTGAATAACAGCAGGCAGGCATCATTACTGTAATCCATATAGTCGTAAAATAAATCACCATTAGGACCATTACCGCAGGTTACATGTGGAAATGTAGGACAACCGCCATTGGCCTGTTCCTGTGTTGGTGTATCACTTACAAAATCATCACCGCAAAAGGAGTCGCCCCAAATGTGTCGAAGATTTAACCAGTGGCCTACTTCATGCGTTGCAGTGCGGCCCAAGTCAAACGGTGGTGTGGCATTAAAGGTTCCGAAATACTGGTAATCAATTACAACTCCGTCCAGCTGCGGGCTGGTGGTTAACTGATCAGGGAATGTTGCATAACCCAATAAGCTTCCGCTTAAATCGCAAACCCACATGTTTAAATAGTTCTGCGGATTCCAGTTTTCAATTCCGCCATTAGCTGAAAATTTAACTTCAACAGTTTGAGAAAATGATGGAGTTGTAGTTGATGTTCTTGTTATTCCTGTTGTAGGGTTACCGTTTGGGTCAACGCCCGGGCAAAATTCAATAAGCATATCAGCTCCTAAAGGCTGAAATACAGTTGGCAGATTGGCAAAGTCAGTATTCAGTTTCCTGTAGTCACGGTTAAGCGCATCAATCTGCGACTGAATCTGCGCATCTGAAATATTTTCGGAGGCATTTTTATAAACCACATGAACCACTACAGGTATATGCAGTACGTTACCACCACCGCCACCGGTTGATACCAGGGTAATTAACATGTCCATATCAATCTGGTTGCTAAGGCAGTTATACTGATCAAGCAGCATATCGTAGTCACCAGTAACAGTTGGTGTAAAGGTAATTTTGCTTGGTCCGCCAACAGATCCGCAACCATCATCATCATAAGCTACAGGAGAGCCACCACCTGCCGGGTAAATGGTGAGTTCTGAGTCAAAGGTAGGTGTACCGCAAGTAGATACTTCATAAGTATATCCAGCCTGCATGCCGGTAACACGATTAAAGTCTCCGCCCCAGGTTTGTGGTGCTAATACAGAATTACCTACCACTGTAGGAGCAGCGCCTTGCAGGTAAATCGTATTATCGTAAGGGCATTGTGCAGATGCAGCATTGAACAGTAGCATCGGAGCAATGAGTATTGTTAAGAGTAGATTTTTCATTTTGTATTTTTTTTAGGGTTATTTCTGAACTATTGAATTTGATTTTCTTTTGGCTTCGCGCAGTCCAGCATCATTTTTCAAATCCTGCTGAGTCATATTTTTACTAAATCCTGTATATTCATAATATTCCCTTTTTGCTTTTGCATAATTTGCTTCGTCAACTGCTTTATTGCCTGTTGGATTAAAGCCGGGCAAGGCAGGCAGTTTTACATCAGTTTGTTTGCTGTTTTTCTTAATCAATTCCTGTGTTTTTGTTTCGTTGTCTTTCATCCGCTGTTCAAGTGACGGATCTTTTTGCTTCTGCATTTCGAGATAATGCATTGTGCCGCAATTTCTGTTTTGTGCCTGTACAGATAACGTAAGCAATATACCTGCTCCAAGCATGAGTGTTAACTTTTTCATTTTACATTAAATTAAATTAGTAGTGTTTTTGGTTTTACTTTGCAAAAGTATTTGCGCTATGACGGTTAAATTATAAAAAAGTTACTCAATTGTAAAAAAGTATTACTGAAGCAAATTTTTTTGGCACCGAATTAAAAAGCAGATCATCACTTAAAGGAATTTTTATTTCAGGGGTTTGGTAGTCTACAGGTCGTTAACTGTTCCACAGATGTTTTCATTTTCTGTATTTTAACCAAACTTATAGGGTTATGAATGATAGAACGTTACTGTTCAACCGTCCTTTATCGGGCCTGCAATACGTTTCAGATGCAATATCTAACACTTTAGTTTGATTACTGTAAAATTGCTCTTGTGTTTTGAGACTTTTGCTACCACTCGAACACTTACTTTGAAACATTCTAAATTAATAATGAAAATGAAATTTAAACAGTTACTACTTCCTGCATTAATTACAGTTTTTATTAAAACTACAACGGCACAAAATTTTACCATTGTAGATACCTTACCGGATGGTGCATATGGTGCGGCAGCATGGGGTGATTATAATAATGATGGATTGAAAGACTTTGTGTATATGGCGCAGGGTGTTCCTGCTGATTACACACTGGTGTATACGAACACCGGCAGTTCATTTATACCTGTTGCACAGTATTTTCCATACTTGTATAATCCGGCTGCAAAATGGGTTGATTTAAATAATGATGGCTTTGATGATTTGGTAATGAACGGGGCTGATAGCTCATTTATCTTCCGCACGTTTATTTATCAAAGCAACGGCAATGGCACGTTTACATCCATACCTAATTCCATTACAGGTTTATTTTCAGGAAGTATTGCTGCTGCAGATTATAACAATGATGGCTGGATTGACCTTGCAGTTACCGGTAATGATACTGCTAATGGACACGCTGCATATATTTATAAAAATACCGGCAATTTTAATTTTACCGACATCAATGCAACTTTGATAGGTACGCACTTTGGTGAATTGCAATGGGGTGATTATGATAACGACTCTTTGCCCGACCTGGTAATAAACGGTATTGGCAATTCTGATTTCAGGGTACGTATCTATAAAAATATGGGGAATGATATTTTTCAGTTACAACCTTTTTATATGAAGGGCAGCGGTGGAACGGTTGACTGGGCTGATATGGATAATGACGGATGGCTTGATATACTGGTTACAGGTTACGACAGCACTTCTGTGCAGAGTTTTACTGAATTGCATCATAACAATGGCAACAATACTTTTACCATCGTACCCACTAACATGCCTGAATGCGGAGAACCCAGTGCTGTGGCTATTGCTGATTTTAATAATGATAACCTATTGGATGCTTCTTTTATAGGTGGTATAAACCTCCCAGGTTTTACTACATCCTATTTGGGTATCAATACCGGAAACAACTGGTTTCAATCGTATCCGATGGTTAATGGTTATATTTTAATGTGTATCACTGAAACTTCGGATTATGACAATGATGGCGATATGGATTTACTGTTCGGGCGATTAATTTTAAGAAATGATGGTCCATTAGCTGTGCCCGGAAATCAGGAGCCGGTTATCATATCAATTAATCCAAACCCTGTGCATGAAAAGCTAAAAATAACAGCAGCGCAGCCGTTAACAGCATTAACGTTATTGAATTCAACCGGTGCAGTGGTAAACATTTTCAAAGACATTAAGAATACTATGAAAATTGACATCAGCAATTTAGCTCCGGGCATTTACTTTTTAAGGTATCAGACCGCACAAGGACAAACAGGGCTTAAAAAAATTGTCATCAGTAAGTAGTACAACTTTATTTCAGAATTAATTTCCTACGCTTCAGTAATCACATTCAACATTTGAACAGGTATTCTGACCCCGGGGCGTGTTTTGCGCTGCATCTTTGCATCGTCAATTAACTGAAACATTAAAATGAAAAAACTAATAATGATGATGAGTATTGCAGCGCTCGCAATTACAGGCTGCAAAAAAGATGATGTTCAGCCATCAGGCGGAAACAACGGTGGCGTTAACGGTGGACATATACCTGCTGAAGCCGCAGGGCAATGGTTACATGGAACATTTGCAATGGCTGATTACTGGGCATACGATGGAAGCTATTTGGGCAACCCGTTTACACAATCTGTTGCATTCGACTTTAATACCAATGGCACCTATGAAATGTATTATGCCGGGCAAACCAATAACTGGGGATGTATTACCAATGCATTTTCGTATTATAAAGGCTATGCCGTATTCAGCGACAGCATGTTTGTGGTTTACCCGCAACAGGGACGCTACAGGGGTTACTATTCATGCTCACCCCAGTATAATTTCGATCGGGCTGCCCTTACTTCAGAATTAAAAGTGGACACGTTTTACTATTCATTTCAAACAGATACCAATAACATTAAATGGATGATCGTTAAATTTAATCCTACCGATTCATTTCCATCATACTTTAAAGCAACCAACTGGTAATACAAAGTATTTGCGGTACAATTTTACGTAACCGATTTTATCTGATTGCCTCCTGTAATAACGGGAGGCAATTTTTTTTATAACGTTGAAGTAACTTACAGGGTAAACGCAGCTTGATTTTTCTTAATGCATTTCATCAAATGAAAAGTGGTTTTGATAATCAATTCTAAATTTTACCTTCACACCTTATTACAACAAAGCAGTTTATCCTGAATACAATCAGTTTCACTCCTTACAATAATTGAATTTATGGTTAGCACTGATTGCAATTGATTTTACTATAACCATAAACCTCAGGCATCAATCATTACCTTAATTTATTTCAGAAAATGAAATTTAATTATTGGCCATTACTTATAGCAGCAGCATTTGTTCTTGCTATTGTTTTGTTTTTTAAAAATTGCAAAACATCACCCAACGATCACCTTGACAAAGCATTGCAGCATCTCGATTCGGCACAATGGCGGCTTGATACAGCCCTTGCGCGAATTGATTCGGCCCGGAACAGGCTGGACAGCATGCGTAAAGACTTTGAAACCTTCAGCAACCAGCTTACATCCATGCGCACAGCTGTTGACGAGGTGAATTTGCGTAGCAAGAATAATGAGAAGATGTTTCGCTCTTCCATGACTGAACTGAAAAACCGCAATCAAAAAATAATTGAACAGCTTAAAGTTAAAAAGGACACCCTTCCTGAAATTAAAATATACTAACGCCATGTATAAACTGATGACCTTAGTGATGTTTCTTATGGCCGGATGCATGATAGGTCATGCACAGGTAATGCAATTAAACTGCGACTCTAATAATTATGCTGTGTTTCGCAAAGTAAAAGGCGATATGATTAAAGTGGAGTGCGATACTATTTACGTGCTTAATAAATTCACCTTTGATTTAATGTTCAACAGCTATAACAATTACCGCAACCAGAATCTTTTACTCAGCCAGTATGCAGAGCTTAACGACAGCATTTCGTCATTATATGAATCGCAGCTCGATTCGCAGAAAGTATATTTTGATACGCTGAACTTTTTTTTCAAATCACTGGCTGACAATTCTGACTCACTGGTTAAGCGCTCAAGCCTTAATATTGATTCAGTAAGTAGTGATCTTAATGTAATTAAAACACAGGTGCAACAAGCCAAGGCCGATATTGAAGCTGCAAAGCTTGAAATTAATCTTGCCAAAAAAAATATCCGAAAGCAAAACTGGAAATGGGGGATAGGCGGTTTTACTGCAGGTTCACTTATAACACTAGTGCTTGGCTTTGTGCTTTGAGTTTTTAAAATTGTGAGTTTTTTAACAATAAATAAACTCTGGTACCTGTAACATCTGTTTTTAAATGCCATCTTACAGATAGGCGCTTATGCGGGTTAATAAACTGTTAAGCATTTAGCGCATTAAAATCTAATTATATTTTTGTCAACTGTATTATCAATCCAAACAATTAAATAGATCCATTATGAAATCAAAATCGTTGTTAACATTAGTAGCTGTATTATTTATGTCAGTGGTTACTGCTTATTCGCAGGCAGTGGATGATGTAATTAATAAAAGCGTAACCGCTATCGGGGGTAAGGAAAAAATAAAGGCTGTAAATTCCATGAAAGTATATGTGAATTTCGATAGCCAGGGCATGAAAATACCTGTAACCATGACGTTTAAAAGACCAGGCATGATGCTTTCGGAAGTTGAAGTGCAGGGAATGAAAATTATAACCGGGTTTGACGGCAAAGCTGGCTGGATGCTGAACCCGATGACAGGCAAAACAGAAGCAGAGCCAATGCCTGAAGAATCGCTTAAGCAGTTAAAAGACCAGGCTGATTATGATGGCAAGCTGGTGGATTATGCAGCTAAAGGATATAAAGCTGAATTGCTGGGCAAGGAAGAAGTAGAAGGAACCAATGTTTATAAAGTGAAGCTTACCAAAGGCGAAGATGTAACCACTTATTTTATTGATACTGAAACTTACCTGGTATTGAAGGAAAGAACCAAAACTGTTTATAAAGGAAAAGAGATGGTATCTGATGCCATTTACAGTGATTACCGCGAAACATCAGGTGGAATAAAATATCCATTCAGCATAGAACAGCGTGAAGTTGATGCAGAAGAAGGAAGCAAAATGACGGTAGATAAGGTGGAAGTGAATGTGGATGTGGATGAGGCAATATTTAAAATGCCAAACTCAGTTACAAAAACAAGTACTCCGGCTAAGGATAAATAAATCTTTTAGCATTTTATAGCAGGCCATTGCGGCATATCCATTGAACGGGTAATGTTGAATGAGCAATTCATAGCAGTTGAAATGATGAGTTGACTTAATCAGTATTATCCGTTTATTATTTAAAGACCTCCCATTTATATTATTCATCCCAATTAACTTTTAACTATGAAAAAAATCTGCAGTATTATCCTCGCAAGCCTTTGCGTATATGCTGTGCAGGGGCAAACGAAAACAAAATTAACATCAGGCACCTTTGGTGTTATGGAAGCGCGTTCCATAGGGCCCGCAGTAATGGGCGGCCGCATAACGGCTATTGACGGCATTAGCAATGATGCGCGAACCATATACGTAGGTACTGCTGCCGGTGGCATATGGAAATCAACTACAGGCGGGTTATCCTTTAAGCCGGTGTTTGAAAAACACTGCCAGTCTATTGGCGCTATTACCATTTCGCAAAAAAATCCCCAGACAATTTATGTGGGAACCGGTGAAAGCAATATGCGCAACAGCGTAAGCATTGGCAATGGCATGTACAAAACAACAGATGGTGGCGATAACTGGACCCGCATAGGGCTCGACAGTACGGAGCATATCAGCAAGATTGTGGTTCACCCGGGTAATGAAGATGTGGTGTATGTAGCAGCACCGGGTCCGCTATGGAGCGACTCACCCCACCGCGGCCTTTTTAAAACAACTGACGGAGGAAAAACATGGAAAAAGATTTTATATACCGATGCAAAAACAGGCTGTGCCGATGTGATGATAGATCCGCGCAACCCCGAAGTGGTTTATGCTTCCACCTGGCAGTTCAGGCGCACAGCATGGTCGTTCAGTTCGGGCGGACCGGGCAGCGCATTGTACAAGAGCACTGACGGAGGCACCACATGGAATAAAATTCAAAATGGTTTCGACAGCGAAGAGCTGGGACGTATATGTATTGCGTTAGCACCCGGCAAGCCTGATAACCTGTATGCTATAGCCGAGGCAAAAAAAACAGCCTTATACCTGAGCACCGATGCAGGTGCATCATGGACCAAGGCCAGCACCAATGACAACGTAAGTGCGCGCCCGTTTTATTTCAGCGTGATAATGGTTGACCCCACTGATCCGCAGCGCGTGTACCGCCCTGCATTTGTATTATCCTACAGCGATGATGGCGGTAAGTCGTTTTCGCAGGCATCCAATTCAGGCGGCTGGGTGCATAGTGATCATCATGCCTTATGGATTAACCCTCAAAATCCCAACCAGTTATTCCTGGGCACCGATGGTGGTTTATACATGTCGTTAGACCGCGGTGTTACCTTCAATTTTTTAAACATGCTTCCGCTGGCACAATATTACAGGGTGTCGTTTGATGAGGCACAGCCTTACAACGTATATGGCGGGTTACAGGATAATGATTCGTGGATGGGGCCATCACAAAGCCCTGGTGGTGTTGAAAATAAAGACTGGACACAGGTAGGCCCCGGAGGTGATGGCTTTTGGGTGCAGCCCGATTTGCTTGACGATAATTATATCTATGCCGAAACACAGGGCGGAAGCAGCATTCGCTACAATAAAAAAACCAATGAGCGCAAAAACATTCAGCCATACCCGCTTGCAGGCGAACCCAAACTGCGCTGGAACTGGAACTCGCCATTGCAGGTAAGCCCTACCAACAAAGCAGTGTTATATGCAGGCAGCCAGTATGTATATAAAACGTGGAATAAAGGGGACAGCTGGAAACGCATAAGCCCCGATCTTACCACCAATAATCCCGACAAGCAAAAACAGGAAGAGAGCGGGGGAGTAACAGTTGATAATTCATCAGCCGAAAATCACTGCACTATTTTTTACATAGCAGAGTCGCCACTGGATACCAACCAGGTGTGGGCAGGCACTGATGACGGTAACCTGCAGGTAACCACCGATGGTGGAACTACATGGACCAACGTGGTAAAAAATATAAAAGGCCTGCCGGCCAATACCTGGTGCAGCAGTATAGCCCCGGGGCACTTTGATAAAAACACCGTATACGCAACATTCGAAAATCATACGCGGGGTGATATGCTGCCGTACATATTCAAGTCTGCTGACCTGGGTAAAACATGGACTAGTATTGCCACACCCGATATAAAAAGCTTTGTACACATAATAGCCGAGGATATTGTAAATCCTAAATTATTATTTGCCGGAACGGAGATGGGATTGTTTATTTCCATTGATGGCGGCAGTAACTGGGTGCAGTACACTACCAAGCTGCCCGATACACCTGTGCGTGATATAAAAGTAAACCCGGTAACCAATGACCTGGTACTTGCCACACATGGCCGCGGCTTATATATATTAGATGACCTTACCCCGATAAGAAGCTTAACAGAAGAATTGCTAAATACTGATGTGGCATTACTGCCTACGCGCCCCAATTATCTTTCAATGGGACAATACAGCGGAGTGTTTCCAAGTACAGGTGGCTATGTAGGTAACAATGCTACTGAAGATGCTGTTATTTATTATTACCTGAAAGACCGTGCATCCACCGGTGAAGTAAAGCTTGAAATTTACGATCTGAATAACAAGCTGGTACAAACACTGCCGGGCACCAAGCGCAAAGGCATTAACCGCATAACGTGGAATATGCGCAGTTTGCCGCCCAAGGTGGCGCATGGTGTGCGGGCTGATTATGCCGGGTTTATAGGTCCGCTGGTGGCCGAAGGCAGTTACCGCATTAAACTTATCAAGGGCGACAAAACGTATGAGAATTTATTAAAGCTAGTTCCTTTGCCATGGGCCACACATACAGCCGAAGATCGTAAACTGGCTATAGCGGCAACACAACGCCTGTTTACCATGTGTGAAGAATTGTACGGCATGAACAATACGGTTTTATCGCTGCGCGATTCGGCAAAGGCCATGCTGGAACTGAATAAAGACAATAAGTCTCTAACCAAATCGCTTACGGCTTATGTAGATAAATGCGAAAAACAGCGTGCCGTATTGGTAGCTGTAAAGGAAGGCACTGCCATTACGGGAGAAGAAAAAATACGCGAGCGGCTAAGTGAGCTTTATGTTTCAGTAGCTTTTTTTGAAGGCAGGCCCACCAGCTCGCAGGTGGACCGCATGAATGCACTGCGCAAAGAAATGGACGATGCACAAAAATCAATTGATGAACTGGTTAAAACCAACCCGCTTAAAACCAATGCACCATTGGTTAAAAATAAGCCTAAAGGTTAATACGGTTATTTATTGATATTACACAATACATCACTGCCTGCTTAGCACCTGCTTTGCAGGCAGTTTTTAATTTAAGGTATTGGAGTAAATTTTCGTAGACACAAGGCAGAGCCTTCATACCTGGGGGTATTATTATTTTTCGGTATGATTTAATGCCGAAGGTGTGGATGAATTTGAAATCCTTATTAGTTTTTTATCAGTTTAATTATGTTTGTAATATGTATTATTCTGCAGCGATACATTACAACAAATTAAGAGTCCATTCGATGATTTTAAGAATTATAATTGCGTAACAAAAAAGCCATTTTATGGCCTACTATCTCCATAAAAAAGAGAGATTGGAGCCACGGAGTGGCTGGTATAAACAAGTTAGCAAACATTATAAAGACAGACAACAAACTACAAAACAGAAGCAAAAATGAAATTAATTTTAATTCTTAGCATACTCGCCACAACTACCGGTTTTTCTCAAACCATTAATTTTCAATTCGACTCGACTCAGACATTTCAGGATGCTGATGTTGGTGCAATGGCGTTTGCAGACGTTGATAATGATGGTGATAAAGATTTATTGGTAACAGGTAAAGGAGGTCCGATTTTGACTACGTTATATTTAAACAATGGTAGCGGTAGTTTCACTGCGCTTTCTAATCCTTCGTTAGTAAATGTTTATGGTGGAGACGTTAAATTCCTTGATGCTGACAACGATTCCGATCTGGATGTATTTATTACAGGTAGCACAAGTTCGCCTTCCAATACTTCAAACCTTTATTTAAACAATGGTAGCGGCCTTTATACTTTAGCTACTGGAAGTAGTTTTGAGTTAATGCAAGGTGGCAAAAATGATGTTGGCGATGTAGACGGTGATGGAGATATTGACATAATCATAACAGGTCAAAATTCATCTGGTAATCCAGTTTCGAAAATATACTTAAACAATGGTTCAGGAATTTATACTCAACAATCCCCATCACCATTTACAAACCTTCAATCAGGTGCAGCAAGATTTATTGACATTGACAGCGATGGAGATTTAGATCTTCTTCTATGTGGCGAAAATAGCTCTGGTCAAGCAATTACAGAACTATACAGTAACAACGGTTCCGGTTTATTTACATCAAATACTTCTTCAACAATTGACAGCTTTACAAACTCAGATATTGCAATTGGAGATATTGATAATGATAGTGATAATGATTTTATAATTTGTGGTCTTTCTGGTACGACAATAGCCACCAAACTTTATCTTAATAACGGTTTGGGAGTTTTTTCAGAACTTACGGGAACTCCATTTGATCCTGCAATGGTTGGCATAGTTAAGTTATCCGATTTTGACAATGATGGCGATCTGGATGTGTATGTGATGGGAACTGGACCAGGCGGAGGAAGTAATGTTATAACTAAAATTTATTCCAACTTAGGATTAAATAATTTTACCGAAGTAGTTTCTTTGCCCGGTGCATATTTTTCAAGTGCGGCTATTGCAGACGTAAATGGGGACAATAAGGCAGATGTTGTTTTTTCAGGAACTTCGTTTACACTCCCTGTGCATGCAACACGCTTGTTTTTAAATACATCAGCAATTCTTGGAGTGAATGAAACGAACACCTCAAACAACTTGAAAATATTCCCAAACCCAACGAAGGGTATCATTACTCTAAATTTAAAAAATGCAGTTGTGGCGACTGTTTCAATTTACGATGTTACAGGTTCATTAGTTCAAACAGAAAAGATTTTAGGACAATCTGGCCAATTAGAATTTTTGCAACCAGCAGGTTTATATTTTCTAAAAATAATTAGTGAAAACGCTGATATAACTTATAAAGTTGTCCTTGATAAATAATAGCGTTTGCTAACACGGGTTTTGCAATAGCTGGGTTTCCGTGCTTCGCTGACACCTTAGTACAAGGTGGAAGTTCTCCCGATAGCTATAAGCACCGAATGAAGTTTAGTGCTAAAACTCCACGCCATCGCAATACCCGAAACCGTTCTGCGTCATTTACCGGAAACCCAGGAAAATACAATTTACCTATGAGTAGAATAATTTCAACAATGCTTCTTTTGTGTTTCTCTCCAATTACTTATGCTCAAATTTATGGAATGTGGCATAGCTCACAGTATGATGTTCCTTTCACTGATTTTAGTATGAAATTGAAGGGCAAGGTTAAAACCTGGACAATGACCCAATCAAACGGAAAGTCCCGAACCATGACTTTTGACAAAGACGGAAATATAATAACAGACACTTATTCCGGAACCCGTCAAACGTTTATACCTCCGGATTTTAACCTCATCAAATTAAAAGTCGACCTGGAAAAGCCGCATCTTGCAAAGGAAAGTAAAGACACGTCCTGTATTTTTAATGATAAAATGCAACTGGTTGAAAAGCATGGCAACAATTACTTTGAGAAAAATTTATTTGATAGCAACGGTAAAATTCTGATACATCAAAAAGCATATACAATCACTGAAACAAGAGCGTGGAATTCAGATGGACATAGTGAACCAACCTATACCTACACCATTAAACCGAGTATGCTGGTATTCTTTAAATACAATACTCACGGTAGTTTAAAAGAAATCTCATACTTTAATTCTCAACCATTTGATAACATCAGGATCGTTTATATCTATGATGAAAATAACAACATGATTGAAACAAGAAGATACGATCACCTTAATATAAGAGTAAGCAACATGAAAGATAATTATATGGATACCCTTGTGAAATCAGCCGTTGACACTAATTTTTCTATTGAGGCTTTTTATCCTGATTATTGGGGTGTCGGGTTACCTGCTGTTAACAAATGGAAGTACAATGATAAAGGACAAAAAATTGAGTACGATGCTTATGGTTATAAGCCTAATGGAGGTGCTGCAATTATCAGCTTTATAAGCAAATGGGAATATGATGAAAAAGGAAAACTAACAAAAGAGATTCATTATGATTTTTGGAGCAACAAAGTTAGCAGGGAAATTGAGCTTGATCACATTAGTAAGATTATTGAGTTTGATCAAAATGGAAATGTAGTTAAGGAAACTCAAATTGGATATGATGGCAAAAAGGATATCATATCTGAAATGAAAATTGTTTATTTTGAGAAATAAACTAACTCATAACAGCACCTGCAAAAAATTGGCGTGCTCAGCGCTTGAATGAAGCTTCGGTCTTTGTATCCTATTCAGTATTGGCCGGAAGTTTTATGCCCGGCAAAAATATTTGTGGTAAAAAGACCACCAACGCAAAACCCCAAACCGTTTGTCAGAATTGCTAACGACTATGTTACAACTTTATAACGAATTTAACCTGAGTAGTAAACAGATGACTAAGAAGTATTTGGTTTTTATATGCATGATTATTTCAGTGATATTAATAGTAATAGCAGCGTTAGAATATCCGGGTGGATCTTTGCTTGACAAAAATTCAGTAGGTTTCAGCTGGTCAAAAAATTTTATTAGCAATTTGTTTGCAGCAAAAGCCATAAATGGCTCAGACAATCCTGGCAGGGTTTGGGCAATCTTTGGAATGGCATTCCAATCAGTTGGTTATGGTGTTTTTTTTATAAATATGTCGAAAAAGATTTCATCGAAAGTATGGGTTGATGTTTTAAAATATATAGGATATGCCAACATTTTTTTTATTTTCTTAATTGCAACACCTTTCCACGACCTGGGAACAATTTCAATTGTTTTAACATTGTTGGGCCTGTTTATTATTACATCATTTGTTCTTAAGTCAAAACTACATGTTCTTAAATTTTGCTGTATAATATGCTTATTGGCTTATTACTGTTTCTTTTTACTTTATGGCTTTAGTTATCTGGGATTAGCCTTTATAATGCAGAAAGTATATTCTATTAGCTCAATACTATTAGTTTTAGGACTGGAATATTTTACAAAATATGAAGACTTTGTACATATTAAATCGGGAGAACAAAATAATGCAACGAACTGTTAACAGCACATTTGCAAAAGGCGGGGTTTTATGTTCCAAAGACAGTTTTGTGGTAGCTGACTCACGATAGCTATCGGGATGATAAAAATCGCCACCTTCGCCAGGCCCGAAACCGTTAGCCGTCATTGCAGGAAGATCCGTGAAAAACAAACTGAAAACATAAAACAGAAAAAAATATGTACAACTTTTCCTATTTTAAAGAAAAAGACAAACAGGCAATTTTAGACTTTATTGAAGAATATCCATTTGCATTTATGACTGGCAGTTTTGCTTCGGGTGCACAAGTGGCCACCCAGGTTCCTGTCTTGTTGGAAGAACGAAATGGTGAGTTGTATTTCCAGGGACATATTATGCGAAATACCGACCACCACAAAGCATTTATGGAAAACCCCAGTTGCTTATTGGTATTTACAGGACCAAGTTGTTATGTAAGTGCATCGTGGTACAGTAACCCGCAAATTGGTTCTACGTGGAATTATATGAGTGTACACGTACAGGGCCGGTTAAAATTTATGACTGATGACCAATTGGTAAATTTTATGAAAAAGCTAACCCTGAAATTTGAAAAAGGGAATACACAATCTCCAACTTTTTACGACAATCTGCCCGACCATTTTTTGAGTAAAATGATGCCTGCAATTGTTGGCTTTGAAATTAAAGCAGATAAACTGGAGAATGTATTTAAGCTGAGCCAGAACAGAGACGAAAAAAGTTATGACAACATCATAGCTAAACTAAACGAAAAGGGTGGCTATAGTGGTATGATAGCCCGGGAAATGACAAAAAGAAAAGCAGCACTTTTTCCTGAAGGTGTACCATGGGATGGTTCAAAATTTGATTCGTGAATTTTACCAGATCCAAAGAATGAACATTTTGCCAGCCGGTTAAATATTATGGACAGCTATAAAGAAACATTTGAAACATGGAATAAAGTGGCCTCACTTTACCAGGACAAGTTTATGAACCTTGATTTGTATAACCATACCTATGACATCATCTGTGATTCAATTACAAGTAAAAATGCCAGGATTTTGGAAGTAGGTTGCGGGCCGGGGAATATTGCTAAATACCTGCTGGCTAAACGACCTGACTTTGATATTCTGGGAATAGATGTTGCCTCAAACATGATAGAACTGGCTAAAATAAATAATCCGGCTGCACGCTTCGTTCAATTGGATACCAGGAAGCTTGATGAACTGAACGACAAATTCGATGGCATTGTTTGCGGCTTTGTTTTGCCTTACATTTCGCAAACAGATAGTTTAAAGTTTATACGCGATTGTTACACGCTGCTTAATGAAGGAGGATTATTGTATATAAGTTTTGTGGAAGGTGAACCCGGTAAATCAGGCTTTATAACAGGCAGTACAGGCCACAGAAGCTTTTTTTATTATTACAACCTTAATGAATTAGTGCAGCTGCTTCTTAACTTTAAATTTGAACAGCCACGAATAGATGAAGTACTATTTAAAAAATCAGAATCTGAGTTTGAAAAACATACCATATTAACTACAATAAAAACAACGAACGGCTAACAAGGGTTATACTCAAGGCGGGGTTTTGTACTCCGCATCAACATTAGTGGTAACAATCTCATCCATGGCAAGGCCGCCAACCGTTTGCGGTAAGGCCACAGCAACTCAATAACAACAAAAAGGTAATAATTCAGAACAAGCCAATAGCTGAAAACTAACAAACCGAAATAAATTATGATTATAAGGGAAGCTACAACAGACGATATAAAACAAATTCAGATGGTGAGAAATTCTGTAACAGAAAATACGTTGTCAGATCCCGGCCTGGTAACAGATGAAGATTGCAAGGCGTTTATTATGGAAAGAGGAAAAGGATGGGTTTGTGAAATTGATAAACAAATAGTGGGTTTTGCAATTGCCGATTTAAAAGCAAATAATATATGGGCGCTGTTTTTAAACCCTGAATTTGAGGGTAAAGGTATTGGACAACTATTACACAAGACCATGTTGGACTGGTATTTTGCACAAACAAAAGATAAAATTTGGTTAGGCACAGCTTTTAATACCAGGGCAGAAAAATTTTATAGAAAAGCCGGTTGGACTGAAGCAGGAACTCACGGAGACAAGGAAATCAAATTTGAAATGACCTATGAGAACTGGACAAAAAGCCCGGGCCGCTAACAAGGGTTTTGCTCAAGTAGGGGTGAGGGTGGAAAATGCAAGTGCAGTTATTCAATTTAACTTTACAATTTAATATCCTTATCGGATATTTATTAGTTTAATTATGTTTACAATTATTAGAATTGCAAAAAAGGCACTGGCGTATGTGATTTGCTCCTGCCTGTAATGCAAGGACTGGGCAAGGCAGACAGGTTCAATTTCGATCTTTGATATAAACTCTTACAGTT
>JBGARN010000154.1:0-7543 GCA_044230205.1 Bacteroidia bacterium
TCAAAAGATGATTTCGGTTACGGAATTGGTTTATTACCTAATGAAGAATACATAGTTGCAGGTGGAGCCTATTCTAATGATTCAAATCTTACTGCCAACAATGGCAGCAGCGATTTATGGCTTGCAAAACTTGGTGCTGCAGTAAATTTATCAGTAACTGAAAACAGCAATAACGAACAGTTAATAAATGTTTACCCGAATCCGTTTAACTCATATGCTCGCTTGGTAATACATTCTGAAAAACTTAATGGCAAGAAGAACATTCTAAATATCTATAATACTAACGGACAATTGGTAGAATCTATAGAAACCGGTAACAGTGCCGAAATTACATTGAACAAGGATTTGTTTACTTCAGGCATGTTTTACTATCAGTTAATGAGTGATGGTAAAATTGTTTCGAGTGGTAAACTTATAGCTAACTAAGATTACAAACTTTAAAATTAAAGGGGATGTTCAAACTGATCATCCCCTTTTTTAATTATGTAATAAATCATTGCCAACAATCAATAATAACAGAATCTATTAAGACCTCATCTTGAAACAACTATACACTTTGCATTTTAGAACACAGATAAATTCAGAAGGTCTAATTTCTCTTAACTAAATAAAGAGCAACAAATTTGCCTGACAAATATTCTAATTAAAACAACGGATTTACTTTAAGTTAATTTACACTTGAGATTGTGCAATAGTCTTTTGTTTTTCAGATGCATATTTCAGTAAATAAAAACCAATAAAAGCTGACGCTGTTGATGCTGCCAGAACAGCTATCTTAGAAATTGTCTGATGCTCCAAATCATGAAAAGATAACAAACCAATAAAGATTGACATTGTAAAACCAATGCCTGCCAGTGCCCCAGCACCTGCCATTTGAATCCAATTAACCCGATGAGGCAAATGCGAAATGCCGGTTTTAATTCCAAGGTACGAGAACAGTAAAATGCCGGCCGGCTTACCAACAACTAATCCTAAAAAAATACCAATTGACAATGGTGTTAAAAAGCTGGAAAACATTTCGAGGTTAAGCACAATGGCTGTATTTACCAATGCAAATAAGGGAAGTACTACAAAATTTACCGGACCGTATATAGCGTGCTCAATTTTATGCAAGGGTGTAAAGCCATCAGCGGTTTTATAAGGGATGGTAAATGCCATTAACACACCGGCAATGGTTGAGTGTATTCCTGACATATAAATAAAATACCATAATATAATACCATTAATAACATACAGACTAACATAGCGTATATTAAGAAAGTTATACAATAGCATTACAGCCAGTATTGCAATTGCATATAACAGATAATTTATTGCCAGCGTTGATGAATAGAAAAATGCAATAACCAAAATTGCTCCGATATCATCTACAATAGCAAGAGCAATTAGGAATACTTTCAAAGTTCGGGGCACGTATTTACCCGCAATGGCTAATACACCTATAGCAAAGGCAATATCAGTAGCCATGGGTATAGCCCAGCCTCGAATAGTATATTCTCCCAAATTTACCAGGCTAAAAATTAATGCGGGCACCAGCATTCCACCTATTGCGGCTAAAACCGGCATAGAGGCTTTCTTAAAACTGCTTAATTCTCCGTGAAGTAATTCCCGTTTGATTTCGAGGCCGGCCAATAAAAAGAAAATTGACATGAGGCCATCATTAATCCAGTGTTCAACTGACTTATACATTTTAAATCTGCCAATCCCAACCGGAACTTCTAAATGAAAAAACCGCAACAGGTAATTACCTAATGGACTGTTAGCTGCAAGCAATGAAATTATAACACATGCAATTAAAAGCAGTCCGATAAATTTTTCACGATTAGCAGGCGCTGCTAATTCTTTAAGCTGGGTTGTAATTTGATTTGCTTTAATAATATCAGATTTATTAGATGATGTATTTAATTTAGCTTTCGTTCTTTATCTCTTTGAATAAAATCGCCTATTTGCTCTGCATCCAGCTTTTTAGCCCTGATTATTTTATCCTTATCCAATACAAATATCTGCGGAGTAGTGCTAAGGTCAAAATCGTATCTGAAGTTATCATGCAATTGCGGATCGGCAACATTTATCCATGGCAATTTATTTTCTTTAATAAAATTTTTCCATTTGTCCATTTCAGCTTCTGTGCAAACAGCAAAAATTTCAACTCCTTTTTCATGCCACTGATTATAAAATTCAATCATCTTTGGCATAGCCTTTTTACAGTGCCCGCAATCCGGATCCCAGAAAAATAAAACCGTATAAGGATAATTTACTTCGTAAAGCGAATGTGCATGATTAGCTGTATCACCCAAAACAATATTTCGCGCTTTCTTACCTACCAGAATTGGATCAAGCTGTTTGGCCCTGTCCTGAATTTTATAAAGGTCGGCATCACTTAACCAATAAGCCTTATCACGGGTATAGTAATTTTTCACCATATGAACGAAAACTGCATCTAAACCCATAATATTTGATGTTTCATAAGTATGTGTAATATACCATACCGTATACTTAAAAACCTCAGTATCTTTTTCAGCAAGCTTAACCAGTTTATCTGCTTCCATATTTATACTGTCAGGCATCTGAACCGTAAGTTTATGAATATAGTAATCTAACTTCTGATGAAAAATAGGAGTGCGTAGTAATCGCGCATCTCCAAAATCTATATTGTCGAAATAATGATTCTTGTAATAATAAAACTGGAAAAGAGAATCCTTTTGTCCGTTGGGTAATGTTGGAGCATCAGGCACATCAACCTCGCGGGTTGCTTTGAAAATAACCGACAACATACCTGTTGGATTTTTGGAGATATAATCATCCTGGTATTTTTCAATGTCTTTATCGGCTTGATCAAGTTGCTTTTGATAGTCAGAGTTCTTTCGATCAGCTTCAGGCAGCGCATTCAGTTTTACTTTCAATTCTTCAACTGATTTACGTTTAGCTGACAAGTAATTCAGCCATCCGTAAAAATCAATGTTATCCTGTGATTCTTTAAACTTTACATGAGCCGGCTCTAACAATGTATCAGCTTCAACACTAAAAAACTGCTGCTTGTCTATAATTACTTCGAAATATTTCTTGCTGGGAAGCACTACCAGATACATTCCGCCTCTCAGCGCTTTTTTACCTTCAAAACTTACACGCCCCTGTGCATCAGCTCTGCAGGAGTCCTGAAGGTATTGCTTATCGCCAAAATGATTGGCAAGGTAAATCATGGTATCTCTAATACCCGCAATTTTAACTTTAACATTGTAGCCGTCTTTTGAATAACCATAAACTGAAAGAAAAACAAAACAAAAAACAAATGCTATTATCCGATTCATATGAAAGCTATTTTTTTACAAGTTGCAAAAATAATTTTTACCCAATTTTATAAGTGATTTTTAATTAAAGAAAATATGAAGTTAGCTGTTAGTAACTGATTGAAATGCATATCCAATATTATTGATAATATCAGTTGCTATTAAACTTTCCATACCTGTTTTTTTTGCTGCAATATCCCCTGCCCTGCCATGCAGAAACGTTCCGATAATTGCCGTTTCAAAACTGCTATAACCGCAAGCCAGCAAACCTGTTAGTAATCCGGTAAGAACATCACCGCTACCGGCTGTTGCCATACCGGCATTACCTGTTGGATTAAAATAACAATTACCATCAGGGGTGCTAATGCAACTATAATGTCCTTTTAAAATTATATAGCAGGAATATTGCCTGGATAATTCAACCTGGAGTTTGTTACGCTCAAAATCATTGCTGCTTTTACCAGCCAATCGCTCAAATTCCTTAGGATGTGGAGTTAAGATGCATTGGGCAGGTATTAATTGTAAAAGCCCCTTATTCAATGCCAGAATATTAATTGCATCAGCATCAATTACGAGCGGTCTTTTGTACTCATTAAAAAGCTTTTTGATAAGCTCTGCTGTTTTTGCATTAGTATCTATACCGCACCCAATGCCAATAGCATTGTATTTTGAGTAATCAATAGATTCAGTAAGAAAATATTCATTATGATCAGGAATAACCATTGCTTCAGGAACAGCAGCCTGAAGTATAGCGTAACCACATGCTGGTATATTTACTGTAATTAATCCGGCACCGCTTCGTAAGGCAGATTTAGCACTTAGAACCGCAGCACCCATTTTTCCATAACTACCACATAACAACAAAGCATGACCATAATTTCCTTTATGCGAAAATAGTTTCCTGCTGTGTAGTAGCTGTTGTATATCTTGCGGTTCCGTTTCATAATAATTTACTTTACAGGAAGCCATAAACTGCTCGCTAAGTTTTATATCAATAACATGAACATTACCGCAATAAGACCCTGAAAAGGGAAAATAAAAACTTAGCTTTTTTAACTGAAATGCAAGCGTATCGCTTGCACGAATTATTGTTTCCTGATGATCATTGGAAGGGGCATCACCCATTAAACCGCTGGGCATATCAATGGCAATAACCCTTCTACCTTTCTGATTAATATATTGAATAATTTCTGCAGATAGCCCCTGGGGTACTTTATTCAAACCTGTTCCAAAAAGTGCGTCAATAATTATATCATCTACATTTAAGACAGGAAAATCACTCCTGCTGTATATGTTAATAATATTATCAGGGAATTTATTAAGGATTCTCTTTTCATTTTCACTGAAATCAGGGCTGCTTGTCTTTACATAACGCACTACATAAACTATTACCTCAGCATTTTGCGATAAAAGGTAATCAGCAATAACCAATCCATCACCACCATTATTTCCTGTGCCACAAAAGATCCGGTAAGGCTGTTTTAGACCAATATTCATTACCAACCAATTAAAGCAGGCGTATGCTGCCCGCTCCATCAGCAATAATGAAGATACCGGCTCATGCTCAATGGTATAGCTATCAGCCAGTCGTATTTGAGCAGTAGAAAGTACTTTTTTCACACCGCCAAAGTAACAAAAGAAAAAAGCCTGAATCATTAAACAAGATGCATATTTCACCAACCTGTAAGATGTATAACAGGTAATTGAGGTATTGCCTTTAACAAATTAAAAAAGACTACCTTTGGCACGTATTTTTGAATAGTAAAGCATGGCTAAAAAAGCAGCAACGAAAGAGAGAGCAACACCGGTAAAAAAAGTAACACGGTTAAAAGGTATCAAGAAGAAAGAAGACATTGCAGATGTAGTTATCAGGGCAATGGAGGCAAAAAAAGCTCAACAGATAGTTTGTATGGATTTACGAAAAGTTGAAAGTGCAGTAACTGATTTTTTTGTCATCTGTCATGGTACATCCAGTACACAGGTGGAAGCCATTGCAATAAATATTGAAGACGAGGTAAGAAAGGCGCTTAATGAAACTCCGGTTCATGCCGAAGGCTACAGAAATGGAGAATGGATACTGCTCGATTACTTTAATGTGGTTGCACATATTTTTCTTGAAGAAAAACGCGATTTCTATAAACTTGAAAAGCTTTGGGCTGACGCTGAATTCCGAAAAGTAGGATAAAGTTATCCTGCGTTCTGTATAAAATTTTGGCTAATGTTGCAGCCTTAAATTTAAACCCAGGTTATCCTTTATACAATTAATTGGAATTTAACCTTATCTTAGTAAAAATCTGCATAGCATTTAAAATTACATCATCGCTTAAACGTTTACTTTCAAGACATTATATAGAGATTAACGGATTAACAACTATCAATAGAAAACAAATTACTAATGGCGGAAAATAAGCAAGATAACAAGGGAAGTAATGAGCCGGGCAAAGACAGCAATCCTTACAGCAAAAAGCCATCTGCACCTAAGTTTAATCCTTATTGGATTTATGGAATTGGTATAATTATTTTTTTGCTGATCCAGATTTACGATTACAATTCAAAAAAAGAAGAAATCTATTGGCAGCAGTTTAAAACACAAATGCTCGATTCCAATGATGTGGAGCGGATTGAGATTGTAAATGGTGTAAGGGCCGATATTTATATTAAAAAAAGCAAACTGAACCAGGAAAAGTATAAGTCCATACGAAACAAACCTTTTTCGAATGCATTAAATGACGGTCCGCATTATTTTATCCAGATTAGCAATAATGGCACTTTTGAAAAACAACTTGAAGAGGCTCAGAAAAACTATCCTGAAAACATGCAGGTTCCTGTTAGGTATAAGCCCAACGACCGAAGCATCTTTGAATACTTATTAACCTGGATTTTTCCTATATTATTTCTTTTAGTGCTATGGATGTTCCTGATGCGAAGAATGGGTGGAGGTGCCGGGGGAAGCCAGATTTTCAATATTGGCAAAAGCAAGGCAACCCTTTTTGACAAGGACATGAATGTAAAGGTTACGTTTAATGATGTTGCCGGGCTTGAGGAAGCAAAAGTTGAAGTAATGGAAATTGTTGATTTCCTTAAAAACCCCAAAAAATATACTACGCTTGGCGCTAAAATTCCTCGTGGTGCATTATTAGTTGGCCCCCCTGGAACAGGGAAAACTCTACTTGCAAAAGCTGTGGCAGGCGAAGCACAGGTACCCTTCTTTTCATTATCAGGTTCAGACTTTGTTGAAATGTTTGTAGGTGTTGGAGCATCAAGGGTAAGAGATTTATTCAGACAGGCTAAAGAAAAAGCACCCAGCATAATTTTTATTGATGAAATTGATGCTATTGGTCGTGCAAGAGGAAAGTCAGCTTCATTTAGTTCCAATGATGAGCGTGAAAGCACCCTCAACCAATTATTGACTGAGATGGATGGTTTTGGCAGTAACAGTGGTGTTATCATTTTAGCAGCAACAAATCGTGCTGATGTTCTTGACAGGGCGCTATTACGCCCCGGAAGGTTCGACCGACAAATTTATGTTGAGTTGCCTGACCTGAATGGTCGTAAGGATATTTTTAAAGTACATCTTAAACCCCTTACAAAAATTGATGCAAATGTTGATATTGAATTCCTGGCAAAACAAACTCCGGGATTCAGCGGTGCAGATATTGCCAATCTATGTAATGAGGCTGCCTTAATTGCTGCCAGAAAAAATAAGGCTTCTATTGATAAACAGGATTTTCTGGATGCAGTTGACCGCATTATTGGCGGACTTGAAAAGAAAAATAAGATTGTTTCACTACATGAAAAGAAAATAATTTCCTACCATGAGTCCGGACATGCGGCCGTAAGCTGGTTATTAGAACATGCGCATCCATTGGTTAAGGTTACGATAGTTCCAAGAGGTAGTTCATTGGGTGCAGCGTGGTATCTTCCGCAAGAGCGTCAGATAACTACCAAGGAACAGATCTTTGATGAGATATGTGCTGCACTGGGTGGACGTGCCGCAGAAGAAGTGGTTTTTAAAACAATTTCAACTGGAGCATTGAGTGATCTTGAGAAAATTACCAAGCAGGCTTATGCCTATGTTAGTGTATTTGGTTTAAATGATCGAGTTGGAAATATAAGCTTCTATGATTCATCCGGTCAGCAGGATTATTCGTTTACTAAACCGTACAGCGAAAAAACCGCTGAGGTTATAGATGAAGAAGTAAAAAAACTGATCGATGCAGCGTATTTAAGAACCAAGAAATTACTTGAAGATAATC
>JBGARN010000155.1:0-7375 GCA_044230205.1 Bacteroidia bacterium
ATTAATAATAGTGAATGATAAGTCACCTGTATAATGATGTTCCATATTAATAAAGTCTGACACCGGATTTGGATAGATGATAATGTTCTTTGTACTGTTTAGCTCATCTAAAGAAACTGAGGCTACATTAATGGTTTGAAACATGGTATCAGCAAGTCCGCATTTTTCAGCAATCAGCATAACTAAATATGAGCCCGGTGAAGAATAGGTATATGTGGGGTTAATATTTGTTGATGAATTTCCATCACCAAAATTCCAATAATAATTTGTTGCATAAACCGAGTTGTTTGTAAATGTTACCTGGTTAACTCCGGAGTTCAAATAATAGAAATCTGCCATGGGATCGTATTCTCCGATATGCCAGTTCAACAGGCTATCGTACACCACCAATTTTGCTGCGTTTCTGATTTCAGCTGCATCAGATGCAGGCAATCCGGCATCATAGGTAATTGCTGTAGGGTCCTTCCTGAAAAAAGTTGTATAGAAACTGCAGGCAGCAGCATAAGAACCGGCAACAGACGGATGACTTTCATCTGCCTGGTACAATTCTATTAGCGGATAGTTTTGCCTGATAAAATTCCAAACAGCACCAACAGGCGAAACGATGGCATTATTACTATCGGCCATCATCATATATCGTAAGCGTAAAAGACTGTCCATGCCTGAATAAGTACATACTGGTGGCCATACAGCACAATTAGAAGCATCACCATTCTTCCTTCCCCAAGTCATATAAAAAGCCGTTTCAACACAAATATTCTGTGCGTTAATAACGCTATCCAAAAAATGTGCATAAGGAAATACATCAGTTATAACCTGGTTGATTGGAAATGATGGACGCTGGCTTTGTTCCTGTAAAACAACATAATCCCAGTTACCCATGGCAATTTTTGCCAGCGAAGTGGCATTGGTAGAATGTCCTTCAAGCGTATAACCACCGGGAGTGTTGCTGTCAAATATCAATGAATCGCCAGTTGATGAAGCAGCATTGGCTACCATTTGCGGTAAATTATTTACATAGGTATAACTGTTGCCCAGGAATAAAGCTCGTTTTATTACAGATTGAGCAAAAGCACTGCTATTTAACGAAAGGAGAAAAAACAAGAATAAATATTTTAATAGTGTTTTCATTTTTCAGTTAATTATTTGACAGGAATTGAGCATCAAAGATCAATGATCAATAACAAACATAACTAAATTTAAGAATGCGATTGTTAAACAAGGTATGCAGAAATAGTGTTTGGCAATAGGTTAACTATTGGAGCCAGACAACCTCAATTTATTTTTAGCTATTACACTAATAAGTATTCACCCTTCATTAACCTTATCTATTTAAAAATATCATCATTTTTTCTCCCGTTATGCATGCCTGATTAATCCTGCGAAGCTACGGCAATATTAGGCACTACAGCTTTCATCGGAAAATATTCGTATCTGTTTATTTTACTTGCAGGGTCGTTGGCAATCATTTCTTTCAATTCCTGTTCATTTGCTACTGCTACCACACCTAGTCCATAAATTTCTTTTGAATCCATTACCGGACCGAATGCATAAACCTTACCCTGGTTTAGTTTTTCAGTCCAATAATTAACATGCTGCATCATTATTCCTCTTTCTTCATCAGTCATAGTTGTTGCAAAATCAGGCCTTGACGGGTTTAAATAAACTGCATAAAATTGTTTTTCCATTTGTATAAATTTTTATTGTTAGGATAATCTATTAAAGTTAATCATGAATATTACTGTAATTTAATCTAAGATTGGTTTTTCTTTGATCACCATTCCTCTCATATTTTAAAAAACTCCATGTTGCTTTAGTAATATTATAATAAGTTAAATGACTTGTTGAATGCCTTATGTTACTACAATTACCTGCTTCTTACAAGTCTATCATCCGCACTAGTCACCTGTGTTCAGAACCACGCTTTCCTTGAACTCCTTTGTTGATTTCATTTATATGTCAGAGAATACGTGATGATACAATCTTAATGTCAGCATATTTCCAGGCTTCATTAAAGCGGGTTTTTGTTTCATTATATTTTTTGGTATCGCCAAGCTTTTCATAAGCTGTCATCAGTCCTATCAATGCCCAACCATTTTCGCGATAGGTTTTCAAATCTTCTTCATACACCTTTATGGATTCTGCAAATTTTCCTGATTCCATTAACACAGCACCCAAATGATGTCGAACAGAAAAAAACCAGTCCGGTGGCTCATCATAATTCAATGCATCTTCTTTTGCAACAGCTTCCTTCAAAAGCGAAATTGCCTTTGCATAATTTTTTTCCCTGGCATTGATTTCTCCTTCTAGTGTTTCTGATGCAATAACACATATATCATATACACTGTTAATTCCCCAAATTGTTAATTGCTTTATAGCGGTATCGTTCATGATGGTTTTCATTTCCGCAAGATGCTTCTTCGCATCCTGAATTTTATTTTGTGATAGCATGGTCATGCCCTGTGCATAATGCCAAATCACAGAAGGGTATTTCAAATCTTTTTCGGGCGCTGAAGAATGAAGTATACCATCCCACAAACCCAGCTTAACTTCTACAAACCATGGAATAGCATAATAATGCTGCAGCGTGGCCCATGCAGGATCACGTAATAACTTTTTATGAGCGTGGTCAGAAGTTGCATTGGCTCCTGTCATAGCAATTTTACTTTCACCGCTAAGTGTTGCACAAGCTGCAATAAAATGGTAATTGTGTGGATAATAGGCCAGCGGATAAACACCCTGTGCATGGCATGCTTCCATATACAAACTGTCAACGAGTACGGCCTTTTGATTGGCAACAACACCATCGTGATATTTTCCGATTCGTATGTAAGTATGCGATGGCATATGAACAAGATGGCCTGAACCCGGAACTAAATCGCGAAGCAAATTGGCACTTGCCAAAGCCCTTTCCGCTTGCTGCGACATTTCTGTTGCATGTATGTAGAAGTGATTAGCTCCGGGATGACGTGGAGCTGCCTGCAGGCATTTTTCAAGCACCGAAAGAATCTCAGGTGTCCACGGCTGAATGCTTCCGTCTTTTTGATAAAGATTCCAGGGATGCATATCCATAAGTGCTTCAGCAAAAAGGGAAGCAACCGTAGCATCATGAGCATATTTATCATATACACTACGCATGGCTGCTGCATAAGATGAATCGAGCACAGGGCGTGTAATTGATGTGTCATTAGAATAGCGGTGAGTTAATGCTTCAATCAGGTCTTTTTCTTTTTGCGTGCATGAAGCAGCATATGATTTAGCTTTTTGAATGGCATCATAAGCTCTTTGAAAATTATCTTTTTCCATGCCTGCATTGTAATTGGGGCCTAATACATAGGCATATCCCCACCAGCACATGGCACAGGTGGAGTCCTGCCGCGTAGCTTCAAAAAATGAGCGGCCCGCTTCGGCATGATTAAAACCAAAAGACAACATCAATCCCTGGTCAAAATATTTCTGTGCATCGGTACTTTTGGTTGTTACCGGAAAATGTAATCCATCCAAACCGCTGAACAGCGGTGCTTTTTTTCCTGATGAATACCATCCTGTATCCAACACTTCAGGCGTGCAACATCCAAATTGCATAGCACCGGAATCTGCATTGCCTGTTATCTTCTTCTTTTCGGCTGGCTGATTGCATGAACAGAAAATTATTATAACCCAAGGTAGTAAACTGAAGTAATATCGCATGCTGTCAGGTTTTAATTATTCTGTCTAAAGTAATATAAATTAGAATTCAGAATTCAAATGAATAAATGGTTACATAATAGGTTGTTAAAATGATTACAGGAGAAAAAGTTTATCAATCGCTTTACTGTTTGAATAAGCATTAAACTATTTTAGCGAACACCTACAAGTAATATAAATCATGTGCTGGCTTTTACAAGATATTCATCAGAGACTTTTCTATAACACTTCTTAAAGCTATAGGGATACTCATTTAACTGAACTGTTACTTGGAATTCAAAATATCATCACGGTTACAAGTCAGCCTGTTTTTTGTTTACCAGGATTTTTCAGATGCTGCAACTAAAGTTATCTTTTAAGTAAAGCCCTGTTATTTTAATGATTTGGTATAAACCTGGTACATCACCCGCCCTTTTCCACCAATAGATTCTGCAAAGCCCCTGGAGTCCATGTTGCTTTCATTAACCGGAAAATACAAACTGCTTTTAAGCCCCAATGATTCATGATAGCTATACATCCTGATGGCAATTGCTTTAGCCAATCCTTTGCCTTTATGCGCTTGCGTTACTCCTATTCCTAAAATTCCTGCTCGCTTAAATTTTTTAACTGCCCCGGTTAAAAGTTTAAAAATAGCCACAAGTCCTACCTTTCCTTTGAAGCTGCGAAACAATGGTGTAAGATCGGGCATAGCAAGGCAAAAGCCTGCAGGTTTTCCATCAACTTCGGCAATCAGTATTTGTTGTGCAGCCAGGGCATCTTTCATGGGTGTCATAAATTCTTTCATTTCAGCATAACTTGCCTTTGCAAATTCCCACTCATTAGCAAAAGTTTCATTAAGCAAGTCGGTTAAAATCTCAATGTCTTTATTCCAGTTCTTTTTTGAAACGGGGCGAATAACTGCTGCATCATAATTTGAATACCGTTGCTTGTTCGATTTGTATTTGTCATTTGCAAAATCCACTTCATAATACCACAATGGATAAGTACTCTGGTAATTAAGTGATTCAATATAATTCCGGTAATAAGGAGGATTCCATGGAAAAGGAAACATAGGGTCTTCATTAAAACCGGTTACCAAAAATCCCATAGCATTGGGAGCACCACCGTTAGCAGGTGCTATTACTTTGGATATGCCTTTTTCTTTCAGCCAGTTTTCAGCATGTGCAAACATTTTTTTTACTTCCTGTTCATAATTTTCTGCTGCAGCAAAATAACCTATAAAGCCAGCATCAGCTTGTTTCATTGCCCTGAACCTTTTATTGATAATAGCTGCACAACGACCAACATCATGTCCTGACCTGGAAACAATGAAAAGTGCAAACTCCATTTCCTTAGCCATCAGATTTTTCCGGGCAAGGAATTTTGCAACATCATCATCTATTTCAGAAATATAGTAAGGATAGCTTTGCATTAATTTACGCTCAAGGGAAATGAATCGGTTTAAAGCTGTTTTGTCAGCCGGGTTTATAGTGGTAATAGTAGTGCCTGTGACCATTTGCTGTTTTTTAGTGTTTTCAAATATGCTTACTATTTTTGATTCCCAACCTTTTTATGCTGTTTTTTCAATTATGTAATCGCGAGGTTGTTCATCATGTATGTTGATTATTGAGTCCCAGGTTCACGCTGACGCGAACCACGGACAATTCGCTTCCGTTTTTGGACGGGATCTTCCTGCAGAAGGCAGGCCTGCCTGTCGGCAGACAAGCTCAACAACGGCCTAAAAGTAAAAAGGACTTTAATGCTTTTCAGAACTTTAAAGTTTGGCACTATTAAGTCTACTTATCAAAGTAATCCTTACTGCCGCACTTGTAATAGGTTACTTCTTCAGAAAGCAACTTATTTTCGCTTAAATTTTTCTTCAGATAGTCGGTCAGTTCTTTACAGCCTGAAAAATATGGGGCGATCTTTTCATTATATTTTTCAATATTTTTTGCTGCACTTCTGCTGCTGAATGTAAGCCGGCTTTCAATCATTTTATTATTACGATCAAATATATAATAACAGCTTTCACCAAGGTAATAACTAAGCATATACTTTTCATTAAAGGCCACTATCTCATGCAAACGATCCATCACTCCGGAGATTGGCAGGTTGACAAATAATCTTCCCTTTGCCACCATTAATTTTATTTTTTTCTGGGCAAATTGCTTCGATTTGCCTTTTTCATTTTCATACTGCAAATATTGCGCTGACATAGATATGTTACCATACATAAATACTTTTTCACCTTCTTCTGTTAAATAAAAATCAGGAGACGGGTCTTTACCGGCTGGTTTTTCCTGGGCGAATAACTGAAAGGGCAATAATAAAAGAATGATTAAATTAAAGGTTTTCATAAACTATACTTTTTAGATTTCATCAAATAAAAGAAAAAAATCGTATCAGTACTAGCCCCGACATTAAGATTTGGGCGAAACTCAAACATAATATTCTTGATGTATCAATGGATTATTATGGTACGGATATATGACAAAGGATGGTTTGCGGTCTTGTCTATGTCGGAAGGCAGGTTAAAGAATAAAGATAAAGAAGGAATTACACCTGCGTTAAGCAAATTCTTATTGGGTACTACTATACGTTTACCAGCTTAATTTATAAGATGTTTGTCCTGAGGGAAGCGGAAATACTCAACTCTTTGTTTACCTCTTCTGTGCATTTGCCGGCTTAGATATTTTATTACTTCAATTTTGTTTTAAAAGTGCTACCCTTTTGTGCTTTTATCTAATTGAAGCAATAGCATAAAGTATCATTCAAAAATAATTTTCCTGTTATAAGTATTTATACCATCAAACAGCTGTACAATATATATTCCTTGTGAAATAGAGTTGAGTTGAATTTCTTTTTTCGATTCATTGGCTAAACTTTCTGAATGGACTTTTTCTCCAAGCATAGAAATAATTTCAAGCTTTCCATTATTAATAATTTCGGGAAAGGTGATCGTAAAAACTCCCAAAGATGGATTTGGGTAAATGCTGATTAATAGATGATCATACTGTTCAGAAATTCCTGTTGGCAAAATTACATTAACAGAAACGATGAATGCATTTGAAGAATTTTTGTATAAATAAGTGGACGTATCGCAATAAGCAGCACTGCATCCATTTGCATCAGTAATTGCAAGACAAATATTGTAATACCCCGGGGAACTGTAAGTGTGAGATGGAGTAGCTCCATTAGAAACAGGACTGCCATCTCCCCAGTTCCATGCATAAGTAACAGGAGCTGTTCCTGTGGCCTGGTTAACAGCTATCCAGTTATGTGGAATGGTATCAGCATAAAGCGTGTAGAATGCAGAACATGCAGGGCTGTCTAATTTAGCAATGAACATGTCATTGCTTCCTGCATACGGTAAAGCTGCACCACCGATGGAAATTGTAGAATCACTAAAGTGACCTGTTACATAAACACTCCCACCAACATCAGCGGCAATGCCGAAACCCCCAATAAAATCATGTCCGCCTGTGTTTTTTGCCCAAAGCACATCGCCCAGGTGATTGTATTTAACAATAAACAAATCAGCATTATTACCGCCCCACGGAGGATTGGTTAAAGTTGTTGTTCCGAATGTTATGCTGTTACTATAAAAATAGCCAGCTACCAATACATTACCGATGAGATCTGTGGCAACACTTCTGCCAATATCATCACCACCAATTCCACCTGTTCCCTTTGCCCAAAGTACATTTCC
>JBGARN010000156.1:0-7348 GCA_044230205.1 Bacteroidia bacterium
TTCTAATTATAGCTGGGCTTTTAAATAAGGTAATGTCCAGGTAAAACAGCCGAAAAATGGGCTCTGATAAAGCTAAGCAGCCGCCTATTCGAAAAGCTCAGTGATGACCTTGCCGGTACCTGAAGTTTCAATTCCTAAAATATAGGATACCGTTGCATTGATGTCTTTGAGTTCATATGGGTTATTAACGACCAGGCTCTTTTTAAAGTCAGGACCGGCTGCTACCAATAAAATATGCCTGCATCCTGAACAGGTATCGCCATGCGAGGTAAAACCGGTAGACACACTATCCGGGTGGCGACCATGATCATTGGTGATGAAAAGTGCAGTTCGGTCTTTGTAATGAGGATCACTTTGAATAAACTGCCAGATTTTAAAAGCATAATCATCACTTTGCTTTAAGCCGTTCAAATAGCCTTGCCAGTCATTCATGTGTGCGCTTACATCAGGTTCTTTAAAGCTTACAAATGCCAGCCTGGGTTTAAATACTTTAAAGGTGTTAATTGCTTCGGCAAAAGTAACTGAGTCATCGCGCACTCCTGTGTGTAATCCATTAACCCCACAGTTGCTTTGAGGTATATAGCTATTGTTATACTTAGGATCTTTGCAATTACCCAGCGCTTCCAGTTTGTCTTTGGAAGAAATGATCCATGCGGCTGTACTTTTCTTATTTTTATATTTCAGGTATAACTGGAAGAAAGATGGATTTGATGGGTTTTCATAACCTGCATTATCCAATGTTTCATAGTGACCGGTGGTTATAGCTGTATGCCCGTTAAAGGTATTGGTTATACCATTGTTAAAAAATTCAGTACAAACAATGCCCTGGTTACTGATTGCTACTTGACCGGGTATATATTGGTGTGAGCTGTCGCCCCAGGTTTCGGAATAACGCGGCCCGTCAATTAAAACAATAATAACATTTTCTGTTTTAAGTGGCCCTTGATCAACGGAATTATCTGTTTTGCAACCTGTAAATGCCAACAGGTTTATCAGTGCGGAACAGAGAAAAATAAATTTCATGCTTTAAAAGTAGCTTTATTAATTAAAATCTGAAAATGTAAATACGAGATTCAATATCCCGAATTACAAAATCGTAAATGCTTTGAAAAATGCTATCAGCGATGTTTTTTCAATCCCGGGTAAAAGTCTTTGGTAAGCTCAATATACTCATCACTAAACTGATGCTCATTCTGTTGTATAACAATTTCATCTTCTTCAATTACCTGCATTTTTTTTCCGAAAGCCATCATCAGCCTTTTCTCGGCCCTGTCCGAAATAGTTTTAACACGTGTCAAACGGTTGCAAAACAAGTTATGCAGGGTTGCTTTTTCATAAAACAACATTCCTTCTTTAGCGGGTAGAATTACACAAAACCTGCCATCGTCATGCAACAGTTTAATAACCCCGGTAATTAAATCTTCCATGGAAAGCGTTGAATCCATATGCCGGGCAATATTACGAGCAGCATCATTGGCGCGGTGCGATGAAGTGAAATAGGGTGGGTTACTTACAATAAGATCGTAGTGCTGCAAAGCATTATCACGGAACTTTTGCAGCATGGTATGATACACTCTTAACCGGTCAGACCAAGGTGAATTCAGGAAATTTTCTTTGGCTTGTTCACATGCATCTGCATCTATATCAATAGCATCAATTACAGCCTGGCTTTTTTGAGCAAGCATTAATGCTAGTACACCGGTTCCGGTGCCTATGTCAAGAATATTTTTTGCATTACCTGTATTTACCCATGCTCCAAAAAGCACGCTGTCTGTGCCAACTTTCATAGCACAGCGATCCTGTTTTATGGTAAATTTTTTAAAATGAAAAGTTGATTCTGACACAAAACAATTTTAAAATTTAGTACAGTGGGTAATTTAAACCTGTAAGGTAAAGTCGTTAATGGGAGTGCATTTCATTTTACTCCACCACAAAACTATATTAAAAATAGAATTTCACAATTGTTCAGCCAATTCTAGGAAATGTAAAGCTCAATTAAGCCTTCAGGAAGTTGCATGAGCAATTTTTTTTCGGAACGGTTAATCGCTGTTACCAGGTCCAAGTTCAATGGTATGAGCACTTCTTTGCCATTACAAAATACCTGTGCTACGGCCTGCTGCGGAAAATCAAACACTCTTTCAATTTTTCCTACTTCTCCAAAAAGCTTGTCTATAACAGTGTAGCCTGTTATTTCGTGATAATAAAATGCTTTGCCCTGTAATTTTGGTAACTGGTCAATCGGAAGATAAGCATCACAATCCAGCAGCAGTTCTGCATCTGAAGGCTCGTTTACTTTTTCAAATTTGGCCAGCGCATTATCATTTACAATTTTAATACGCTCCAGGGAAAATGGGATAAGGGTATCGTTTAAAGTAATCCAGATGGTTTTTAGCGATGCGTAAAGTGAGGGGTCATCAACATCTAATGCAATCCAAACCGATCCGTCAGTGCCATGTGACCGGGTAATGCTGCCTAAATAAAAGTAGTCTGATAAATCCACCAGGTTAAACCGAATAAATTAAAAACCCGTATTGAACTTTCAATACGGGTATGCAATTAGTTTTTAGATTATAAACCATTCTTCATTTCTTCAAATGGCCAATGCATTTTTGAACTTATGCATTTTCAGCAGGTGCCTCTGTGGCATCGGCTGAGGGTGTTGCTGTTGTTTCAGGTGCAGCATCTTCAACCTTGGCAGCATTTTTTTCAGAAATTGTTTTTGCCTTCGCTTCTTTTACAGCTTTTTCAGCTTTTAAGCGGGCTTCCATTTCCGATTTGCGCGATGCAGCCAGGTTACTTTTCTTGGAATCAATTTTACTTGATTTCTGCAGGCTCCATGCTTCAAATTTGGCATCGGCCTGTTCCTGTGTTAAGGCGCCTTTCTTTACGCCTTCCATCAGGTGTTTTTTGTATAACACACCTTTGTACGATAAAATGGCTCTTAAAGTGTCAGTAGGCTGAGCACCTTTGTTTAACCAGGCTACCGCCTTATCCGTGTTTAATTCAATAGTTGCAGGATTCGTGTTGGGGTTATAAGAACCAATTTTCTCAATAAACTTACCATCCCTTGGAGCACGACCATCTGCCACTACAATATGGTAATAGGCGAAGCCTTTTTTACCAAATCTTTGCAATCTTAATTTTGCTGGCATTTTTTTCTGTTTTTATCCCGGTAAACCGGGAGTTTTTGTTAATAAATTCCTGCAGTATCCAACTGCGGGGGCGCAAATGTAAACTTTGTTTCTGAATTGGCAAGAAACGAACGGTTTTAATCTGATGGGTCAATTATGCAGAATTTTGAGCCCTGCAGCCCTGCCATTCGCATCTTTGCTGTTGTTGGAGTTTGTTTGCCAGCAGGTTCCAACCAAGTTAAATATTTATTGCGGTTTAATTTTTACGTTTGCTCCATATTCCTTTGTCTATAGGTATAACATGCTATGAAAACAAAAAAAGAAATAGTAGAAAACTGGTTGCCCCGTTATACCGGCAAGCACCTGGCCGATTTTGGCAAATATATTTTGCTTACCAATTTCAATAACTATGTAAACCTTTTCGCCAAATGGAAAAATGTTCCCATTAATGGTGCTGATCATCCCATGCCTAATGCTACTGCCGAGGGTATTACCATTATCAATTTCGGGATGGGCAGTGCCAATGCTGCAACCATTACTGATCTGCTGAGCAGTATTCAGCCCAAAGCACTACTGTTTTTGGGCAAATGTGGCGGGCTTAAAAAGAAAAATAAATTGGGTGATTTAATTCTGCCCATTGCTGCCATCCGTGGTGATGGAACTTCCAATGATTATTTACCTCCAGAGGTGCCGGCATTGCCGGCTTTTAGTTTGCAAAAGGCAGTTTCAACCACCATCAGAAATCACAATAAAGATTACTGGACAGGTACCGTTTACACTACTAACAGGCGTGTGTGGGAGCATGATAATGAGTTTAAAAAATACCTGCAGAAAATCCGTTGTATGGGTATTGATATGGAAACAGCAACCATTTTTACAACTGCATTTGTAAACCAGATACCTGCAGGCGCATTGTTGCTGGTTAGCGATCAACCCATGATTTCATCAGGCGTAAAAACATCGCAAAGCGATAAACTGGTAACTGAAAAATTTGTAAATGATCATCTCAAAATAGGCATAGATTCATTAAAAGAATTAATCAATAACGGCTTAACAGTAAAGCATCTTAAATTTTAACGTCAAACCCGATCCTGAAACTTCAAACTATCAAACCTCAAACTCCATCCCGATAGCTATCGGGACCGAAACCTCAAACTGTTTTCATGCCTCAGACTTTTGAAAATATCATCCAGGATTTAAAGAACAAAGTTTACTCACCTGTTTATTTATTGCAGGGCGAGGAACCTTATTACATTGATAAGATAAGCGACTTTATTGAAAACAATGTGCTGGAGGAAATGGAAAAGGAGTTTAATCAAACCGTACTGTACGGCAAGGATATTGATTTGCTTACACTCATCAGCCATGCCAAGCGTTACCCGATGATGAGCAATTACCAGGTGGTGATTGTTAAGGAGGCACAAAATTTAAAAGGCCTTGTTCAGAAGGAAAGGAAAACTGAAAAGCCTGACAAAGCTGACAAAACTGAAAACCCGCTGGAAGTTTACTTGCAGAATCCTGTAAAATCAACACTACTGGTGTTTTGCTGTAAGTATGAAAAGGTTGATGGGCGCAGCAAAGTGGCCAAACTTATTGATAAGTCAGGCGTAACGTTTGAGTCGAAAAAGCTGTACGATAACCAGCTGCCCGATTGGATAAAAAAATACTGCGCTTCAAAAAAATATAAAATTGATGATAAAGCTGCATACCTCCTGGCTGAATACCTGGGTGCTGATTTATCCAAAATAAGCAATGAGCTGGATAAGCTGATGATCAATGTAAGCAATACTGAAGTAATCAGCATTGCGCATATTGAACAGAACATTGGCATAAGTAAAGACTACAATGTATTTGAACTCAACAATGCAATTTCGACACTCGATTACCTAAAAGCTAACCGCATAGTAAATTATTTTAAGGCCAACTCAAAGGCCAATCCGTTTGTATTAACAATGGCCATGTTGTTTGCACATTTTAATAAAGTACTCAGGTATCAGTGCCTTACCGATAAATCGAAGGCCGCAGCTGTTTTAGGCATTCATCCCGGTTTTATCCGCGATTATGAAACTGCAGCGCGTAACTATAACATAAAAAGGCTGGTGGGCATTATTGCTTTATTGCGCGAGTACGATTTAAAATCAAAAGGTCTTGGCAGCACCTCAACCGATGAAGGTGATTTGCTGAAGGAAATGGTTTTTAAAATTATGCACTAATTTAGTTTGAGGTTTGAGGTTTGAAGTTTGTTGTTTGATTTTAAGGTTTAGCGCTCTGTATTTCCAATTTTCCAATTTCCAGTTTCCAAAAAATGCAATTAAAACTCTCTCAACTTACTCACTTAATTGAAGCTACACTTAGTGAGGTTTTTTACGGAAAAGTTTTTTCGCTGGTTGCCGAAACACCCCGCTCGCGCGAGCTTGTAGCTCGTGTCTCTCACCACTAATCTCTCGTATCGCTCCCGCAAGCCTCCAAGCTTGTGTTTTTGCTCAAGACAATATCACTAGGCTATATTTGAAATCCTGATACAATTCCAACCATTATAAAAACAATCAATAAAATCCCAAGCCACTTCATTTGATGAATTTTTTGAAACCGAAAGGAAATCAATTAAAGCCAATCCAACCTGTAAGGTTTTTTCTAACCTTACAGGTTTACCGGATAACCACAAACTTCTTACTAACCTTCAAACCATTTGAAGTTACCGTACAAAAATACATCCCCTCTGCAAGCTGCAGCGGCAGGTTTTGCAGTGTACTCCATTGCGGCAGCGTATATTTAAAAACAACCTTGCCCGTTACATCATAAATAGTAAATGACCCACTTTTATTTTGAGGTAACAAATAACCTATATTCAAAATGTTATTCGTTACAGGATTTGGGTATATTTTAAAATTACTAATGTTCTCAGGCGGTGGAGGTAAGCCTGTCAGTGTATCGCATATACTGCCTGTTAAAGGACCCAAATTATAATTTGGAAAAGTAGGCACAGCCATGTTACCTCCGGGCCCAGGCAATGTAACGGTATGTTGCTGTACATCACAAGCTAATCCAAAACTATCTGGTTGATTAATAACATGGAGCATATAGGTGCCATCAAATGAGGATATATAAATTTTTCCATCAGGACCTAAGGAATTCATAAAAAACCAGCCTGCAGTTGGATTGGCAAAAGAATCATTTGTTGCCACTATTTGAACTGTCGAGTCTATTAACGCACTTGTCAAATCGTATTGGAAAATCTGTAATTTAGTGTTTACATATAAATAATGATTATCGGGCGATACGGAAGCACCAATATATACCCTTGTAGTGTCAGGTAAGTTAGAAATATGATGATGGTTACTTAACATTCCATTACACCTGTCAAAGTCGAATATATCAACAGCTAAATCCTCCATCACCATTATGAATTTTGAACCGTCAGGACTGAATACCGCTTGACCAAACAAATCAAAAACTGAGGGATAACCAATTTGCTGACTAAATACATGAATGGTATCAGGTGTTACTAATATTTTGTAAAACAACGAATCATTATATCGTTGTGTCAACACCCACCAGTCTCTGCCATTGCCATGCTTACAGGCAGTTAATTTGCCTAAAGTTAAAGTGTCATTTATTTCTACTATTGATTTTTTATTTGCTACAACACCACCCTTGCCACTATCTAAAGTCATATCTATTAAACTATATCTAAGTGATAGCGGTGCTACTTTGTGATAAACCCAGCTTGTTAAGTTTACACTAATCGTATCTGATGATTCATGAAAAATAACATACTGATTTGCATGGTCAGGGTATGGAATTATTGCTAACGCCTGAACCATGTTAAGACCTTTTATAGCATTGTGAGTTGTATTGAAGCCTGGGTTAAAATTCTGCGAATTCTGTAAAGTGTCATTAAGTTTATTTGCAATATAAATACCATTAGAATACATCATTAAATTGCCTGACGTATCACACAACGAACCATTGGTATTAAAAAATGACATCTGTCTGTTAATAGAAAATGTATCAGGTGTTCCATTGCTAAAATCCAATCCATAATATGGTAATCCTACTCCTCCAATATGTCCAAGCATCCAAACATTATTGTATTGGCAAGGACTTTTTAAAGCAATACCAATTTGGATCGCAATTATAATTGCAATTTTAATTTTCATAATAAGAATTTCTTTTTCGTGGCAGAGTCTCCCCGCCCCAGAAAAACAAAAACAACG
>JBGARN010000157.1:0-7318 GCA_044230205.1 Bacteroidia bacterium
CAAATACGCTGGCCTATCTCGACAATGAAATTAAAGACATCTCCAATTCACTCAACAGTTCAGAAAACACCCTGGTAAATTTTCAAAGTTCCACAGGCTCTGTTGATTTAGGCACACAAACATCGGCCAATATTCAACAGGCCAATATACTAGATGCCGAATTACGCAAGTTGCAGATTGAGTATGACAACATCAACATGTTGAACAACATGCTCAATGATGAAAATGAAAATAACATTTCAGCTATTTCCAACATTTTACAAACACAGAACAATCCAGGCCTTGCAACTTCTTTTAACAAGCTGGTGCAATTAATGGAACAACGCCAGGCACTGGCACTTAGCAATACTCCCAGCAGTCCGGCATTAAAAAATGTTGAAGCAGAAATTGCCACTGTAAAAAGTACAATTAACGGTACCGTTATTAATATACGTAAGACACTGGCTAACCAGATCAATAACCTTAATAAAAATATCGGGCAAATTAAATCGGAAGTTTCCGGTTCAGCTTCTATTAACCGTGGATTGCAAAACGTAAAAAGACAGGTTGACCTTAATGAAAAGATGTATGTGTTCCTGATGGAAACAAGAGCACAAACCATGATTGCCCGCTCAGCAATTGTAGCTGACAAATTTATTCTTGAAGCGGCACGAAGTATTGGCCTGGTAAGGCCTTTGCCTTCTAAAATATTATTAACCGGTCTAGGCCTGGGATTTGCACTATCCTTCCTGGTTATCTTCTTTAAAAATCTTTATCTGAATTATGTTACCAATAAAGAAGATCTAAAGGAAATAACTCACTTACCAATAGTTGGTGTAGTTGCAAAAGTTAAAGAAGGCGAGAAAGAGTACAACATGGTGGATAAGTACCCGCAATCTGTTGCATCAGAAGCATTCAGGGTAATACGAACTAACCTTAGTTATTATAAAACACAAATTGTTTTAATGACATCATCAGTTGCTGGCGAAGGAAAAACATTTTGTACCGTTAATACTGCAACCATTCTTTCAAAAAGCCGCAAGCGGGTTATTATTGTTGACTGCGACCTTCACAAACCCAAGCAGGCTAATGCATTTAATCTATCGAACGATGTTGGTATAACCTCCTATCTTGCAGGTAAGAGTGATATGAAGAGCATTATTAAAGAAACCGGAGTTGAAAACCTCCACATCATTTTATCAGGTCCGCGAACTCCCAATGCCAGTGAATTGTTGCTCGATCCTTTAATGGATAAACTGATTGAAGAGCTAAAGAAAATGTACGATTATATAATTATCGATTCTGCGCCTGTTGGTCTGATATCTGACTCGCTTGAACTGATGAAATATGCCGACCTTACTTTGTTTGTGCTTAAAGCCAATTACTCTAAGAAAGACTTTGTTGATCTTGCGCATCAGATTGTTGAACGCAATCCGGGTAAAAGCGTTGGATTTATTCTTAACTCGGTTAGTGCAAAAAATATTACAGCAGGTTATGGCGGTGGTTATTATAAGTAAAAGACCATCACATACCGAAACAATATTCAAATTGAAAATTATTGCTTAGTTATTATTTCAGCTTTAGTAACTTTCCAACTTTAACTTTTACCTGATTTTTTGAAATAACAACAACAGCATCAAAAACAGATGAGTTCGTTTAAAGAAACCATAAACAGTATCAAGGAGCACCTGAGCCCTGCCCATAAAAAAAAGATGGTGGGTCTTGCCGGGTTAATTCTTGTGCAGGGCTTACTGGATGTATTCGGACTCGGACTTATTTTACCCATCATTAAAATTGCCTCTGATCCTGAAGTGATTTCAGGAAACAAATTTTACCTGGGCGATCTTTATAACCGGATGGGCTTTGATTCCATCAACAACTTTATGTTGTTTATTGTACTGTCGGTTTTGGTGTTTTATATTTTAAAAACCATTTACGGATTGTTTGTCAGCTACATTACAGCTTTATATACCACTGAAGTAGCTGTATATATCACCCGCAATCAATACGATAAATACTACGCAATTTCCTATCTCGATTTTTCCAATGTAAAATCCTCAGTGATCACCAATCACGTATTCAATAATCCTGCATCGTATATGGCCTGGGTTATCAACCCGCTTATTATGATTTTTTCTGAAGGGATTATCGTTCTATTAATCGTCATATCCATTATTGCATTTAATTTTTCATTGTTTATGTGCATTTTGGGTACCGTTGGTCCGGCCACATGGCTCATCTACAGGTCACTTAAAAGCAAAAGCAGTTTTTATGGACGCGAGCTCGATCGTGTAATACCCAAAGTTTACAGCTCATTAAACAATTCAGTTAACGGATATATTGATGTAAAGCTTGCCGGTAAGGATAAAGATTTCCGTCAGCAGTATATGGAGTATATTACCCGTTATCATGATGTGTCTCAAAAATCAGGATTCCTAAGCTTAGTCCCCATGCGTGCTTATGAAATTGTGGCTATGCTGGGTATTGTGGTTATTTTTGTTTATATACTTTTTATTGCTGATAAAGGCACTTCAAGTGCTGTGGTGCTGGTGGGATTGTTTGCCGCTGCGGCATACCGCCTTATGCCTTCCATGAACCGAATTGTTGGCAATATTATTTATGTGAAGCGCAGCCAAAGCAGTGTTGCCAATCTTAATTTTTATAAAGATGCTTTACCGGGGCGCAAACCCATAGCAGAGCAAAAGCCGGTTGTTTTTCAGAATAATATCGAGTTTAAAAATATAAGTTACCGATTTCCGGGCGAAGAAAATTACGTTTTACAGAACATCAATCTTAACGTAAAAAAGGGCGAGAAAATAGGTTTTGTGGGCACATCAGGTTCAGGAAAAACCACGCTGATGAATATTCTGCTGCGTTTTATTGAAGAAGAAAAAGGTTCATTGCTGGTGGATGGTGTTAAACTGGATGAAACCAACCTGCTTAGCTGGCGCAAACTGATAGGCTATGTAAAACAGGATATATTTATCCTGGATGGAAGCATTAAAGAGAACATTGCATTTGGCGATAATGAGGTAGATGAAAGACGCTTGTTGAGAGCAATATCAAATGCTTCGCTAAGTGATTTGGTTAAATCACTTCCAGAAGGCATTAACAGCGTAGTTGGCGAAAAAGGCAGCCGCCTTAGCGGTGGACAACGCCAGCGTATTGGAATTGCGCGTGCCTTATACCGCGATGCCGAAATACTTGTTTTTGATGAAGCCACCTCGGCTTTAGACAATGAAACCGAAGCAGAAGTTACCGATGCTATTGATAAACTTAGTGATACCAATAAAACCATTTTTGTAATTGCCCACCGCATTACCACATTAAAAAACTGCAACCGCATTTACGAATTAAAAAACGGAACCATTCAAGGTGTGCATAGTTATGAAGAACTACTTGAAAGAGTTATCTGATTGATTAGGCTTTAAAAAAGGCTGTCCTTCAAAATTAAAAGCAGTAAATTATTACAACACCGTTGATTGACTAATCAGCCAATGAAAATTTAAAAGAATCAAAAAGTCATACTAACACCCAGTGCAGGCATAATGGGTAATTGATCAACACGCTTGTAACGAACCCTGTCGAAATAAAAAATATTGCTGCGGTTGGTGGCATTAATAACACTGGCTGTTGCTTCAAGGTTTGAGTTTTTGCCAATTACAAAAGTGCGCTTAAGGGTTAAATCCAATCGTGCATAATCAGGCAGGCGATAGCTGTTCAGCTCACCGTAAATAATACCGAGGTAACCATTATCAGTAGTGTAATTGGTATTAATACCACCTGAAAAATTCAGGTAAGGATAAAATCCCTGCGTGGGTGTAAACGGAAAACCCGATCCGTAATTAAAACGCACATTGGCTTCCCACAACAGGCTTTTGCCAAAGGTGTAAGCGCCCACCACATTTACATTATGCCTGCGGTCGAAAACGGGTGAGTAAGTTACATTACCGTCATAACGGGTAACATAACCCAATGAATAAACAGCCCATAAGTAATACTTCTTGTATTCGAACTTAAGCGAAATGTCAACTCCTTTTGCCATTCCCGATTCAACAATAAAATCTTTTTTCAACTCATCAGGTTTTCCTGAATTGGAGGCTACATCATCATATATCTTATTGTTGTTTACATTGATCAGCTGCTTAAAATTTTTGATATAACCTTCAACATTTAAAGTGAGATGAAAAGGTAAATCCACCTCAGTGCAGTGCCTAACAATAAATGATTGGCCTGCTGCAAATGCGAGTCAACAGATTTGCCGTCAAATGTTTCAGGCAAATCATCAGGTGCTGACAGGAAACCATAAAAAAAGTTGACTACATCGCGGTCGCTGGTGGTGCTCAGAAAATTTTGCTTGTAAATACCCGATGCAAATTTAATCCTCACTTTATCAGTAAGATTATACTTAGCGCTCAGCCGCGGTTCAAAAGCAAGCTCAGTAAGCGATGCATAATATTGAAGCCGAACACCGGGCTGTATTACAAACTTGCCTGCAATTTTTTTGTAATTGATATAGGTGCCGAATTCTGTTGTATTTTCTTCCTGCCCCAGGCGGTTGCCGGCAATGTTATAAAACTCAAAATGAGTTTTGAAGCCACCTACTTCAAGACCGTATTTCAATTCATCCTGCCCGAAAAAGTATGAAAAATTAAGGGCCATGTTAAATCCACTGATATCGCTCTCGCGGGGTTTTTCATCTGCTTCCTGCATGGTCATTGAATATTTTGAATATGCGAAAATACCGTCCATAAGCATGGATGAACCTGTGGGAACAATAATAAACTTAGACCCAAATCCGCCCGATTTCCAGTTAAACTTAGAAACAGGTGAGTAATCAACTTCATCGCGAAAATTAAATCCGAACAAACTCAGTTTACTTCCATTAGCTGCATTGAAAGAAACCTTGCCATACAAATCACCAAAGCTGTAAGGCAGGCCATATTCATTGGCATAATCATAAATTGATTCAGAAGTCTTGTCAAGATAACACCGTTTATACGAAAGTACAATTGATGAACTTCCCCCGCCCTCTTCAGTTTGCTTTTTCAGCGGCCCTTCAAGCGTAACTTTAGAAGCAAACGGATTTACCGAAACCTTACCACCGTACCGTCTTTTGTTTCCATCGCGTGTGGTAACATCCATAACGGCTGATATACGTCCGCCATATTGTGCAGGAAAGCCCCCTGTATAAACATCGGCATTGCTGATGATATCTGTATCGAAAACTGAAAACAAACCAATGGAGTGAAACGGATTATAGATGATCATTCCATCGAGCAACACTTTATTTTGAATGGGCGTTCCACCGCGTATATACAGCTGACCACCCTGATCGCCTGTTGAAACAACACCCGGTACCACCTGAAGGTACTGTGCAAGATCAGGCTCACCCCCTATGGCAGGTATTTGTCTTATCTCTTTAGGAGTAACTTTTGTTACCGACATTTTTACATCGGTTTTATACTCCTGCTTCTCTGCACTCACATCAACAGCTTTTATATTAATGGCATTTTTTACGAGGAATAATTTTCGCGAAATCAACTCATCGGAAGAAACTGTAAAAGGTAATCGCAAAGTATCGTAACCCAATGCAGTAACCATTAGTGTATAGGTACCTGGGGTTAGCTTGGTAATGTTGAAATAACCATTCACATCAGTTACTGTACCAATGGTAGTGCCTTTTAAATATACGGTAGTGAAAATTGCAGGTTCGCCATTGGATTTGTCATACACAAATCCTCTAATGCTGCCGGTCTGTGCCTTCGAATGAAAAGCAAACATGCATAACATTAAAAACAAAAAAACTCCTGCTTTACTGATTTTAGGAATATCCATAGAAAAATTGAAGAATAGAAGATGACGAATATGACAATTTAAAAACGGATAAACCATCATTTAACTGTAAAAGTTAGCATAGCTGTTACAATTAATAAATTAAGCAACTTCAGCAGGTTGCCGGCAGTTATTATGGCGTTAGTAATTGTTTTACCAGTGCCGAAACAGTTTTATTATCAGCCTTTCCTGCAAAATGTTTAGTGGCTGCACCCATTACTTTGCCCATATCACCAGACCCTGCCGCACCAACCTGTGCAATGAGTTGTTGCAAAGCTGCTTTAATTTCATCCTCACTCATCATGGCCGGCAAATACTTTTCAATTATAGCCACTTCTTCCAATTCAGCTTTTGCCAGGTCGTCACGGTTTTGCTGCTGGTAAATTTCAATACTGTCTTTACGCTGCTTCACTAATTTCTGGAGCAGCTTAAGTTCAGTAGCAGCGTCTAAAGATCCTTTACCGCTGGTGTTTTCTAAAAGTATTGCTGATTTTATTGCACGCAACGCACGCAATGAAGCCTCATCCTTCATTTTCATGGCTTCTTTTAAATCGTTGTTGATGGTATCCTGTAAACTCATGTTTGAAAAATTATAATAGTTGAATATTAATTAATGCGCTGCGAATTTAGAAATAACTTTTATGGAGAGGCATACAGTTTATGTAGCCATTTGATTGCTTTAAAAAGCATTTAAAACGGCTGTGGCTATTTTTTGCTGATCCGATTTTTCGAGCCCGATAAATAAGGGTAACGACAATACACGTACACTTACATCTTCACTAACCGGGCAGGAATATTTTTTTTCAATATAAGGCAATGTGTTTAACGATGGATAAAAATACCTGCGCGCAAGCACACCTTCTTTTTTTAATTCATCCATAACGCGATGTAAGGTTGATTCATCCTTAAGCAAAACCGGGTAATAAGCATAATTATAAGTAGTACCCGGACGTATCTCCGGTTTTGAAATCAGCTTATGTTCTAACAATTCATCATAGTAATTGCAAATAGTTTTACGCTCAGCAATTATGCCTTCAATTTCAGGTAATACACACAAGCCCATTGCAGCATGAAATTCAGAAACCTTACCGTTTAAACCCAATGAAAAATGCTCATCACCTATATGACCGAATTGGCGCATGAGGTAAATTTTTTTCGAAAGTGCTTCATCGGCAGTTATGGCAGCGCCACCTTCTATGGTATGAAACAACTTGGTGGCATGAAAGCTTAAGGTGGATACATCGCCATAATTGCACACATTGGTGCCTTTATAATCAACAGCAAAACAATGCGCAGCATCATAAATAACCTTCAACCCGTGCTTTTGTGCAATTTGTTGTATGCGCTCTACATCGCATGGATTACCATAAACATGGGTAGCCAAAATTGCTGAAGTGTTTTCATTAATGTGCTCTTCTATAAGATCAGGATTGATAGTAAACGTTGCAGGCTCAATATCAACAAACACCGGAGTACAACGTTCCCACATTATTGCAGAAGTAGT
>JBGARN010000158.1:0-7168 GCA_044230205.1 Bacteroidia bacterium
TTCAGGACTTACAAAAACTGATTAATGTAAACGTTAAATAATAAACTCAACTTCAAAAAAACCTGCAACATGTTGCAGGTTTTTTTTTGCATAATTATTTGGATGAATTGTCTGATGCCTGGTACAGTAGTAAAATTATAAAAGACCCTGTAGTAATTTTAACTACATAATTTCAAATACACTTTAGTTATTTTTGCTCATGGACAATACCCTCGTTTAAGTAATTTAATTTTATTTGCAGATTAAGTAAATCAGATAGTTAAGGATGAGAATTTTAATGGTTTGCCTTGGTAATATTTGCAGGTCGCCCCTTGCCGAAGGCATTATGAGAAAAAAAAACATAGAGCATAACCTGCCCTGGACAGTGGATTCAGCAGGAACATCGGGATGGCATGCCGGTGAACTTCCCGACAGCCGTACAATTCAATGCGCAAAAAATCATGACATTGATATTACAAATCAGCGCTCACGACAATTTAAGAGGTCCGATTTCAGAAATTTTGACTTCATTTTTGTTATGGACGAAAGCAATTATAACGATATAATTATGCAGGCTCATACTGAAGATGAAGCAAAAAAAGTGCACCTGCTGCTTTCATTTGCTGATATGATAAGGACTGAAGTGCCTGATCCATTTTATGGAGGGTTGAGCAGCTTTGAATCCGTTTTTCAATTACTGGATGATGCTTGTGATGATGTTCTCGAAAAACTGGTAAACGAACAGGCTGCCATGAATTAATTGCTGAGCAAAAAGTTTAGCAAGGTTTTACCTTAACAACAAAAGCATTAATGCAAAATGGCAATCTTTATCTTATTCCATGCTGGTTAGGCGAAACCGAACTAGACTACATTTTACCAACCGGAGTCATCACTATAATTCATTCATTAAATGAGTTTATTGTTGAGAATGAAAAATCAGCAAGAGCATTTTTAAAACGCTCGGGTATTCCAACTGCACAATCGCAATTGATCATTCATGAAATTAATAAACATGATGCCCATTTTGATTATGGTGAATTTCTGAAAAACTGCCTGGCCGGAAAAAACATTGGACTACTTAGCGAAGCCGGAGTTCCTGCAGTAGCTGACCCTGGAGCTCAACTTGTAAAAAAAGCTCACGAAAAAAATATAAAGGTTGTTCCACTTACCGGCCCGTCATCAATATTACTGGCATTAATGGCCAGCGGCATGAACGGACAATCATTTGCATTTCATGGTTACCTGCCAAAAGAAAAAAATGAGCTTGTTCAGAAAATCAAATTGCTGGAAAAAGAATCACAGCAAAAAAATCAAACACAAATTTTTATTGAAACGCCATACCGTAATAACCAGCTTCTGTCTGAAATTATTAAAACCTGCCATGATCAAACTTTGCTGTGCATAGCATCTGATATTACCTTAAAAGATCAATCAATTAAAACAAAGTCAATTGCATCCTGGCGCAAAACACCACCCGACCTGAATAAAAAACCTACCGTGTTTTTAATTTATAAGCACTAATCGTTTATAAGATAGAGTTTACTGTCTTCAACTCTGAAAAGCATAGGCACCACCTGCACCTTAGGATATCTTAAACTAAGTCGTTTGGCCTCACTTGAAACAAAATCTATTTCATTACCAATTTCGTGAACCGGTTCATAATGATAGAAATGATCTTCGGCCTCTTCAGGCGTCCATCCCGCATTTTCTACTAATCCTTTAATGAACTCACCTCGCCTGCTCATCAGGTTAACCATACCACAATTATTATGGCCTATCAAAGTAATTACATTAACACCACCAACTGCAATTGCATAGGATACTCGAAATTCACTGTAGCGCATATTAGCACCGCCTGTTCGGATTATAAATGCAAAATTATCTGGAATCTTCAATCGTTTACGGTTGTCCATACACATACCTATCAGCATCTGTGCACGATCATATTTTTTTTCTACTGGTTTATCCAGGTTATGATAAAGTAATAACTCTTCAATTGGAGTGTTTTTAAATCGCTCCGGAATGTCACTGGCTTTTGCAATTGCTAAAAGTTGATTCATAGTAGTAATGTTTAAGGTGTTTTAATTTTTATTGCGCATTGAACAAAACATTAACAAAAATAATTCAGGTTACCTTATTACTAATTGTCGTATTAAAATTAGAACGGCAATGTAATTGATTTCTGTGATGAAAATATGTCTCTTTTAATTAATACTTACTGAAATGAATTCTATAAAACTGGTTACATTATCCTTGGTCTTTATTTTGCTATGCAGTTGCAATGAAGTAGTGAAATTTGCAGACCCACAACCCATTGGCAAAAGGAACATTTCGAAATTCCCTTCAGGATTATGGGGTAGATACAAAAGCATGACTGGTAATGAAACGCTTGAGATCAATGCTACTTCAATTGTTTACGGTGAGCAGGAAGCTGCTACAATCGAAACGCAGAAAAGTGATTCATCACTTACTGTTCAGCTCAATAATAATAGCCATAGTTTATCCATAATATTGAATAATGATTCTGTTTATGGAACATACATTATGGAAGATACCATTTTTAATATTAAGAAGGGAAACTGTTTAAGATTTTTAAAAGGAAACTACTTTTTGAATACGCATCTTTCTGATGGCAGCTATGAAGTGCGAATGATTACACCCGGAAAGAATTCAAGCATTACTCTTTCATCAATAGAGCCTGATGAAATAGAAAACCTGAAGGCTGTTACACAGGCTGAAGAACCGGAAACTCTTAATGATTCCATAAGTTATTTATACAGACCAACAAAAAAGGAATTTAAAAAATTTGTAACAGAAATGCATGGCTTTAGAAATAAAACCACTTTTATCAAGATAGAATAGCTTATGTTTCCTGTTCGGAACTAATTTTGCTAAACCTGAAAAATAATTCTTCAATAGAATCACCGGTTATAAAAAGTGCTTTGTTGGTATCAGAAACAAACTGCTCCCTATTCATGTAGTTAATAAGTCCAATCAGCTGATTATAATATCCATTTACATTCAGTAGCCCAATTGGTTTACGGTGCAGGTTAAGCTGCTTCCAGGTAAGAATTTCAAAAAACTCATCCATTGAACCAAAGCCACCCGGCATTGTAATGAAAGCATCAGAACGATCGCACATAATTTGCTTGCGCTGATGCATGGTATCAACAATTATTAATTCCGTAAGACCGGTATGGCCTACTTCCTTTTGCATTAAAAAACCCGGAATTACACCGGTAACTTCACCTCCATGTTGCAATACTGAATCAGCAATTATGCCCATCAAGCCAATGTTACCGCCTCCATAAATCAAACGGATTCTTTGTTGCGAAAGAAATGCACCCAATTCTTTTGCAGCAATTTCATATTCTGCATTCAACCCTTTACCCGACCCGCAAAAAACGGCAATTGATTTTATCATTGTTTAATTATACTAAAAAACATCAGATAGTTTATTCAGCCAAAGCCGCATTCGTTCCTGGTTTTCAGTCAGCAATTCAATTTGGCTGTTGATGGCTTCCTCTGTTTGAACAAATTCCCCACCTGTCAAATCATCTCTCATATTCTGAATCATTTCCTTTAAACCCAATTGTGTAATTTCAGGATGAAACTGTATTCCTATGGTCTTTTTACCATAAATAAAAGCCTGATTTGGACATGCTGTAGAACTCATAAGCAGTGTTGCATTTTTGGGCAAATCAAAAGTTTCACCATGCCAGTGAAAAGTTGTAAAGCTTTCAGGAAAAAGACTGAACAAATCATGACTGAACAAATCATGCTGCTTTGCTGCATCATTCAATCTTACTTCAAACCAGCCAATTTCTTTTTGTTCGTTTGGTTTAACTGGTGTGTTAAGTGCATTAGCAATTAACTGCGCTCCAAGACAGAAGCCGATTACAACTTTATTCTTTTTTATTGCTGCTTCAATAAATTTCTTTTCATCCATTAACCAGGGAAAATGCAAGATATCATTAACGCTTAATGGTCCACCTAAAACAATAAGCCAGTCGAAACTTTCTGTTGAAGGAAATACAATAGGGGTTTCATACATTTTAGTAGAAGTTAATACATGCCCCTTAGCCTGCACCCAGTAATCAATACAACCAATTCCTTCATAAGGAACATGCTGTAGATAATGAATACGAAGTTTTGCCATAACCAAACTTTTTCGAATTGAACACTTATTTTAATGGATAATTTATTTCGGAAAAAGGCGAACTGATTTTATAGTGCTGTTTAAATTCAATTTCTTGTAAATAACGCCCGGCAATTAAAAATAAACTCACTTTAAAAAATTAATGGTTAATAATCGCAACAATTATTAACCATTAAAACTATTTTATTCAAATTAATTTACTCCGTGCATCATTTTGTGTAAACGCTTATAAATTGCAACAAGCACCAATGCTCCCGATCCGCTTAAAACAATAAATACGCAAAAGAAAGTAAACAGGTCTGATATCTGCACACCCAGGAAGCTCGGAATTTTTGCAGCAACAGCCCCTGATTCGCCAGCTCCGGGAGGTATAAGCGCACTTAACGTTCCGGCAAATTTATTTGCAACTGCATTTGCAAGAAACCATGTACCCATTAGTAATGAAGACAATCTTATTGGCGCAAGTTTGCTCACCATACTAAGACCGATAGGCGACAAACATAACTCACCCATGGTGTGGACAATATAAAGTGCGAACAACCAGAACATTCCAATTTTTACCGAAGAGTCAACTCCATGAACGGCAAATGCAATGATTACATAGCCTAAGGCAACAAGACCAAGACCCATCGCCATTTTTAGCGGGGAAGAAGGCTCCATGTTAACGTTTGCCAGCTTTCCCCAAAGCATAGTAAACACAGGTGCCAGTAAAATAATTGCTAAAGGATTTACTGATTGAAACCACGATGCAGGAAATTCATCTTTATGAAAATCGTTTACGTATCCCATAAAGGTTAAGGCAATCATGGCTAATATTCCTAACCCCTGTATTGTAAATATTGTATTACGCGACCAATTAAAAAACCAGCCCAGTGCTTTTGAAAGGTAAAAGATAAGCAAAGCAGCTGCTGCAAGTATTACATACTTGCTAATATGAATAACAACCTGCCGGTTCACCTGTTCATCTGCAAACAAGGTTAGTGATGCTCCTGCTTGTTCAAAACATGCCCAAAAAAAGACAACAAAAAATGCCAGAATAAAAATTACAAATATTCTTTCCCGTTCATCCTTGGTAAGCGATTTATCAGAAAGGATAATCAATGGCATAATTATAATTGCTGAATAAATGAGGTAGGCTATTAAATCAAGATCAGCTAAGGTATGAGCAAAGGAATTTACGTCAGCCATTGCAGCATCACCAAAAATTCCGCTGATAATTTTTTGATAATTAAGCAGTGAAAACAACAGAGCAATTGAACCAAAAATTAACCCGAAAGTTTTAAAATCCATCTTGGCTTTTGGCATACCTAAAGCTTCTCCTTCAGGTGTTACCAAATGCTTATTTTTCAATATTTCAAATGAAATAGTACTTACTGCCATTCCAATTCCTGCTGCCAGGAATCCCCATTTAAATTCAGTTGGTATATGTTGTCCGTTAGCATCAAACACTTCACCTAATCCTCCGCAAACCAATGGAGAAAAGAATGCTCCCATATTGATACCCATATAAAAAATAGTAAAGGCCCCGTCTATTCTGGAATCATTTTTAGGATACAACTGGCCAACCATTGTTGAAATATTAGGTTTAAAGAAGCCATTACCAAAAATAAGCAAGGTTAAACCAACCCACATAAATGATATGGCAGTTGCGCTAGACTCTCCGGGAACAACAGCATTCCCACTAAGAAATAAGCAAAACTGTCCAATTGCCATCATAATTCCTCCTACTAAAATACTTCTTCGGTTACCCCAGAATTTATCTGATATGTATCCTCCTAACAATGGAGTTAGATAAACCAGGCCTGTAAAACTTCCGTAAATGTTGGATGCATCGGCCTTGGTAAACAATAATGCCTTGGTCATGTACAAAACAAAAATTGCCCGCATTCCATAGTAGCTGAAACGTTCCCACATTTCAGTAAAAAATAACAGGTACAACCCGCGCGGATGTCCTATTGAAGCACTGTTTGTTGAATTCATAAATTCGTTAAGGGTTTTTAAGATTGACGGCTAATGTATATAAATTTTTATGTGAGAGGCTATTGTATATAAATTTCACAATAACAACATGATATCATGCTTTAAAACCATTATTGAAAATGTTATAATTTTTAAATTGGTAAAATGGTAGTTAAGCAAAACTGAGTATGGTATTATTAATTAACCTTACAGTTAAGGGTTAAAAAACACTTGTGAAGTGAAAATTTTTATTTTACGTTTGACACCTTAATTAATAATTCAGTTTTATTTATGGAAAAAGGTACAGTTAAATTTTATAACGAGAAAAAAGGTTTTGGTTTTATAGTTGACGAAGGAACAAATAAGGAAATCTTTGTTCACGCAACAGGCCTTGTTGACAGTATTCGTCAGAATGATAAAGTATCATTCGACATTACTGAAGGTAAAAAAGGCGTGAATGCAATTAATGTTAAAAAGATTCAATAATTCACTCATTTTTAAAATCAAAAAACCCGGTTTTACCGGGTTTTTTTGTGCTTATATTTAAACTTAACTAGTCACTTTTCTTATTCAACTGGTTGGTTATTGCTTCTACTAGTTCGTGCATAGCAAAAGGCTTGGCAATATAATCGCTGATGCCTGAATTAAGCGCTCTTTCTTTTTCCACTGACGATGGATAAGCCGAAACTGCAATAATCGGGATGTTGGCATAAGAGGTGCCAACTGATTTTCTAATCTTATCTGCCATTTCATATCCCGTCATTAGTGGTAATTTAATATCAGTAATAACTAATGCGAACGATTTTGAATTGAGCATTTCAAGAGCAATGTGACCATTATCTGCTACCTCTACATCATAACCAGCCTTAGCCAGCATTTTACGGCCAAGCATTTGGTTTACCTTGTCATCTTCAACCAACAGAAGAAGTTTGCGCGAATACCCTCCTGTTTGATTAGCAGAAGCAGGTGTAAAATCAGTAGAATTACTTAAACTTAACATGGCTTTGAAAGTTTTAAAAGTGATTTTTAATTAATCAATTAGATAAAAATAGTTGGGTAAACATACCGAAT
>JBGARN010000159.1:0-7150 GCA_044230205.1 Bacteroidia bacterium
GGCTTATATAGGAGAACAGTTGTTTTAAACCTTGTTCACTGATATTGCTGCCACTGAAGTAATCAGGAAAAGCAAGCATCATAATGTTGCCAAAACAAAATCCTGCTATTCCAATTTTTAAAACCCTGTTATTCTCAGTTTTCGATTGAAAGTTTTTTTCTTCCAGATCATTTAAACTGATATGAGGTTGATAACCTACAAGGGAAAGTAAAGTAGCAATTTGTGAAAGAGTTATTTCGTGGTTTTTAAAAACAATTCTTATTTTTTTCTCATCAAAATTAACCCGTGAAGAAATTATACTGTTGTTAATACGATGTAAGTTTTCAAGAAGCCAAATACAGGAACTGCAGTGTATTTGAGGAAGATAAAAACTGCAATGAGTATGTTCTCCATCTGAAAAATCAGTAAATTTTTGTTTTACTTCAGGTTGGTTAAGTATTTCAAATTGTTTTGATGCAGCTGATTTTGATTTTTGCGAAATTCCCGGGTTACCGCTGATTTCATAATACTTGCAAAGGTTGTTTTCATTCAATATTTCATATACCACCTTGCAACCATTACAACAAAAGTACTTTTCATCAGCATAAATACTTTTATCGCACACCTCGCCACAGTGGTAACATGCAACATTAATTTGTGCAGCTTTCATTGACATAAACAATTTGTTTAAAGTACAAATGAACTCACAGCATCAACTCACTTAAATGATAACAATCATTTGAAAAATTGAAGTAAATGAAATAAAAAAGCCCGATCAAAGATGACCGGGCTTAAGAAATATTTTAAACGGATTTATTTTAAAGAATTGATAACCGCTTCAAAAGCTGATGGATTGTTCATGGCTAAATCAGCAAGTACTTTTCGGTTCAATCCAACATTAGCTTTGGTTAATTTACCCATAAACTGTGAGTAGCTCATACCATGCTCGCGTGCGGCAGCATTGATACGTGTAATCCATAATGCACGGAAATTGCGTTTTTTAGCTCTGCGATCGCGGTATGCATATTGCAAACCTTTTTCAACAGTGTTCTTTGCTACAGTCCATACGTTACCGCGTGAACCGAAATAACCTTTAGCAAGTTTGAGTGTTTTTTTTCTGCGTGCTCTTGAAGCAACTGCATTAACTGAACGTGGCATAATTAAAATTTGTTTTTTGACTGGAGCGTTCCGGTAACCGGAATCTCAATGCTCTTTGTCGGGTTAATAATAATTTGAATAATTAATAATTTATTTACTTAACAAGCATACGTGATACGCGTGCATGATCTGAATCATGTACAGTTGCAGTATGTGTAAGATTGCGCTTTTGTTTTGTTGTCTTCTTTGTCAGAATGTGACTTTTGAAAGCGTGCTTGCGTTTTATTTTTCCTGTTCCGGTCAAAGAAAAGCGCTTCTTTGCACTGGAGTTGGATTTCATTTTTGGCATCGTATATGAATATTATTTGTTTGAATTTTCTATTTTTTAATTCCTATTTTTCAGAAAAACAGGAATTAGACATTTAATTTATTTTGACTTTTTTGGCAGAGGAGCAAGATTCAGAAACATCCGGTTTCCCTCTAACTTAGGCATCAGCTCAACTTTTCCGAAATCAGCAAGTTCCTGAGCAAATTTTAACAGGATGATTTCTCCCCGTTCCTTATATGCTATCGACCTTCCTTTAAAATGAACGTATGCTTTCACTTTATCACCGTCTTCAAGAAACTTTTGAGCATGCTTAACTTTAAACTGAAAGTCATGATCATCGGTATTAGGTCCAAAACGGATTTCCTTTACCAACTGTTTGTGCGAATGCTGTTTTGCTTCTCTTTCTTTTTTCTTCTTATCGTATAAGAATTTCTGATAATCAACTATTTTACAAACCGGAGGCTCAGCATTTGGCGATATTTCAACCAGGTCTAACCCTAATTCATCAGCTTTCTTCATGGCATTTGCAAGTGTATAAATGCCAACTTCAACGTTATCTCCTACCAACCTTACTTCCGGTGCCTCAATATCAGTGTTGATATTGTGCTCATTTTGTTTCCTGGGCCCTCTCCTGAAATTAGGATTATAAGGTCTGTTAAATGATCCAGAATTACTTGGCCGGTTAGGCGGTCTGTTTCCTCCGTGGTTATAATTTGTTGCTATGCGCTCCTCCTTGTTTTTTGAATTTAACTATTTCTTTTTTAATATCTTACTGCTTTTCTGAAGCACGATTAAGATCTTTTTTTATTTCATCCTGCAATAATTTTACGGTCTCTTCAATCGTAAAACTACCTAAATCTCCGGTTCCATGTTTTCTTACTGATACTTTCTGCTCAGCCTGTTCTTTTTCACCAACAATAAGCATAAATGGAATCTTTTTTAACTCCGCATCTCTTATCTTCTTGCCAATCTTCTCGTCCCGGTCGTCAAAAAGTCCGCGAATATCGTAATTATTGAGATTTTCCAAAACATTATTTCCGTATTCATTGTATTTCTCACTAAGCGGCATTACACAAACCTGGTCGGGTGTTAGCCAAAGAGGGAAGTTACCGGCACAATGCTCAATTAAGACTGCAATAAAGCGCTCTAACGAACCAAATGGTGCACGGTGAATCATTACCGGGCGGTGTTTTTGATTGTCGCTTCCGGTATATTCCAATTGAAAGCGCTCAGGAAGGTTGTAATCCACCTGGATTGTACCTAGTTGCCAGCTTCTTTTCAAAGCATCTTTAACCATAAAATCAAGTTTTGGTCCATAAAATGCTGCTTCACCAAGTTCAACCACAGTGTTTAAGCCTCTTTCAGCTGCAGCTTCAACAATTGCAGCCTCAGCTTTTTGCCAGTTCTCATCCGAACCAATGTATTTGTCTTTATTTTCAGGATCGCGAAGCGAAATTTGAGCTGTATAATCTTCAAAGCCAAGTGCCCTGAAAACGTATAAAACCAGGTCGATAACTTTTATAAACTCTTCTTTTACCTGGTCTGGTCGGCAAAACAAGTGGGCATCATCCTGTGTAAAACCTCGCACCCGTGTTAAACCATGAAGTTCTCCGCTTTGTTCATAGCGATAAACTGTTCCGAATTCAGAAAGGCGTATTGGAAGTTCTTTATAGCTGCGGGGTTTACTCTTATAAATTTCGCAATGATGCGGGCAATTCATTGGCTTAAGGAAAAACTCTTCCCCTTCTGCAGGGGTTTTTATGGGCTGAAATGAATCTTTGCCATATTTTTCATAATGCCCTGAAGTTACATACAGTTCTTTATTCCCAATATGCGGTGTTGCAACAGGTGTGTATCCGGCTTTCATTTGCGCTTTTTCTAAAAAGGAACGTAAACGCTCGCGCAAAGCAGCTCCTTTAGGTAACCAAAGCGGTAAACCCATTCCAACTTTTTCACTGAAAGTAAACAACTCTAATTCCTTACCTAATTTTCTGTGGTCGCGTTTCTTTGCTTCTTCCAATACCTGCAGGTATTCTGTTAGTTCTTTTTGCTTAGGGAATGTGACTGCATATACCCGTGTAAGCTGTTTGCTTTTTTCATCACCACGCCAATAAGCACCGGCAATACTCATCAGCTTGGCAGCTTTTATAAAGGATGTATCAGGAATATGTGGTCCCCGGCATAAGTCAGTAAAGTTACCCTGGGTATAAAAGGTAATTGAACCATCTTCAAGGTCCTTTAATAAATCCAGTTTATACTGGTCGCCTTTTTCAGTAAAATAACTGATAGCATCAGCCTTGCTAATTTCAGCTCTTTTATAACTGTTGGCCTGTTTGGCCAGTTCCAGCATCTTATCTTCAATTTTTTTGAAGTCTTCTGGAGAAAAGGTTTTGTCACCTAAATCCACATCGTAATAAAAACCTGTTTCAATAGGCGGGCCTATGCCAAATTTAGTACCCGGGTAATAAAACTCAATCGCTTCTGCCATCAAATGTGCTGATGAGTGCCAAAGTGTTGATTTGCCTTCTTTATTTTCCCAGGTTAGTAATTCGAGGTTGGCATCTTCAGTTATTGGTCTGTTGGCATCTCTTACCTCGCCATTAACTTTTGCTGCCAGCACATTACGCGCTAGTCCTTCTGAAATTGATTTAGCTATTTCCAGTGCAGTGGTTCCATCGGCATACGTACGAATGTTGCCATCGGGAAAAGTAATATTCATTTGCGTTTTTATTTAGCCTTGTTAAAGGCTTTTAATTAATTCTGATTTTTAAAGAGGCGCAAATATAAAATAAGTAATTTCTTTTTAGAGTTTTGCACGCGGCTATAAATTCTCATCTGTTAATTGCCAACAGATGAGTAGCTGAAGCAAAACATATCAGGAACATTTTTAATCACATTATTCAAATTTTTTGGAAACCATTAAAGCACAGTATGCATTACTTTTAAAACGGCTCGTTTTGCTTTTTGCCGTTTACATGATAATGCGTTTGATTTTTTACTGGCTTAACAATTCCTATTTTAATCTTACCCCGGGCCAGTTATTTGTTGCTTTTATAGCTGGTTTGCGGTTTGACCTTGTTGCAATAACTATAACCAATATTATATTTATTGCCCTCCACATTTTACCTTTAAAAATGTTTTTCAGCAAGTGGTACCAGGCAGTGCTTGCATTTCTTTTTTTTACCATAAATGCCATTGCAATAATTTTTAATTGTGTTGATTTCGCTTATTTCAGATTTATACTAAAGAGAAGCAGTGCAGACTTGCTCAATGTTCTTACTCTTGGCGAGGATACTGAAAACAATATAGGAGCCATGGCTTTCGATTTTTGGTATGTTCCGCTTTTAGCATTTGTATTAATTACCTTACTTATTACTCTTTACCGTAAAACGCGAATAAAAAACAGTCAGTTGCAAGTGAATTTTCCAGCCTGGTCATGGTTCATATTAGTTCCTTCAGGTTTATTAATTTTATTGGCATTCAGAGGAGGGGCTCAATATAAACCCGCTCAATATAAACCCCTGCGCATTATTACTGCAAGTGAATACACCTCACCACAAAATGCCCCACTTATATTAAACACCACTTTTACAATAATAAAAACATTTAATAAGGAAGGTCTTGAACCCGTTAATTACTTTTCAGATAATGATGTTGAAGAAATATTTACACCTGTACATCATTATAGAAAAGCTGAAAAATTCCGAAATCTTAATGTTGTAGTTATTATTCTTGAAAGTTTTGGTAAGGAGTACATCGGCTACTATAATAATAACAGGGGATATACCCCGTTTCTGGATTCACTTATCAGGGAAAGTTTAAGTTTCAGATATTCATTTGCAAACTCCAAACGTTCAATAGAAGGATTACCGGCAGTAACTGCATCGTTCCCGACATTAATGCGTGAACCATTTATCACTTCAGTTTATGATGGAAATAAAATTAACTCGCTGGCCAGTTTATTAAGAGCTAAAGGTTATCAAACAGCATTTTTTCATGGAGGAAATAATGGAACCATGGGCTTCGATAATTTTACAGCAGCAGCGGGATATGAAAAATATTACGGCAGAAAGGAATATGGTAATTCCGATTATGATGGCAACTGGGGCGTTTTTGACGAACCTTTCTACTATTATTTCATTAAAAAAATGAATGAAATGAAACAGCCGTTTCATACAACTTTCTTTTCTCTTTCTTCACATCATCCTTATCCTATTCCTGAAAAATTCAAAAATGTGTTTCCAAAAGGGACAATGCCTATTCATGAAAGCATTGGATACTCTGATTATGCATTGAAAAAATTCTTTGAAGAAGCAGCAAAGAAATCATGGTTTGACAGCACATTATTCATCCTCACAGCTGATCATACCAGTGAAGCAGAAGGAGCTTATTATAAAAGTAAACTAGGTATATATGCGCTGCCTGTAATTTATTATATGCATAATAGTAATCTTAAAGGCGAGTTGCAATTTGTAACCCAGCAGGCTTCAATATTACCCAGCGCACTTGACTATCTTAATTACGATTTGCCATTTATAGCTTTCGGTTCAAGTGTATTTGATACTACTGCAATGCAATTTGCTGTAAACTATATGGACGATACCTATCAATTACTTGCCGATGATTATTGCCTGCAGTTTGATGGTGAAAAGTATACCGGAGTTTATCAATTCAAAAGCGATAGCTTGCTGCAGCATAACCTGATTAATGAGCATAATGATTTAAGCAACTATGAGCAGATGCTGAAAGCTATTATCCAACAGTTTAATAACCGTTTAATCAAAAATAAGATGGCTGAATAGTTGCATTATTATTGCACTTTCAAAATCTGATTGGCACACTTTATAAAGAATGAAAAAACAAACCATTCATTATATTATTAATCCTAAAGCAGGGATAAAGCATGGGATTAACTTTTCTGAAATTATTTTAAAATATATTGATGTCAACAGGTTTGATTATCATATTAAGTATACCGAGTGTGCAGGACATGCCACAGTTCTTGCCCTTGAAGCTGTAAATTCAAATGTGGAATATTGTTTTGCTGTTGGTGGTGATGGCACAGTAAATGAAGTTGCACAGGCATTGAAAAATTCAAACACCTGCCTGGGAATTGTACCCATGGGCTCCGGTAACGGGCTTGCCAGGCATTTACAAATTCCACTTGATGCAACTAATGCAATTAAACTGGTTAACTCAGGTAAGATTCTGCGCATGGATAGTATGCTGGTTAATGGCAATTATTCAATTAACGTTTCGGGTATAGGTTTTGATGCTCATGTTGCTTCCCTTTTCGGCAAAGAGGGTAAGCGTGGTTTTTTTAATTATTTGAAAATTGTTTTAAGCGAATTCAATAAATACCCCAACCAGCAAATGCAGATTACTTGCGATGGTTATACCTCAGATAAAAAACTTTTTATAGTTGCCTTTGCCAATTCATCACAGTTTGGTAACAATGCCATTATTGCTCCTGATGCTTCAGTTGTTGATGAATACATTAACCTGGTTATGTTTCATAAACAGGGGCTTATTAAAACAATACTGCTGGCGCCAAGAATTTTTAGAGGTAAACTTGAAGATTCTGATGATATTGAAATGCTGCAGGTAAAAAACATAAACATAACAACAATGCAACCTGTTGCATTGCATATTGATGGCGAACCAAAAGGATTGGCAACTGAATTTAAAATACAGGTAATGCCGTCCAGCAATAACATTTTAGTGCCCGAAAAAACATACCGCTAG
>JBGARN010000160.1:0-7060 GCA_044230205.1 Bacteroidia bacterium
AACAATTCGGAGATCACCGTGTTTTTAATACGCCTATTGTAGAAGCATTTATAATTGGCAGCACAGCAGGTATGAGTGCTGTGGGTTTAAAACCTATTGTAGAAGTACAATTTGCTGATTACATATGGCCGGGATTAAATCAGTTATTCAGTGAAATATCCCGTTCATGTTACCTCACCAATGGCAAATGGCCGGTAAGTTGTGTTATCCGTGTTCCGATTGGAGCATATGGAAGTGGCGGACCCTACCACTCTTCAAGTGTTGAAAGCGTGCTCACCAACATCCGCGGAATAAAAATTGTTTATCCATCAACCGGTGCTGATTTAAAAGGACTCATGAAAGCTGCCTACTATGACCCTAATCCTGTAGTTATACTTGAACATAAAGGGCTGTACTGGAGTAAAATTAAAGGTACAGAAGATGCAAAAACCATTGAGCCCGATGAAGATTATATTATACCTATTGGTAAGGGAAGAATAGTAACAGAAGCCACCGAAGAAAAACTACGTTTAAATAACACGTTAGCTATTATCACTTACGGAATGGGCGTTTATTGGGCAAAAAATGCTGCGAAAGATTTTGACGGTCAAATTGAAATTATTGATTTACGCTCGCTATTTCCATTAGATGAAACATTGATTTATGATACTGTTAAAAAACATAACAAATGCCTGGTGGTAACAGAAGAGCCTTATAACAATAGCTTTGCGCAGTCAATAGCTGGACGGATTTCACAAAATTGTTTTCAATACCTTGATGCACCTGTACGTGTTGTTGGTTCAGAAAATCTTCCGGCTATACCGTTAAATTCAACACTCGAATTTACTATGATTCCCAATGCTGCAAAGGTAAGCCAGGCCATTGCGGAATTACTCCAATACTGATTTTATAATCAGCAATGGAAATAAGGTGCCGATCAACTCATTTAGTTTTTCTTAAAAATGCCGTGAAAGCCTGTAAACACAGGGCTTTAACAACATTTTCAAATCTACAGCCAAATCCTGGTATGCTCAGTTTATGAAAAATAATTTGGCTGAAAGCGGCTATATGACTGAGTTACAGCCCCAAGTTATTAACAAAGCCCTTTATTTATCAACAGTTTGAGGCATTTATGTTGCAAGATTGAGATTTGTAAATACTTTCGGGGCGTTCAAACAATTTAAAACTATAATAACAATGAACAAAGGTGAATTAATTGATGCTATTGCTAGCGGAGCAAAAATCAGCAAAGCTGATGCAGGCCGCGCACTTGAGTCGCTAATCGACAATGTTGCTAAAACATTAAAAAAAGGTGACAAAGTAACTTTAGTTGGTTTTGGTACTTTTTCAGTTTCTAAGCGTGCTGCCCGTAAAGGACGCAACCCGCAAACCGGAAAAGAAATCCAAATTAAAGCTAAAAAAGTTGCTAAATTCAAAGCAGGTGCTGAACTGTCAAAAACAGTTAACAAGTAATCATGCATTGCATTTAAGAAAAACCGCATCAATTGATGCGGTTTTTTTTGATCCTTAAAAAAAGTTTTATTCACCTTAGCGCTTACGCTTAAACTTATTTTTGAATTGCGATTTCTTTTGTTGCCTGGTAACTGAAGAAGCAACTGATTGCCTCTTGCCGGATGACTGTGGCTGATAATCATCTGAATCATAAAAACTATCGAACAAAACAAAATCAATTTGTTTACGCATCAGATCAGTTTTCTTCAATTTAACTTTTATTGCATCTCCCAATTGAAATTTTCTTCCGGTACGCCTTCCGGAAATTGAGATCGTTCGTTCGTCAAATTCATAATAGTCATCATTCAGGTCGCGCAAACGTATCATGCCTTCGCATTTGCTTTCGGTAATCTCAACAAAGATGCCCCAGTCCGTTACACCAGATATTATTCCCTCAAATACTTCTCCTATTTTATCCTGCATGTATTGCACCTGCTTGTATTTAGTGCTTGCCCGTTCTGCTTCAGCAGCCTGCGCTTCTTTGGCACTGCTGTGCTTACATCGCTGCTCATAATCTTTTGCATCTGCACTCTTACCTCCATTTAAATAATGCTGTAACAGGCGATGCACCATTACGTCCGGATACCTGCGGATTGGCGAAGTAAAATGCGTGTAGTAATCAAATGCCAAACCGTAATGCCCTATATTCTCTGTTGAATATTTTGCTTTAGCCATAGTGCGAATAGCCAGCACTTCAAGAACATTCTGCTCGCCTTTACCTTTTATTTCTTCAACCAGTTTATTTATAGAATGAGCCAGTTCTTTTTCGGTTGCAGTTTTAAGTCTGTAACCAAATTTGGCAGCAAACTGAACAAACTGTTTAACTTTTTCAGGATCAGGAATATCATGAACACGATAAACAAAAGTAAGCTTCTGACTTTTGTTATTAGTAACATTAGCCGTATAGGCTGCATGTTGCTTACCAATAAATGTGGCTACTTTTTTGTTGGCTAGCAGCATAAACTCTTCTATCAGTTTATTACTATCCTTCATTTCCTTGGTATATACCCCGGTAGGATTACCCGATTCATCAAGGTGAAATTTAACTTCAAGCTTGTCAAAATTTACAGCCCCGTTTTTAAACCGTTCTGCCCTAAGTTTCCTGGCTAACTGATTGAATATATTTATTTCGCTGGCAAAATCCCCGGTACCGGTTTCTATTATTTTTTGTGCTTCCTCATAGGTAAATCTGCGATCAGAAAAAATTATTGTGCGTCCATACCATTCATTTATTACCTGTGCTTTATCATTCATTTCAAAAACAGCACTGAAACAAAGCTTTTCTTCTTTTGGCCTTAAGGAACAAACGTGGTTGGAGAGTTTTTCAGGAAGCATAGGAATTACGCGGTCAACGAGGTAAACGGAAGTTGCTCGATCGAATGCTTCTTTTTCCATCTCCATTTTCTCTGTTAGGTAATGCGAAACATCAGCTATATGCACTCCTATTTCAAAATTACCATTGTCCAGCTTTTGAATAGATAATGCATCATCAAAATCTTTTGCATCAAACGGATCAATAGTAAACGTAGTTATCTTTCTAAAATCTCTGCGTTTTTTTATTTCTGATTGCGGAATTTCATAAGGAATTTTTTCTGCTTCACGTTCTACAGCAGCTGGAAACTCAAGCGGAAAACCATATTCAACGAGTATGGCATCCATTTCTGCATTATTCTCCCCCGGTCTGCCCAGTACCTTTATTATTTCACCGATTGGATTTTTTGAATCAGGCAACCATTCTGTAATTTGTGCCACGGCCTTATCACCATCATTTGCATCCTTCAGGTTTTGCAATGGAATAAAGATATCCACCGGCATTTTATTGCTGTCTGCAACCAGGAAAGCGTATTTTTTTGAAACCTGAAGTATGCCGGAAAATTCAGTTTTAAACCTTTTGATTATTTCAACCACTTCACCTTCAGCCCTTCGTCCTTCGCGCCTGGCAAAAAGCGACACTTTTACCAAATCCTGGTTTAAGGCATTAGCTGTGTTATTAGGTGCTATGTAAATATCTTTCTCAAAATCATCATTTACAACATATGCCGCACCGGTGGATGTAATTTCAATAATTCCTTCTACAAATTTCGATTCAGGTATCAGGCGATATCTACCGGTTCCAAGTTCTTCAATTTTTTCTTCAAGCATCAAAAGGTTACACACTTTCAAAATTTCATCACGCAGTTCATTTTCGTTAATGTCATTCGTGAAAATTAATTCTGAAAATTCTTCATCAAATTGCTTCAATTGCTTTGACAACTGTTTATAATTAAAAGGCTTGGTGGGGTGTGCCTTAAAAATTCCATAAATTGCTTTTAATAACTTTTCACGCAATGCATGTGTAAAGTTTTTGGTCGTGATTTTCATTAACCCTGTTTATTTGGTGCAAGGTAAATAAATGAACGGTATTCAATATCCACCATAAGCATATATATGTATGATCAAATTCAACTTTATATAAATTATAAAGTAAAGTGTAGTTTCGAACTCAAATTAAGCTCATCACATGCTAAGTAAAATTTTCAATCTAACTGTATTTGTTGTTTTTCTTTTTAACAATTCATTTGCCCAGCTTACACTTATTGTTGACTCGGTTCCCCACTTTTTTACTCCATTGCTGGATGATGTTTATGTTGCAGGAACTTTTAACAACTGGAATCCGGGCGATGCCAATTATAAACTCAATAAAAACATTAACGGAACTTACAGCATTAACATAACAGGAAGTGGATTGATGGAGTATAAGTTTACACGCGGAAACTGGGGAAATAACGAAACACTTAATAACGGCAATCAACTTCCTAACCGTACTTATACCCATACCGGCACTGCGGATACTGTGCATGTTCACATTGCAAAGTGGCTTGATTACCCGCCTGCCTCGCACACCGTAACACAAAATGTTTTTGTATTGGATGGCGATATGATGATGCCCCAGCTCAATCGAAATAGAAGGGTTTGGATTTATTTGCCCGATGACTATTACACCACTACGAAAACATACCCTGTTACTTATATGCAAGATGGCCAGAATGTTTTTGATGCTCCCACGTCCTTTGCTGGTGAATGGAATGTGGACGATTCACTCCACATTATGCAAATGAATGGTGACTCAGGTGCAATTGTAGTAGCCATTGACAATGGAGGTCAATATCGTTTAGACGAATATTGCCCATTTAACAATCCAACTTATGGTGGCGGGCAGGGCGATCAATATGGTGACTTTTTAGTGTACACTTTAAAACCGTTTATTGACAGCACTTTCAGAACGAAGCCTGACAGGCTGAATACCGCAATTGCCGGAAGTTCGGTAGGTGCATACATAGCCTTGTATGCAGGAATAAAATATCAAAATGTTTTCAGCAAAGTTGGTTCATTTTCCCCTGCTTATTGGTTTGAAGATAGTATATACACTTACGTATTGAATCATGGTGTAACTCAGCCTATGCGTATTTACCAGGTTTGCAGCCAGAATGAAGGGGCAAGCGTTGTATATAATATGAATCGTATGCAGGATTCATTAGTGACTGCAGGGATGTTAGCTTCTGAAATACAAACTATAGTCAGAAGTTATGGTTCACACAGCGAAAGCTTCTGGCGACTTGAATTTGGAACTGCTTATCGATGGCTCTTCTCTAATACAATTGGTGCCGCTGTGATAAATCTTACAGAAACCAAACAGGTTAAGTTATTTCCAAATCCTGCTGATTCATTTATTGTTATAAATTATGATTTTGCTCCTGATACTTTAACAATGGTTAGGATTTTTGATGAGAAAGGACGTGAAATAAATTCTGCCGGTTCAGTCATTAAACAATCAATAAACGAGATAACAATTAATACCTCAGGGTTCAGGCACGGTATATATTTTGTGTGGCTGGTGAACAATAACGATAAATTATTTGTAAGAAAGTTTGTAAAAAAGTAAATCAGGCAGCCTAAAAATTACATTGATTGAAAATGCTACCTGTTAAAACTACAAAGCGAATTTTAATTTACATCAGTAACTTTTTTTACGTTTGCCGGTGATAATAATATGACAGATCATCATACAATAATTGACAAATTGAAGCAGGGCGATGTACGTGCCCTGGCTCGCGCCATTACCATTGTTGAAAATGAAATGGCAGGATATGATGATTTGCTCACAAGCCTTACATTTGATCATCCGAGTAAAGTTATTGGAATTACAGGTCCTCCCGGGGCAGGTAAAAGTTCTCTGATAAATGCACTGCTTACATCTATTTCAATTAATAATAAAGTAGCAGTAGTGGCTATTGATCCTTCCAGCCCTTTCAATAAAGGTTCTTTGCTGGGTGACCGCTTACGTATGTACGAGCATTTTACAAACAAAAATATCTACATACGCTCACTTGCAACCCGGGGTGCATTGGGAGGCCTTTCGGCCAAGACATTTGAAATTGTAGACGTTTTACGCTCAGCCAATTTCGATTACATCCTTATAGAAACGGTAGGTGTTGGTCAAAGTGAAGTAGAGGTGGCATCGCTTGCTGACACTACTGTTGTGGTGCTGGTACCTGAAAGTGGCGATGATGTGCAGATGATAAAAAGTGGTATTGTTGAGGTTGCCGATATTTTTGTAGTAAATAAATGCGACCGTGAAGGGGCAGATATTATGGTAAAAAACATTTCACTGGCATTACATGAACGCCCCCCTTTGCCCTGGAATATTCCGGTTATTAAAACAAATGCCCTTCATAAAGAAGGGGTTGAAACACTTATTGAAAAAATAAATGATCATCACAATTATATTGACATCAATAATAAACAACAGCTGCAGGCCGAGCAGCTATATCATATCATACAAAATCAACGGATGCGCGATGTAACAGTTGAACAATTGTATGAACTCATAAAAAATGAAAAGGGCAAATACAATATGTATCAGCTTGCAAAAAAGCTATCTGGCAATAACTAATCATAAGGCATTTATCAATGCAATACATAAAATAAAAATAAATGAATGTTTTAATATTAGGTTCTGGAGGTCGCGAACATGCCTTTGCATGGAAATTATCACAAAGTAAATTTCTCACTAAACTTTTTATTGCACCGGGTAATGCCGGTACTGCGCAATGCGGAGTTAACGTAAAAATGAGTGCTACTGATTTTGAAGCTATTGAAAAATTTGTACTTGAAAACAAAATTGAAATGGTTGTTGTGGGGCCGGAAGACCCACTGGTAGCAGGCATTTATGACTACTTTCAAATTTCGCATAAGCTTAAAGCTATTCCGGTGATAGGACCAAGCAAAGCAGGCGCTCAATTGGAAGGCAGCAAAGATTTTTCAAAGCAATTTATGATGCGGCATAAAATTCCTACTGCACGTTATCAAAGTTTCACTAAAGAAAATTTAGAAGAAGGTTTTAAATTTTTGGAAACATTAAAGGCTCCTTACGTTTTGAAAGCAGACGGACTGGCTGCCGGAAAAGGAGTTTTGATTTTGCAATATCTTGAAGAAGCCAAGCGCGAATTACACGCCATGATAGAAGAAAATAAATTTGGCAAAGCAAGTGCAACTGTTGTTATCGAAGAATTTTTAAAAGGTATTGAGT
>JBGARN010000017.1:0-46710 GCA_044230205.1 Bacteroidia bacterium
AAAATGATTCAGATTTGGTATTAACTGATGCAAAAATTGAACTGAAGAATATTAAAACCAAAGAAATTACAACCCTGAGTTATGATACTGTTACCGGCAGATATGCTCAAGTATTGTTGTTTGACAATGATTATATAATGACAGTTAAGAAAAAAGGCTATGCATTTAATTCACACTATTTCTCTAAAGCCGATTCGATTAATGATACACCACGACAGGTAGATTTTAATATGAAAAGCATAGAAGTGGGAACATCATACCAGCTCAATCATATTTTATTTAAGACAAACAGTGCTGTGCTCGATTCAACATCGCTTAATGTGATTGATGATTTCAGCTTGTTCTTAAAAGAGAATCCTACCGTTCGGGTATCCATTAACGGTCACACTGACAATGAAGGAAATGCTGCTGATAATCTTACGTTATCATCAAACAGGGCAAAAGTTGTTTATGAAAACCTTATCAACAGGGGAATAGAATCTTCACGATTAACATATAAGGGTTATGGACAAACGCAACCCGTTGCTGGTAACGATACAGAAGAAGGAAAAAGCAAAAACCGCAGAACAGAATTTGTTATCATTAGTAAATAGCTAATTAAATGTAAGCGGCAGGCAAGGAATTGTATTTAACAAAGAAATATCATTAGCTTAATGTGTAACAATGAATATAATATATCATCCATTAAGTATAGTTTTTAATTGCAGCTATGCACGCTAAACAAAGCGAGTTTCAAAATATATATAACAAGCATAAAGGCAAGATATACAAACTTTGTCTTGGATATGCAGGTGATAGTGATGTTGCAAATGATTTGCTGCAGGATACTTTTATTAAGGTTTGGGAAAACCTGGAGAAGTTCAGAAATGAATCTGCTATTAGTACATGGATTTATCGGATAGCTGTAAATACATGTCTTAGCTACCTGCGATTGGAAAAAAACAAAGTAAAGGACGAACTGAATGATCACATTCTTGAAACCAGGAGTGAGGAAGTTAGTGAGAAAGAGCAGCAAATTGCTTTGCTTCATAAATGTATAGCCAAACTCGATGAACAGGAACGTATGATAATAACAATGGTGCTTGAAGAAACAGAGTACAATGAGATAGCTGAAGTATTCGGAATTTCAGAAGGAAATTTGCGGGTAAAAATTCACAGGATAAAAGCACGTTTAACTGAAATCTATAATCAATATGCAAGACTTTGATGAGTTGAAGAATATCTGGCGGCAGGATGAACCAAAGCCAATGCCTGATGCCGGTGAAATAATTGCACGAGTAGGTTCTGCTAAAAATTCACTGGCCCAAAATCTGCTGAAAGCAATTTTGCAGTTAATACCTGCCTTTGTCATTGTTTTGCTTATTGCATTTTTGGTTAAATTCAATTCAACAGTTACGTATGTGGGCATTGTAATCATATTGATATCAATTGTTATTTATTCTTTTTTCGTAATCCGGCATTACATTATTCTGTCTAAAGATTATTCACTTTTAAAACCTGCAGATTATCTGGCTGTAATACAAAATCAATATCAAGTGAGGAAAAAATTCAACAGCATAGGAGGGTTAGCCTATTCAATTATTCTTTATGTAGGCATAATACTTTATATGATTGAAGTTGCCGGTCACCTTACATTGATCTGGCAAATTGCCGGCTATGGCTTAACTACCGTATGGTTTCTTTACGTTTATTTTGTACTTAGTAAAAAGGTTATTAAAAACGAAAATGAAAAATTTGAATCTATAATTACCCAACTGAAGAAACTTGCCGGGCAGTTTGAAGATTAGGATAAGCAGGTAAACTCATTGTATATATTATTTAGGTTGAATATAAAATCTTGGTCAAACTAGAAGAAATACTGAATAGGTACCGGAAGTAAATAATATGAAAAGCAGTTTTACAATATCATTATTTTTCACATTGTTGCTTACTGTAGTATTTAAATATGCAACAGCACAATTAAATGAAGTTCACAACGAGTGGCGTGCTTACTTTGATAAATTAAACGTAAAGGGAAGTTGTGTGATTTACGATTTGAAAAAAGATAAATATCACTTTTATAACCGTCCTCAATATACAGTTCAATTTACCCCGGCATCTACTTTTAAAATTTTAAACTCACTGGTTGCATTGCAGGTACATGCAGTACCCAATGAAAATTATGTGCTTCAGTGGGATGGAAAAGACCGCGGCAATGAAGCATGGAATAAAGATACTGATATGAAAACTGCTTTTAAAAATTCAACAGTTTGGTTTTACCAGGAATTAGCACGCAGGGCAGGGGAGAAGCTTATGAAACATTATGTTGAGAAATCAAAATATGGAAATGAAAAAATAAGTGGAGGAATAGATCAGTTTTGGCTCAATGGTGAATTGCGTATCAGCCCACAACAGCAAATTGAGTTTCTTGTAAAGCTTTATAAAAACAAGCTTCCATTTAGCAGGCATAACCTTGAAATTGTAAAAAATATAATGATTCAGGAGGATACAATGGGTTATGTTTTGCGTGGAAAAACAGGATGGGGTACTGACATGAACAGAAATATAGGATGGTATGTAGGATATATTACCAAGGGAAATGAAGTTTACTTTTTTGCAACATGCATACAGGACGATGCAATTGAAAATAAAAATTTTTCAAAAAGCAGGACGGTTATTACAAGGCAAATACTCCGAGATTTAAAAGTATTACCACCCAAGGAATAATATTTTTAAAGTTTTTCCCGTAAAGCTTCAAGTTGCTCATCTAAATTTAAGCCGGCATCAATCCAGTTTATCTGCAATCCTTCACGTTCCATTTTACGGAAATAGGTCATTTGTCTTTTAGCAAATTGCTTTATGGCAATTGTGAGATGCTCAACCAGGTAATCGTAACTCATTTTATGATCGAGATACATTACCACAAATTTATACTCAAGCCCGTAGTAAATTAGTTTTTCTTTTGTCACTCCTGCTTTAAGTAAGTTTTCAACCTCTTGTATAAGTCCGTTTTCAAGCCGTTCTTTTAACCTGTTTTCAATGCGCATCCTGCGGCTTTGGCGTCCCGGATCAAGTCCAAATGTTAATGGTTTTAATTGGGGAATTGTTATTTTGTTGTGAGGATTTTTATTTAACCACTCAGCAATTTCAATAGCTCTTATAGTTCGTTTAACGGTTGTTGTATCTGCCAATTGATGAAAGGGGGTTGATGGAATTTTAAAAAGCTGTTGTTTTAATTCTTCATGTGTCAGTAAATTCAGCTTTATTCTCAATTCTTCATCAACAGGAATATTGGTAAACTCAAATCCTTTAACTACAGCATCAATATACAATCCTGTTCCGCCACAAAGAACAGGCATTTTATTTTTTGAAGTTATTGAAATAAATGCTGAATGGAAATCACTGATATAGTCATCGAGATTATAGGATGCACCTGCATCTGCAATATCAATTAAGTGATATGGAATATGCGTGCCATTAATGTTGTATTCATTTAAATCTTTACCCGTACCAATATTCATATTACGGTAAACCTGTCGCGAATCAGCACTGATAATTTCACCATTGACAATTGCTGACGCATGCGCTGCCAGCCTTGTTTTACCCGATGCAGTAGGTCCAAGTATAATAATTACGTTATACGGTTTCATTATTGCGCAAATCGTAAATAAACTTTGTATTTCCTGAATTATAAATTTTGAGGTATCCAAGAGCCTTCAGGGCACTTTCAATATCAGGCTGTTTTTGGGTAGATAATAACCTGTTAATTTTCTCAGGCAACCTGTGTTCATAATAGCGAATCATTTCTTTGGGGTTGATCCAGAATTGATGAGCTGTAGTATTTATAATTTTCTTAAAACCGATTTTACTGTAACTGCTTCCATTACCCCAGTCACGGTCAGCATACGTCATCAGGTGTAATGTGTTATTTTCCTTTATAAAATGTTTTATGAGTTTACTTAATCCTCCTGGAATAGTATAACCTGCTTTCGTTACAAACCTGATGAGTTCGCATGAATAGTAGGGTGCTTTTTCATACGTCATTTTTCTTTTTTTCCCAAATGCAGCTACTGCCATTAACTCATTCTTATAAATCAGTCCATAGTGCCTTGCAGCTGTTGTCGATAGTTGCAAATGATGTTGGTTTATAAAATCAATAGAGGTGTTTTTATCAAGCTTTACCACCCTGGTTAATCTGCCGTGAATTTTGTTACTGATTCCAAATTGCGCAAGCAATCTTAATTGAGTTGTTTCTTTTCGTTTATACCATTGATCTTCCCAAAGGTGAATAATTTTTAGATGTTTATTATCCGCTTCATCAGATAGTTCTTTAAAAAAATCAGGCTTTAATGATTTTAGTTTATTCTCATTTAAGTGAACAATGTGTATGATTATTTTTTTTTCTGCGAGGTACAGCATTTCAAACGGAGAAGGCAATACCTGCTGAACAACCGGGATTAATTTTTGAGGTAAATTATCCTTTAAAAAAGTTATCACTGATTTAAAATAAACTGAACTCATAGCGGAGTAAAAATATCAGTTTGAAAGCATAATAATAGAGAATATTATTTATGTGTTCGGATGGTTGAAAAGCGGTCTTTAAATTTTAGAAAGGGGCTTTCGTAAAATCGAAAGCTTAATTCAGATAATGCTACTGTTCCAATTAAAATCTTCTTGAAGGCGAAAAAGATTGCTCTGCAATAACAAATAAAAAAAACAAAACCGATAGTGCTGGCATAATAAATTTCATGAATATGAATAAACCTGACAGTTCTCTTGAAAAAAATAACATAAGTAATCCGGATATGTAGATAACCCATAAAAACTTGGCTGACAAGCGGATTAATATTAGTTGTAATACTGGTTTGAATTTAAATGCAAAAAAAGCCATTAATGCCCCTGCTGAAAGAAAACGTACGTTACTGATGGTATGATAATAGCTCACCTTCCAATGACCCGGCCAAAAGAAAAATGCAAATGAAACTGCTGTTAGAATTATTAAAAAATATGGAAAGTGTTTTATCGGAATGAATGAAAATAATAGTGGCCATACCAGGTAAAATTGCTCTTCAATAGCAACGCTCCATTGTACACCTAAAGGAGGGGGAATACGTGCCGGGTTTGTTATATGATCAAAGTTTGAAAGATAAAATATGTAATACCAAAAGTTTTGATGCTGTGGATTTAATTCGTTAGAAGAGAAAAAAGTTGGTATTAAAATAAAACCTATAAAAATAGTTAAGTAATACAATGGCCAGATGCGCAACAACCGCCTGAAGTAAAAATGTTTAATGTTAAATGTTCCTGTTTTTTCCTGCTCTGAAAACATCAGGTAAGTAATCAGGAACCCACTTAATGTAAAAAAGAAAGTAACTCCAATACTTCCCCCCTGACCATTAAATGACATTAATGCTAGGAATTTTTCAGAAAAAACGAACCTGGGAAATTTAAGAAATCGTGTCAGGTGATAAAACACAACAAGCATTGCAGCTATTGCTCTCAGGCTGTCAAGATTTTCGAAATAAACAACCTGGTTTTTTTGCTGTGCCATTTAAGCGCTGAAATGTGAAAAGATAACCATTCAAAATACAGCACTACTTTTCCGTAATTTGCTCCACACCATTCCAGTCGTTAAGAACGCCTTCCACCATATATTTGGCTGCATTTTGCAGATATCTTCTTGCAGCCTTGTCCTGTGGATTTTCATCAAGAACTTTTTTAAGAGCTAAAGCTGCTTCAGCAAACCTCTTTGCAAAATAATCCTGCAAACCCCTGTCAAATACAGCAAGCGAACTTTCCTTTTTGCTTCTGATATCCGGTGCATCTGCGCTGAACATTTCATAAACAGACATCACATCTTCTTTTCCTTTTAAAAGCACTTTTCCAAGATATCTGAATTTAAAAATATCCGGTGTTTTTACTCTGTCAAGTGTGTTTTCACTTAACAGTACGCTTGCACCAAAAATTTTGGTAAGGCCTTCAAGTCGCGATGTAGTATTAACGGCATCAGAAATAACATTGGCGTCATTCCTTTCATCATCACCAATAATTCCCATCATAATCTGGCCGGTATGAATTCCAAATCCTAATGCGATTGGCTGATTGCCTGAGGCTATTCGTTCTTCATTGTATTTATTTATGGTTGCTATAATTTCTGTTGAGGCCATTAAGGCATCTTCAGGCCTTGTCTTAAAAAGTGCAATAAATCCATCACCATAGTAATGGTTAATAAATCCGTTGTATTTACGAATTACAGGTCCAACGCGTTTCAGGTAGGCATTAATAAAACTAAAATTTTCATCCGTTGTCATGTTTTCGCTCATGGCCGAATAGGACCTGATATCACAAAACATTACAGTCATATCTTGTTTGATATGATCACCAAGCTTAACCTGCAATATACTCTGATGACCCAATGTGTTAATAAAATCCAATGGTACGTATCGCTGGTAAGCATGAATAAGCTCAATTTGTTTGCTGTATAAATTGGCATTTTCAAGAGATACAGCCATTTGACCGCTTAGCAATCGCAGAATACGAAGCCGTTCAGGATTAAAAGTATCAGTGCTGTTTTTATTTTCTACGTACAAAATTCCGGTTGTCTCACTTTTGTAACTTAAGGGAAAACACAAGAATGATAGTGGTTTACCTTTTTTAAAGTAGTCATCACGATCGAAAATTTTATTGTTCGATTTTTGATCGGATAATACTTCTGTTTGGGTGCGTATTACATAATTAATAAGTGATAATGGAAGATCGCTGGCTTTTTCAAGTTCGTGTGATTTTATTTCAGTAGTATTTTTCTTTTCAATATTCAGATCAGCTTCTAGACGCCACTTGCCAAAATTCTGTAACAGAAGCACAGCTCTTTGCCCGCCAGCGTTTTCAATTACTATATGCAGCATCTTTTCGATCAGTTTCTGCAGGTTTATTTCTTCACTCAGGGCATGCGAAGCTTTCATTACGCTTTGCATATCAAATTCAACAATGTCGGAAGTTTTTGATACAGGATTAAAAACGGAAGTTGACTCATTAACGCCTGTTGTACGACCTGTTGATGTAATCAATAACTGGTAATTATCTTCCAGCTGTTTAACAAGACGTTGATAGCCAAGTTTAGCATAAAGATACTTAGCTCTTTCAAGGTGAGGTTGCGCATACAGGTTGTTGCCATATTGAATCCAAAATTCGCCTGCTTTCTGATGAATAAGTGCTGATTCTCTTTCAAATTCAAAGCGGGTGGCTGAGTTTAAAGCCTTGCTGTAAAGATCTATAGCCTCTAATGTATTACCCTTGTACTTTTCGATTTCAGCTGATACCAGCAAATGCTTATGTTCAAAATTGGATGGATTATGCTGTGCCCATACTTTAAGTTGCGCATTGAATTCATTGATTTTTTTCCAATTGGCATCTTGCTCGCTTTTGCCTTTATCCATTAAGCCCAGCAGTGTAAGTGCATAGAGCATATTAAAAGTTGAAAGAGATGTTGCGTTGCCCGCTAATACTCCCGGCAAACCGGCAACCACCTGCAGGCAATACAAGGCATCCTGCAAATTATTATAGAAATAATAAGCCTGTGCTTTATATAAATGAAACATGGTGCTGCCATAGCCATCATTAACCTCTTTGCAATAGGCAAGTAGTTCAGCGCCTGATTTTTCAGGCAGATCAAAACTTGTAGAGGTTGCAGTGAGCCCAGCCAGGTTGGATATAACCAATTGCAAGGCACGTAATGAATCATGCGCCAGGTCGTGGTGAATTTTTGCAGTAAATTCTAATGCATCGGGCATTCGTGAAAGAAGAGTCTGCAATGATTCATTGCCCCAGAAATAGGAATTGAAAATGGGATAGAAACTGGTATAACCTGCAAAAATTAATTCTCCGCAATCAAGGCTGATCTGATAATATTCAGGATTCAGTTTAAACGTTTCACAAATATGCTTTACCCAGGGTGAATTATAATTGGTGTAAAGATGCCCTGCCCTGCAAAGATGGCGAGGTGATTGTTTTTTAAATTTCTCGACTATTCTTTTGCTCAACTGTGCAGCAGGGTAGGCATATTCATAATTACCCATGATAAAGAAAATGATACCCAATTCTGAAAATGCATATCCTCCCTGTGGCGTAAGTCCATGCTCGATGGTAAGATTTACTTTATAGAGCACATGTAAAATCCACATGTTGGTTTCGCCTGTAACATAAGTGGGAGGAGAAAGATTGTCGAGTATATTCATTATACTTAACAAACGCTGATCACTCATTTCAGGTTTTTTGAAAACAGCATCCACGCCATGCTCGGTAAAAAAGCCAATTGCCTTTCCCATTTCAGCAGGAATCAATTCTGGTGCTGCATCTTTTTCAGGAAATATAAAGTCGAGTAATTTTAAACCTTGTCTTGCTGAATCAATGGCTTCGTAATACTTTGTGCGGTTGCTTTGATTTTGCATCAGCATAAAGTAGATGTCACTTTTTTCAGCAGGGGTCTTCGCCTTGTCAAGGCAGGTGTAAATTAGGCTTTCTGAAGTTTCGAAATTTCCGTTTAAGTACTCAATTTCTGCAGCTACAATATTTAGTTTTAATGCAAAATCACAATCGGTTTTCCAAATATCAGATCCTGAAAGTTCTTTTGAAGCTATGGCATAGTTTAGCGCTGATTCGTAGGCACTGCTATTACGGGCATGAATGGCAGCTTTTAAATTAAGTTCAGCCAGTTGCTTCTTTTCTTTATCATCAGTAATCAGCTCCACTCCTTCATTGTAATGATTAACAATATCAAAAATTATTTCATCATTCACTCCTCGCTGGTTTAACAACAATCTTCCTATTTCAAGATGTGTTTTCCTTTGTTCGCTCTCTTTCATCAGCGAATAGGCGGCTTGTTGTACGCGATCATGAGGAAACTCCAGCTCAATTTTAACAGTAGAATTGTCATCAATAAAATGCACGTACTGGTATTTTTCCCCAACCGGTATCAGCAATCCTTCCTCAACAGCAATCCATAATTCCATTAAAGTTGCCTTAATGTCTTTTTGATTTATAGCAGCAAGTATTTTAAGGTCGAATAATCCTCCAATACACGATGCCATTTTTAATACATGCTGGGTAGATTCAGGTAGTTCTTTAATTTTTGAAACTAAAAGTTCAACCACATTATTGGTAATACCTTTTTTGCGTATAGCATCGAAGTTAACTTCCCATTTACGGTCTTCAAATTTATAGGTGATTAAACCAAACTGGTAAAGTGATTTCAAAAATTCAACCGTAAAAAATGCGTTTCCCAGCGTTTTTGAAAATACAGTATGGGTTAGTTTGTGTGCCGGTTCGTCTTCAATTAATAATGATTCCTTAATTATCTGGAATAAATGTTCCTCCAATAAAGGTTTAAGTTCAATTGTACTAATCCTTGCTTTTTCCTTGGTTGCTTCTTCTATGATACTGATTAACGGATGCCCGGCACCCACTTCATTGTTGCGGTAAGCTCCAATTACAAGCAGGTAAGGATTTCCGGTATTTGTAATTAGAGTTTTAATTAAATTAAGTGAACCAACATCGGCCCATTGCAAATCATCAATAAACAAAACAAATGGATGATCAGCGGTGCTGATAGATTTAATGAAGTTTGCAAATACAATATTGAAGCGATTAAGTGCTTCCTGTGCTTCCAGTTTAGCAACTTCAGGTTGTTTTCCGATTATTTTTTCTAATCCCGGAATGAGATCGGTTAGGATCTTTCCATTTCCGCCAATGTTTTCGAGAATGCTATTTTTCCATTTTTCAAGATTTTCTTTTCGCTCGGTAAGTAATAACTGGCTGAATTCTGTAAAAGCATGTATAATGGCGTAGTAGGGAATGTTACGCTGATACTGGTCAAATTTACCGGTTACAAAATAGCCCCGGTGTTCTGTAATAGGTTTATACAGCTCGTTAATAAGAACCGATTTCCCAACTCCTGAATAACCAGAAACCAAAAATAATTCAGTGCTTCCTTTGCTTACACGGTCAAACGATTTAAGCAGTGTTTTTAATTCTTCATCGCGTCCATAAAGTTTTTGTGGAATTTTAAATTTGCCTGAAAAGTCGGCATAGCCAATTTTAAACTCTTTAATTTTTTCGGACTTCGATATGTATTCAAAACATTTTACCAGATCGTATTTTAAACCAAAAGCTGTCTGATAGCGATCTTCGGCATTTTTTGCCAGCAGCTTTGCCACAATTTTCGAAATCATTTCAGGAACAGCTTCATTTAGCTCATGTACCAGAGGAGGCATCTTTGCAATATGAAAATGCACGAGTTCAAGTGAATCATTAGATTCAAAAGGCAGCTTACCCGTAAGCACCTGGAACATGGTAATGCCTAATGAATATAAATCACTTCGGTTATCAATTATCCTGTTTACCCTTCCGGTTTGCTCGGGTGACATGTGAGTAATAGTTCCCTTTATTTTTTCAGGATTGATCATGTTATTACTTACCATGTCAATACGAGTGCAGATACCAAGGTCAATTATGCTGGCATAATTTTCTTTCTCATTCCAGATGATATTATGGCCATTGATGTCTTTATGAATAATACCTTTAACGTGAAGTTTTCCAAGTATTTCGGCAACCTGAATAAACAGGTTAAGAACCTCTTCAAGGGGTTTGTTTTTACCAATGAAGGCCTCGTTTACTGTAACACCTTCAATATACTCAAGTGTAAGCATGAGGCGGTTATCCTCTTTGGTAAGCGAAATTGCTTTTCTGATACCAGGGATGTCAATATTTTTGGTGGTATCATACTCGTTATTGAAACGCAGGATCAGATCAGGATCAGGTGAATCTGATCTCAGTATCTTGCGGATGCACTTCTGCTGTTTATCCGTTTCGAGATAAATGAGAGTCTCATCGCTTTCCTGTATCAGTTGACGTTTCATGTCTTATTGATTTAATAAATATCTTTATCAGTAATGAAGGCTTTTATAGCAATTTTAAAAAGTGAAGGCCTTCCGGCTTTCATTTTAGCTTCGTCTTCTTTGCCAGCCTGCATTCCAAATCCGTCATTCGGTCTGAAATGTTTGGTGCCCCAGGTTGACTGCGAGTCCACTATGGCTTGCATCATGTTATGCATTCGGCCGGCAAGTTTTATGTTCTTATCCCGTATTTTAAAGTATCTTATTAATGACCAAAAATCAAAAGCAAAATCCTGTAATTTATCTGCAATAATCACCAGCCACTCAAACCTCCGGCTTAAATTACTCAGCGGAATAGCTAATTTGTTTTCGAAGAACTTTTCATCAACATCGTTATTAAATCTTTTGATAATAGCATATACATATGAAACCTTAGGCAGCCTGGCAAACTCTTTAATAAATTCAATTAATGGTAATGCAAGAGCAGGGGCAATAGGATTAGATATGGGCTGACCATTTTTATTCACCGGATTAAATTGCACATCATAAATTTTTTGCTGCAGTGCTTTTCCTTCGCTGTACTTAAAAGGATTAATCTCTGGTTTTACACCAAGCATCCTTCCGATGATATGCCAGGCCATATAGTAGGTTTCAATTTCCCGGCTATCGACATCTTCACCACTTTCAATTAAACCTTCAATAACTTCTACACTAAACGTATGCACAGCAAAGATCATATCCTGCTGGTTAATGGGCTTGCCAAATTCCATCTCATTCCATTCTTTACCACCCCAGAATTTAGTACTGATTTGCATATCGCCTTTAATAGAAGTATTCCCTGAATCTTCAGCCGACTGATCGTTAATACGTGCCCGAATCATTGCATGCACCAGGCGTAATTTCTGAATAGATCGAAAACCTGAACCTTCTGGATCAAAAGCATTGGGAGCCATTACATCAAGCACAAACTGCATGGTAGCCAGTATCCTCCGATGCGGAAAATCAGAAAGCATTTTTGTACTTGCCAATACCTGAGTTGCATTGTAAGCGGCATATTGTTTTAGTAATGATCGTACCGCCAGGATTAGCGTACATTCAACAATGCGGGCATTAAATATCATTGCTGCATCCTGAAGAATCTTTTTTTCTTCATTGGTTATACTAAATTGCTTTACCTCACTATTATCGTTAAAATAGTTGTTCAGTAATGCAATCAGTTTATCATTGTTTGTTGTGGTTGTTGATTGCTTTTGAACCTGCCAGGCTTTAATCCTATCAAATGTTTCCTGCGTAACAACATCATCATTCTTCACAATAGAGGCTAACGCTGGATATACCAGCATTTTATCAGGTGATGTAATGATTGCCTGGGCAACTGAATCAGCATATTCATCCTGAATTAGCCGGTAGCCGGCAAACCATGATTCAAATTGTTTGCTTTCCCAATTCAGTTGTTCTATTGATTTCATTCTACAATATTAACATTCCGGAAATTATTTCTTTCCGGAAAAAAGTTTCTTTATGTCTTTTCCGATTTTGGATAAAATGGATTTAATTACAATAAGCGGAAAACTCTTTTTCTCCTTTTCAGTTTCAGCTTTAAACTCACCTTCAGCGTCAGTACCGCTAAAGGCTGCACCAAAAGCATTATTTCGCGCAGCCGGGCTTAAAGTACTGTCTAACTGATCAACAATGCCAAGGTGTTTAAGAATAAATGAACTATACCTATATTTAGGATCACGTGAACGGAACAACTGGCGGATTGCTACTACAATTCTTAACAACATAGTTGCACGTTTTAACCGGAAGAGATTGAACTCGTCAATATCGTCCATATCAATTTTTAGGTTATATTTAAATATCTGGAAATCCTCTTTGTCATTATAGTTGGCAATAACAGCGCGTACCTGCGGCCCGCTGTTAAACGGTAAAATAGATTTAAGAAAGCGAAGTAGCGGTAGTGATAAAGCATCGCCATTTGGATTGTACTCAGTAAATTCCTTTTTGTAAATTAACTGCTGCATTTTTTTTCCTGTTTCATACTTGTCAGGATTAATCTCATCCAACACTCCAAGGCAATGACCTATATAGTGCCAGGTTAAATAATAATCTTCTATCTCTTCGGGCTTTAAATCTTCACCTGATGCTATTAAGCCGTCAATAACTTCAACACTGAAAGTGTGAATAGCAAAAATCATATCCTGCTGGTTGATTGGCAGGCCCCATTCTTGCTCATTCCATTCAATTTGCTTGGCATATCGCTCAAGATCATTCACTAGATGCGGAAGGGTAGTATCCACATCTTTGTCTATTAAAAATGTGATTTCATTGTATGGCCTGGCGTCCTCTTCAATTATTTGTGCTTCATCATAAATTTTTTTCTGCACTTCTAAAAGATAATTAATAGAACGCTGCAAATCATCAGCACGCTGACTAATGTTGCGAGGGTTATTTTTATCTTTCCTTGCTTTATTAAAATTTTCAATCTCAGTTACTTTATCATTCAGGTATTTTGAAAGATTGGTAAGCCTGGTTGCAATTTGCGCTAATCCTGTTGCATCTGATTGCGCTTCTTTTACATTAACAGACGTAGCTACTTTTGCTACATAAGCTGAAATGTCCTTTATGTATTGCAACCGGTCGTATTTTCCTGAATTAATGCGCGCACGTATTACGGCATGAACCAACCTGAGTTTTTGAATATTTCTTACACCCCTGCCTCCCGGATCATAGCCGTCAATTGCCATTACATCACGAACAAAGCGCATGCTTTCCAAAATGCGCCTGTTGGGTGCATCTTTAATCATCTTTGTAAACATCAGCACATTGGTAGCATTATATGCAGCATATTGTTTAAGCAGCGATCGTGTTACAAGGGCAAGTGTTGCGCTGGCATTGTAAATATTAAAGAACTCGCATCCACGTTTTACCGTTTCAATATGCTTATTCATAAAATCAGCAACAGCTGTGCTTCTGAAGTAGGTGTTCAGTTTTTCATTAAGGAGGTTGTGTTTTTCATCACTAAGGCACAGCAGGCACGGGCTGTAACCTGATCCTGCGGCTTTGGGAATTTGAAAATTCACCTTGTCATTGTTATTCTGAATCTTTGCCCATTCTGCAAAAACTTCAGCATAGTGTGGCGATTTTACAATTTCAATTGCCACATCATCTGCATAGTCATCTTGCTTATATCGGTAGGAGGCAAACCAGGTGTCAAAGTCAGGCCGGCTAAATTCGGTTGGGTTAAATGCCATATTTTAATTCTCTTTAAATTTATTTTTTACCGCTAAAGAATAAATATTTCCACAATTGTTTTTTGTAAGCTTTGTATTGATAATAAGTAGACCAGGTATTAGCAGTTTGAATTTTATTTCTGATTCCCAATACCTGAGAAATGTAGGTTATTGGTAACCCGGGAAAAAAACTCAGGTATAATCTTCTGATACTTTTTATTACATGCATGGTTACATCCTGCTTTTTGCATGCGGTAAAACCTGCCTGATGAAGTTTATTCCAAAACTCTTCTTCTTCTGCATATGCTTTAATGGCCCAGGTGTCGGTCCATTTATTCATCAATGCAGCTTCAGGAGAATCATCAGCAATTTTTGTACTGAAAAAATCTGCCACAACTACACGTCCGCCAGGTTTAAGAATCCGATATGCTTCTTTTAAAAAATCAGCCTTATCATAAGCATAGCATACACTTTCAATTCCCCAAACTACATCAAAAGTATTATCAGGAAAATTAGTTGACAGATAACTTTGTACTTCGAATGAACACTTCTCAGACGCACCGTGTTTAAGGGCATTATTTCGGCAGGTTGCAACCTGTTTATCACTAAGTGTTATACCTTTGGTAGTGCAGTTATAATTATTTGCAAGAAAGATAGAAGAACCACCAACGCCACATCCGGCATCCAACACATAATCACCGTTATTAATAGCTACATATTCTGCAACTTTTCGGTTCATGTTTACAAGTGCCTCCCGAAGGTTGGCTGTTGTATTATCCCAAAAGCCATAATGCATGCACATTTTTGTACTGAGATGCCATACCAGTTCATAGTCAACCTGGCAATTATCATAATAACTAATAATCTCTTCTTTGTTTAATTCGGGATGCATAACAAAAGGTTAGCGCAAGCAATTCAATATTGGGTGTAATGTATTAAAAAGTGTACAACTTCAAATATTTAGTAAGCTGATTTTAACCTGGTTGAATATAAAATGCCACATATTTACCTCTGGCAAAAAAAAGATTTTTGAGAAGAAAAAAGTTCAATTAAGTAGCCTTAAAAAAAGACAATAGGTAATCATTAAAACAAAAGCTTATCATCATCAAGTTCAAGACCTTTAATTTCCTGAACAGCTCCACCTGCAATTCCCTTAACCGATCCAAACATGGCAATGGTGTTTTGCAGAACTTTATCCAATTGTTTTTGACGCTTTTCCCATTGAGCAGTTAAAACTTTTCTTTCTTTCATTAAGTCATCTTGCATGGAATTAAATCCTTCCATTATACCTTCAATACGCTGCCTGAATTCATTGCCGGTAAGATAATCGTAAAGCATTTGCATTTTATCACCTTTGTTTTCCTGAGATGAAACTGCCTGGCTTATGCGTTCCAAACTATCACGAAGAATCATGGCCACGCTTTTTAATTCTGCAAAGGTGCATATCCAAACCCCATCCATAAATGTAAATCGCAAATGATCTTTTGGTAAGGCTTCAGTAACTATTACTGCAATGCCCGCATTGACATTACGCATATCTTCCTTCAGTTTCAATATCCACTCATTACTGAAAGCCTTTGTACGCTTACTTTCATAAATAATTTTTCCGCATTCTTTACCTAGGTTGTTTAGCACAACCTGAATGCAGTCAGCACCACGTACACCTTTGCCTACTTCTTCAATTCGGTCAGAAGGAAAAAGGTTTTTCAGAATTTGTTCAATCTGCAATTCCTGAACTTCACCTTGCAGCTGCATGCTTCCCTGTTCAGATTTTTTTCGCATTTCTTCAATTAGTTTCTTCTGGTCATCAAGTTGCTTGGATAGCTCGGCATTTTTAAGCTGTTCTTCCTGTCTAACTTTTTCAGCTGCTTCCAATGTTCTGCGTTCTATTACCAGGTCAAGTTCTTCCTGTTTTCTTTTAATTTCATTTTCCTTTTGCTTTAACTGCAGTTCAGCTTTTTCTCCTGCAAATCGTTCAGCTTCCTGTTTAATTTCTGCTTCGCGTGAAATAATTTTCTTTTGAAATTCAAGCTCAAGCAATTCTTCGCGCGCATTTATTTCCTTCATCTTTTGCACAAACTCAAGTTCTTTTTGCTGCAGGTCTTTTAGTTTTCCTGCTTGCTTTTCGTTTTCTGTTTTAAGAGCATCCATTTGCAATGCAAATTCAGCGGCAGCTTTTTGTTTTAACTCATCAGTAAGTTTTTCGCGTTCCGCTTCAAGTTTTTTTCTGATGAGCTCAGCTTCATCAGCTTTCCATTTTTCAACGCGCTCCTTTTCTTTTTCAATTTCAAGCTGTTGTTTTTTCAGCGATTCAACTTGTTCGTTGGTTTTTTGCTGAAACTCCTGTTGTAACTGCTGTCTTAAATGATTTGCAATTGCCATTTCAGCTGAAAATTCGTTTCCGCAATTGGGGCATTTTACCAAAGCCGGTTTATTTTCCATTGTTTGATTATTAATAATTAATGGTTAAGAATTCGAGTTGCAACAAATGAAATAATTACTTTATTCGGTTGTTAGTATAAGTTGCTTTTTCGTTACCGTTTGAAATTTAAAAATAATTCCATTCATTATTTTAATTTTTCAATTGCAAATTTGTTAAGCGACAGATTAAACAATTGAATAAAGATTCATTTAAAATGAAAAGCCCTGTTCTATGTAACAGGGCCTTCCATTTTTTGAATGTGCTTATTTTTTCTTTTTACTCTTTTCTTCTTTTTCAGGTTCAGCTGCAGGTTTGCTAAGTGCTTCCATATTACTTTTTGCAAGAGCAAAATCAGGAGCTTCTTTTAAAGCTGCTTCAAATTCGCTTTTTGCTTTATCCGCCTGGTTCATCTCTTTAAACATAACACCTCGTAAATTATGCACTGCTGCAGTAAGCGGAACCTGTTGCGAATTGGTTTGATCAACATTTATTCCGATTTTCTGTTTACCTGCATTTTCATCAGATAGAATTTTGTCAGTTGTAGTAGTACATTCTCCATAGCGTTGCAGCGAATATTGTAAAACAGCAATCTGGTAAGCATGATTAAGATTTTTTGTTAACGGATAAAGTTGCTCATAGGCTTCCAGAGCTTCCTTTTTATTACCTAGTGCATCCTGTGATATTGCGCTTAATTCAAGCATTTCAAGATTTTTAGGCTGCTTTTCGAGAACAATTTTAGCTGCAAGCAAGCTTTGCGGATAAGCACCTAAACCGAAATAAATCCGCGAAAGCGAATCAATATAATCAACCCGCTCGGGGTTATCTACAATAAGGCTGAACAACGCAGATTTGGCAACCTGGTAATCGCCAAATAACATGGCCCGGTTATAAACTTTAAGGCTGTGGGGCATAGTATCGGTTGTCACAGCCATTGGTTTTGCCGCAGTTAACGGTGGTGTTTTGTCATTTGCCGGCATAGTGCTTGGTGGTTCGGTGTTTTGTTGTGCATAACCGATAGAAACTAACATGAGGCCGGCAATCAATAGTCCTGTTGATTTCATAAACATATTCATTTGATTTGTTGATTAATTTTTAAAGGTTGCCAATGTATAGAATAAATTGAAACTATAGCAAACAGTATGTTTTGTTGAAAACACTGTAGCTTTGCATTATAAATTAGTTACAATGTGATTATTTTTGAAGCGTTTTTTAAAGCTGTCCCGGCATTTTGGTAGTAGCAATCATAACCCGAAGGACGTATCGCATATAAATTTTGTTTTAAGCTACGGTGCCAATTAACTGATGAAAGATTTTTTAAGTGAATTAAATGAGCCACAGCAACAGGCAGTAGTGCAAACCAATGGACCTGTAATGATTATTGCAGGTGCAGGTTCGGGTAAAACCAGGGTGCTTACTTATCGCATTGCGTATCTGTTGCAAAATGGTGTTGACCCCTTTAATATACTGGCGCTTACTTTTACCAATAAGGCAGCCCGTGAAATGAAAAACCGTATAGAAAAACTTGCGGGTACAGAAGCACGAAATCTGTACATGGGTACATTCCACAGTGTTTTTGCAAGGGTGTTGCGCGTAGAAGCTCCCAAGATTGGCTATCCTGCAAATTTTACCATTTACGATACGGATGACAGTAAGAGCCTGATTCGTGATATTATTAAGGAACAGGGATTGGATGATAAAATTTATAAACCGAACCTTGTGCTTAGCAGGATATCATCTGCGAAAAATAATTTATTCAATTGGCAGCATTACCAGGATAATACAGAGCTAGTGAATGAAGACACCCAAAGTGGTAAACCAAAGCTTGCTTTACTATTTGAACTATACAGCAAACGTTGCTTCAAAGCAGGGGCGATGGATTTTGACGACTTACTCTTTAACACACACGATTTGCTGATTCGATTCCCGGAGGTATTGCACAAATACCAAAACAGGTTTAAGTATGTTTTGGTGGATGAGTTTCAGGACACCAACTGGGCACAGTATAAGATTGTGCGGAAACTTGCTGCCCAGCATGAAAATATTTGTGTTGTTGGTGATGATGCACAAAGTATTTATGCATTTCGCGGTGCTAACATTCAGAACATACTTAGTTTTGAAAAAGATTACCCTGATCTGAAGAAATTTAAGCTGGAGCAGAATTACCGCAGCACCCAGAATATTGTAAATGCTGCAAATAGTGTGATTGCAAAAAACCGCAACCAGCTGGAGAAAAAAGTCTGGACTGATAATGCTGAAGGTGATAAAATTCAGCTGTTGCGTGCCATGAGTGATAATGAGGAAGGCAGCCTGGTGGCTAACACCATATTTAAAGAAAAAATGGAGGGTCAATTGAGTAACAGCGACTTTGCCATTTTGTACCGAACCAATGCTCAGTCGCGTTCAATGGAGGAAGCATTAAGGAGAATGGGAATTCCGTACCGGATTTATGGAGGATTGAGTTTTTATGCACGCAAGGAAATTAAAGATTTACTGGCTTACTTCCGTCTTACCCTAAATAATAATGATGAAGAGGCTCTTAAACGAATTATCAATTATCCCAAACGCGAAATTGGTAAAACAAGTTTAGACCGACTTGTTGTTGCGGCCGATAAAAATGAAAAATCTCTTTGGGAAATAATTGAGCGTGTTCATCAATATTGCATGGATATAAATGCGCCTACACGCCAGCGCATACTTGATTTTGCTGCTATGATTAAAAGTTTTGGTGTGGTTGCCAAAACAAAAAACGCTTATGATGCAGCCAGCCATATAGCTTCTCAATCGGGCTTATTAAAAGACCTGTATGCTGACCGGACACCGGAAGGAATTTCGCATTATGAAAACCTGCAGGAGTTGTTGAACGGTATTAAGGAGTTTGTTGATACGGGTGAGAGTGGAGTTCCTGCACCAGGATTTGAATGGGAGGAAGAAGTGTTCAATGAAGGTGATAAACCTGAAAATGAAAATGAAGAGAACAAGTTTTTTTATGACCAATTAAAGTTTGAGACAGAAGCTGCTAATGGAAGTAAGGAAACTGATAGTGATAAACCCGGACGTACCCTTGCTTATTATATGCAGGACATTGCGTTGCTTACTGATGCCGATAATAAATCGGGTGATGATGATCCTGATAAAGTTTCATTAATGACCATACACTCGGCAAAAGGTCTTGAATTTAAATTTGTATTTGTTACGGGTCTTGAAGAAAATTTATTTCCAAGCATGATGGCTATGCAAAGCAGGGCAGAACTGGAAGAAGAACGGAGGTTGTTTTATGTTGCAATTACAAGAGCGGAAAAAAAATTATTTCTAAGCCATGCCATTTCACGTTACCGTTATGGCAATTTAATGGGGTGCGAGCCTTCGCGTTTTCTTGAAGAAATAGCAGAAGAATTTACCGAGGTAAATTATTTTAAACGCAAAGCTGTAAATGATGACATGGAGGATACCTGGCAGCCAGATTTCGGCCGAAGCTCATTTAATCTCAAAACTCCATCAAGGTCAACTGGGGCAGTTAAGCCTGCCGCATCACCACCAACTTCATTACCTTCAAAATTTAAAAAGGTTTCAAGCCTTAAATCCACATCAGGCGGCAAACCAACAAATACTGATGATTTTATTGGTGACGATCCTAACCTGATTACAACAGGCATGGAAGTGGAGCATGCACGGTTTGGTAAAGGAAAAGTTATCAGTATTGAAGGTAAATTTCCGGATACAAAATGTACAATTTTCTTTGCCGGTGAAGGGCAAAAGCAGCTTTTACTCAAATTTGCCAAACTAAAAATTATAGGTTAGTCATTGTACAGTTTATCGTATTTACTGCATATATTCAGCTATAATATTACATTTGCTGCCCCTGATGCTAATAACACCGGCAAAAATCTCCCCTTATTTTTACAGTAGTAATTAAGTTTAACTAAAAGTAAATGCCGGATAAAAAACAGCAGTAAATTCAAAAGCCTTTTAAATAATTTAAAAATCAAATTAATAAATTGAAAATAGCACACAAGTCAAATCAAATGGAATACAATACACAGCTCAATCATTTAGTGATGCCTGAGTATGGAAGACATATTCAGAAAATGGTAGAATATGCCTGTACGATTAAAGACAAAGAAGAACGTAACCGCCTGGCACAGGCAATTGTAAACGTAATGGGTACACTTAATCCTCATTTACGCGATATCGTTGATTTTAAACATAAGCTGTGGGATCACCTCTTTGTGATTTCCAATTTTCAGCTTGATGTTGATTCTCCTTACCCAAAGCCATCTCCCGATACGATTGAGGTTAAACCAAAACGAATTGGTTACCCGGCCAATAAGATTGTTTACAAGCATTATGGAAAAGTGATGCAGAACATGATTAAAGAAATTGCAAAGCTTGACGAAGGCGATACAAAAGATGCATTGGTAAATGATGTTGCCAACTTTATGAAAATGCAATACCTGCACTGGAATCGCGAAACCGTGGAGAATGAATTAATACTGGATCAGTTGAAAGAATTAAGCAATGGTAAAATAGATATTAAAGATACTATTCGTCTGGCTGATACTTTTGAAATGAGACCAAAGGAAGAGCCTCTTAAAAAGAAAAAGGGTTCGCAGAAAAAGAAGCAGAACAACCAGAAGAAGAAGAAGAAAAAGTAAAAGGGTAAACGAAGCAATTAGCTTCGTTTTTTTTTTTATAAGTACGTTGAAAAGTTTTCTCAAGCTGCTTAATCGATACTGTTTAATACTATTTTTTTACATCAGTAATTCAATGTTTAATTCTACAACCATCAGGTAACATATCATATATGAATGGAAGTTTTGAAATAGCAGGCGGTGCGCAACTTAAAGGTGAAATAGTTCCGCAGGGAGCAAAAAATGAGGCATTACAAATTATCAGTGCTGTATTGCTTACGAATGAAAAGGTAACCATTAGCAACATACCGGATATTGTTGACGTAAATAAACTAATAAGCCTTCTTGGTAAAATGGGGGTAAAGGTAGATCAAACCGGTGATCATACCTGGACTTTTGAAGCATCATCGGTTGATATGGGTTATCTTGAAACCAAAGAGTTTGCAAAATTAGCAGGCGCACTCCGTGGCTCAATCATGATAGTGGGTCCACTCCTGGCAAGATTTGGCAAAGCAAATATTCCCAAACCTGGTGGAGATAAAATTGGTCGCAGAAGGCTTGACACCCATTTCATAGGTTTTCAAAATCTAGGTGCAAAATTCAATTTTGACGCGTCAGAGAATTTTTTCACCGTTGAAGCAGCAAGGTTAAAAGGAGCCTATATGCTTCTTGATGAAGCATCGGTAACAGGAACTGCCAATATTGTAATGGCTGCAGTGCTTGCCGAGGGTATAACCACCATTTATAATGCAGCCTGCGAACCCTATCTGCAACAGCTATGCCGGATGCTCAACAGCATGGGTGCAAAAATTACCGGCATTGGTTCTAATCTTTTAACTATTGAAGGTGTTACTTCTCTGAAAGGTTGTTCGCACCGGATGTTACCTGATATGATTGAGATTGGAAGCTTTATAGGGCTTGCTGCAATGACGCAATCTGAACTGACCATCAAGAATGTAGGATTACAACACCTGGGCATTATTCCTTCTACTTTTCAGCGGCTGGGTATAAAAATGGAGTTCAGGGGTGATGATATTTATATACCTGCACAAACGCATTATGAAATTGATACATTTATTGACGGCTCAATTTTAACCATTGCTGATGCTATTTGGCCGGGTTTAACTCCTGATTTGTTGAGTGTACTATTGGTAACAGCCACACAAGCCAATGGAACTGTACTTATACATCAGAAAATGTTTGAGAGCAGATTGTTTTTTGTGGATAAGCTGATTGATATGGGCGCGCAAATAATTTTATGTGACCCACATCGCGCAACTGTAATTGGTCTCAATAGAAAATATTCTTTACGGGGTATTAATATGACTTCGCCTGATATCCGCGCAGGTGTTGCACTTTTGATTGCCGCATTATCTGCAAAAGGAAAAAGTGTGATTCATAACATTGAACAAATTGACCGAGGTTATGAACGGATAGATGAACGCTTAAATGCACTTGGTGCCAATATCAAGCGCGTTTAATTTTTTTCATCAATTTAATACTCGTATAAAGTTAAAACGGGCTGGAAAAAGCAGAGTTGCTTAAATATACACTGTCTGTTAGTGTAAGTAAAAATGCTTTGAGGTTCTTTTTATCTTCATCAGTAAGTTGAAGCCCGTTTAGCTTTCCCGGTTTTGTCATTATAGGATCAACGGAGGGAGAAATTTTCACATAGCTATTATAATGTTCAATCACTTCATCCAATGTATGAAAACGTCCGTCATGCATAAACGAGGTACGTATGCCGCAGTTTCGCAGCGAAGGTGTTTTGAATTTGCCTAAATCAGCCGGGTTGTTTGATACGTTATAGTAACCTGCATTTGAACCCGTAAATACGGAATCGAGCCCGATGTTATGTAAGTTGCCATCGGTCATTAATGATAACGAATGACAGTGAAAACAATCTCCCTGCTCAGTGAAAAAAATCATCCAGCCTTTTAATTCTTCAAGATTTAAAACAAGCTCATTGCGTTTAAATTTATCAAATTTCGAATTTCCTGAAACCATAGTTCTGAGAAATTGTGCCAAAGCATATGCACATTTCTGCTCACTAATTACATTGCTGCCAAATGCTTTATTAAACATTTCAGGATACACAGTACTGTTTTGCAATTTGCTGATATCCGTTTTAAAAAAATCCTTTACTTCAAATAACATAGCATCTTCAAGCGAACCCTGCACAGCACCATTCCATAAAAATTTATTACTAAAACCTAAGTTGATGTGAGGAATCACATTGGTTCCTTGAGTGGTAAAACCTGCTGACTGTACATGGCATGAAGCGCATGCCATTTTATGATCAGGATGCAGTAGGCTATCGTAATATAATCTGCGACCCAATTCAACTCCTTCAACAGTAGTTGGATTATCAGAAGGAATAACCATTATTGGAAGGTTAGATGGTATATTGATAGTTAATGGCGTTGGAGTATAAACAGCCGGTACATTTTCTTCATTGTTTTTTTTACACGAGCCAACTGCAATTATTATTGCAGTTATTAAAATAATTATCGAAAGCTTTTTCATTTCAATACTTAATTAAGGGTAAACACATCACTTCCGTTTTTTGAAAGTTTTGCCATCGCTGCACTATCAGTCATGGAGTAATTTCCATCAGTATTAAAATCATACACATATGGATTTACAAACCATTCATTAATGTTCATTGCAAGGTTTATTTTTCCGGTTGGAGCCTGCAGGGTAAAGCTTTTATCAATGTTAATCATAACACAATTTCGATTTAAGCCCAGGTGCATTGCATATCCAAAAGTATTGACCTGGTCCTTAAAATTACCTTCCAGCTTTAAAAAGTGATAACCACCGCCCATGGTTGTTGGCCATACCATATTTTCATTTTCCATAGTATTAGGCAGACCGTTTTCGATGTTGTGTAAACTATCAAGGCCAACCAGGAATTTCAGGTGTTTGTATGTTCCTGAAGCTAAGTCGGCAAATGATAATACTGTATTAGCATTTGATTTTCCATCAACAAGGAATACTTTATCTGATTTATAAATAGTACCGTCTTCATATTCAAATTCAAAAGCCGAAACATAGAATGTTAAGCGCGATACACTATAATTATTTCCTGCAGCATTAAAATAATTGATGGTATCAAATAACAGGTTGTTGTTATCAACCTTAAATCCAAGCGTTATCTCGGTACTTGCTATTACCGGCTTAGAATCATCTGATTTTTTACAGCCAGCCAGACCTACTAAAACCGAAAAAATCAGGAGTAAAATTATTCTGCTTTTTTCCACCTTATAATTTTTAATCAAAGTTAACCTGCCATATACCATTAGCCAATGATGAATGTCAGACAGTAATTGAAAAAAGGTTAACCTGCAATTAAATGGTGAATATGGGGCAATAAAAAAGGCCTGCTTACCAAACAGGCCTGGCTACATTAAACATCAAAACAATTTTATCCGATTAATTCTTGGTAGGTGGAAGCAATACAGCATCAATAACATGTACAATACCATTTGAAGCCGGAACTGAAGCAATAATATTAGCACCATTAATCTGCACTTTTCCATCTTTAACAGTGATAGTAGCATTGTCACCATTTACCATTCCTAATACCTGTCCATCGGTAAACGACTCTGGTTTAAAAACAGCAACAGCAACGTGATATTGTAAAATGTTTTGCAGGGCTTCTTTCTTTTCTGGTTTTAGCAGGTCTTCAACTGTGCCTGCAGGTAATTTAGCAAACGCTTCATTGGTAGGAGCAAAAACAGTGAATGGTCCTGCATTAGCCAGGTCATTTACTAATTCAGCGGCTTTTAATGCTGTTACCAGGGTAGTATGGTCTGCTGATCCAACTGCAATTTTTACGATGTCTTTTTGCGAAACATCATCCTGAACACTTTCCTGGCCTCCTGCTGCAGGAGCAGCTTCAGTAGTTGCAGCAGTATTGTTTTGCGATTCGCCTGATGGTGCATTGCAGGAAGCAAATATCATCAGTGCACTTGCTAAAGTGGTGATTACAATCTTGTTTTTCATATGAAGTGAGTTTTTAATTTTTGCGCTAACAAAAAAAAGAGATTGATATCTTTTATTTACTGATCTTTATCATATTAATTATTGATTCCTGTCAATTTCAATTCCAGCATGATATTTAGGTTGTTTTTCTGTTAAAAAATATAATTATAATTCATAATTGAATTCAGGAACTTGTGATAATTTTGATGAAAATTTAAACTACATATCAAATGAAAAAAATCCTACTTACCTTACTTACAACTGCACCTCTTGTGCTATCAGCACAAATAACAATTGTTCAAGGCGACTTGCCAACTCCAAATTCAATTTGGATTAACGCGCAGGATACTGGTTACACAGGTGCAATACCTGCCGGATGATGCAAGTTTTCCAAACGTGGAACTATGCATCACTTCAAAATAATCAGCAGGACACCACGACATTTCTTAATGCTGCCGGCACACCTTACGCTGTACAATTTCCGGGTTCTAACATTGTAATACTTAGTGGCTCGGGTGTTACATTTATAGTACGTCAAATGGTTAATGGATTTTTTAATGATGGCATAGTTGATCCGGGAAGTGGCTTCATATTACATTATAATCCGGCACGACTGCTTGTTCCGGTTCCATTTACTTATTCTAGTAATTTGGTTCATACGGCACGACTTCAGGTAGATACTACCGTAACAGGATTTAGCCTTCGCATTGTAGAAGTAACTCAACAAACTTTTACAGGCGATGGATATGGATCTTTACAGTTGCCCAATGGCACTTATCCTTCAACTTTAAGAATTAAAGATGTAGAGCATAATTATGATTCAACATATGCTGATTTTGGATTTGGGTACACGCTATTTGGTACTCCAACACAATCTCAGACTACCAATTACTATTGGGTTAGAAATGGTGCCGGAGCAATGTTACTCCAGATTAGCGCTGATAGTCTTGGTGCACAGGCAACCGGTGGAGCATCCTATTTCCTTTCAAGCGGACCAACAGGAATTGCTGACATCACACCTTTTGATGCAAAAAATACGTATCCAAATCCTTCTTCAGATTTTGTTACAATTGACTTGGGCAATTTAAGCGGACAAGCCGAAATATTATATGTTTATGATATCACCGGCCGTCAAATAGATGCCATGAATATTAAAAATATTGATCGCAATACTTTTGATGTACGTAATTATGATAATGGAAGATACATAGTACGTATAACAGGTGATAATATGCAACCTGTTACAAGTTCGTTTACAGTTGCGCATTAAAAGCAGATGTTTTACAATGGTAATACCAGGTACATAGGGATAGCTATTTATGAAAAGTAAGAAGAGCAGCATTACTTTATTGTGATGCTGTTTTTTTTTGAATAAATTAATTTCCGCTTTTTTACAATTGTATATAAGACAAATTGCTTTTGATAATATTGCGTAGTTGTTTTTAACAGGCTTGAATTAAAATTAATCTTAGATGAAAAACCTTAAAGAGTTATTCCCGTCATTTGATAAAGAACTGCTGGAAAAAATTGAGAAGAATTCTGAAATCAAGCAGGTGAAAGCAGGTGATGTGTTGATGCGAAAAGGTCAATACATAAAACATACAATTTTGGTTTTAGAAGGCATGATTAAAATTTATCGCAATGATGATGAGGACGCGGAATTTTTTATGTACAATCTAAATCCCGGGCAGGCTTGCGCTGTTTCAATGGTTTGTGCTGCACAGGAAGAGAAGAGCCAGGTTTCAGCAATTGCTGTTGAAGATTCAACTTTGTTATATGTTCCTTTAAAAATGATGGAACAATGGATGGCTGAATATAAAAGCTGGTATGCATTTGTTGTGAGTACTTATCGCAACCGTTTTGAAGAATTACTTACCGTTATTGACCAGGTTGCATTCAGAAGTATGGATGAACGCTTAGAGTTTTATTTGAAACGACAATCTAAAAATTCGAGTCTGCGAACCATCAATCTGTCACATCAACAAATTGCAACTGATTTAAATTCAACCCGCGAAGTAATATCTCGCCTTTTAAAAAAAATGGAACAACGCGGGCTGGTTAAACTCAATAGAAATTATATTGAATTAGAGCAAAAAATGCTACAAGTGTAACTTTGGTCACGCCATGGCTATTATTAACAACCTAATTTTGCGGCATTAAATTCTAGTAAAATAAAATGGAAATTCTTGGTTACCTGTTAGCCGTTCTTGTTGGAGTATCATTAGGATTAATCGGCAGCGGAGGTTCAATTCTTACCGTGCCTATTTTGGTTTATGTAATGACTGTGGAGCCTGTTATTGCAACAGCCTATTCATTATTTATAGTTGGTTCAACTGCATTGGTAGGCGGCTTGCAATATGCATTTCAAAAAAAGGTTGACTTTAAAACAGCGCTGATTTTTGGTATTCCCTCTATTGCTGCAGTGTATGCAACCAGGTTGTGGTTGGTTCCTGCTATTCCAAAGGAATTATTCAGCATTGGTAGTTTATTAATTACAAAGCCAATAGCCATAATGGTATTATTTGCTGTTGTAATGATACTGGCATCAATATCAATGATTCGCCCCGGTAATGTAAAAGATGTAGATGAGAATGCACCTGCGCGATATAACTACCCGATGATATTGCTTGAAGGTGCTGTAGTTGGTGTTCTTACCGGATTGGTAGGAGCAGGCGGAGGATTTTTAATAATACCGGCTTTGGTTTTATTAGCAAAAATGCCCATGAAACTGGCTGTAGGAACTTCTTTATTCATTATTGCAGCAAAGTCGTTAATCGGATTTACAGGCGATCTTCAAGGCAGCGAAGTAATTGACTGGCCATTGCTTGGTGGATTTACCCTTGCGTCAGTAATTGGAATATTTATTGGAAATTACATTGCAAAATTTGTTTCGGGTGCAAAACTTAAAACAGCATTTGGTTGGTTTGTATTGATAATGGGTATTTACATAATTATCAAAGAGACTATTATAAAATAACACCTGTACGGTAAAATCAATATTTTTAAATCGATTAATGGTAACAGGCTAATTACAAAAAATTGAAAATACCTGCACGAAAGGACCTCCTGTTTGTAAGTATTCAGCTATTGCTTTTTGTTATTTATATGTATCCATTAGCTGACTTCTTTTTTCATCCACATATTATTCTTCAATATATAGCCCTGGGTTTTTCAATTATCGGCCTATTGGTTATTGCTGTTGCTATTTTACAACTGGATAAAAATCTTACTCCGTTTCCGTCACCAAAAAAGGATGGAACACTAATACAAACAGGACTTTACAAATTTATTCGTCATCCTATATATTCAGGCATCATTTTTACTTCATTGAATTTTGGCTTGTATAACGGGAGTAGTTGGAAAATCGGAGTTGGTTTTGCCCTCTGGATTTTATTTTATTTCAAATCGAGGTATGAAGAATATTTACTTACCAGCCAATTTCCCGGGTATGAAGATTACAGGAAACGCACTTACCGTTTTTTCCCTTTAATATAAAAAATTAAAACAGTGCGACAGCTACAACTGTCATCTGTATAAGGCAAGCCAACATTGCATTTCGTAAATGCTTTTTGATAAAAGATTTAGCCTTAAGTGACATTTATCACCAATCAAAGGCCTGGGTCATAGTAATTTTGTGCCCGTAAATAATTTAAAACTATAAATTAAGTTTATGCAGATCGAGCAAATTTATACCGGATGTTTGGCACAAGGTGCTTATTACATTACTTCCAATGGCGAAGCAGCTATCATCGACCCGTTACGTGAAACCCAACCCTATTTGGACAGGCTGCAGCGTGATGGTGTAAAACTCAAATACATTTTTGAAACACATTTTCATGCTGACTTTGTTAGTGGTCATTTAGATCTGAGTAAAAAAACAAAGGCTCCGATTGTTTATGGTCCAACGGCTAATCCGGCATTTGATGCAATTATTGCAGCCGATAACCAGGTGTTTGAAATCGGAAAGGTTAAAATAAAAGTATTGCATACACCCGGTCATACCATGGAAAGCAGCTGCTATTTATTGATTGATGAAAGCGGAAAGGAGCATGCATTGTTTAGTGGTGATACTTTGTTTATTGGAGATGTCGGACGTCCAGATCTTGCTCAGAAAGCTGCATCAATGACACAGGAACAGTTAGCTGCCACTCTTTATCATTCTTTGCGTAATAAGGTAATGACACTTAGTGATGATGTAATTGTTTATCCTGCACATGGAGCAGGTAGTGCCTGTGGTAAAAACATGAGTAAAGAAACCGTATCAACCATAGGCAATCAAAAGCAATTCAATTATGCTTTAAGGGCTAATATGACTGAAGCAGAATTTGTAAAAGAAGTAACCGAGGGCTTATTGCCTCCTCCTGCTTATTTTGGTATGAATGTAACCATGAATAAAACAGGCTACGAAAGTTTTGATAAGGTTTTTAACCAGGGGATGAAAGCACTAATGGTTGATGAATTTGAATTGGTTGCTGAAGAAACCGGGGCATTGATTTTGGATACACGTTCCAATGGCGACTTTGCCAAAGAGTTTATTCCTCAATCCATAAATATTGGAATTAATGGTGATTTTGCTCCTTGGGTTGGTGCCATGATTGCTGATGTGAAGCAACCGATACTTTTAGTTACTGATGTTGATATGGAAGAAGAATCTGTAACGCGTTTAAGTCGTGTAGGCTTTGATAATATACTCGGTCATTTAAAAGGAGGCTTTGCTGCGTGGAAAAATGCCGGTAAGGAGACCGACCTTATCAGGAGAATTACTGCTGACCAATTTGCAGAAGAAATAAAATCAGGCAAAAGCAAAATAATTGATGTGCGGAAAGAAAGTGAATATGCAGCTGAGCATGTTGAAGATGCATATAGCAAACCATTAGCTTATATAAACGATTGGATAAAGGATATTAATCCCGATGAGCACTTTTACATGCATTGTGCCGGGGGGTATCGCAGTATGATTGCAGCATCAATTTTACAGGCACGGGGATTCAGAAATTTTACCGAAGTAGCCGGTGGGTTTAATGCAATTTCAAAAACGAATATTCCGAAAACAAACTTTATATGTCAAAGCAAGGTTTTAAAAAATTAGTAATATAAACCGGCAGTATAAAATGAACATGCAAAAAGAAAAAAAGGAAGAAGTTGAATGTTGTGTGGTGAGTTGTGTAAGGCCACTGGATGAAAAATACTGGAACGATCAGTATCAATCAAATGCTACCGGTTGGGATTTAGGAGAAGTTTCTCCGCCAATTAAGGAGTATATTGATACGATAGAAAATAAAAACACCAGTATTTTAATTCCTGGTTGCGGAAATTCCTACGAAGCTGAATACCTTTTATCAAAAGGATTCACCAATATAACACTGATAGATATTGCGCCATTACTGGTTGAGAAACTGCGACAAAAATTTGCCAATAATGCCCATATTAAAATTGTTCATAGTGATTTCTTTGAGCATAAGCTGAAGTATGATTTAATTATTGAGCAAACATTTTTTTGTGCATTACCACCATACATGCGTCAAAAATATGTTTGGAAAATGCATCAGCTATTAAACGACAATGGAATATTGGCCGGTTTATTATTCAACCGGAACTTTGAAAAAAGCCCGCCATTTGGAGGAAGCAAAGTTGAATATGAAAGGCTGTTTAAATCAGCATTTGATTTTAAAAGCATGCAAAGTTGTGATAATTCATTTGCAGCAAGAGCAGGTACAGAATTATGGATAGAGTTGAAAAGGAATCCCAAGTCAATAGTAAATCTATACACCTTTAAAGGAATTACCTGTACGGGTTGCATGGATACAGTTACCGGTAAGCTTGGCGAAATTGAAGGTGTTCTTAATGTGAGCATGAGTTCAGATTTTTCAGAAGTGTTGATAGTGAGTATAAAGGAAATTGAGTTGCCAATGTTGCAAAATCAAATTGCATACGATACAAAGTTGAAAATTGAAAAAAATCAATAATTAAATTTTATTAAAACAATCTTAAACACATGAATATAATTGAAATGATAAAACAACCATGGCCATGGTATGTTGCGGGTCCGCTAATAGGATTAACTGTTCCGACTTTATTAATAGTAGGAAATAAATCATTTGGTATAAGTTCATCGTTGCGCCATGTATGTGCAGCTTGTATGCCTGCTAATATTCCATTCTTTAAATATGACTGGAAAAAAGAAGTATGGAATTTATTTTTTGTCTTCGGAATTTTTCTTGGCGGCATTTTGGCTGCCGGTTTTTTGGCAAATCCAAATCCGGTTATTGTAAATGCAAACCTTGCCAATGAACTCGCAGGGTATGGTATAACCGACTTTAATAATTTGGTTCCACTACAGGTATTAAACTGGCAGTCGTTGTTTACGCTTAAAGGTTTTTTAATGATGGTAGTGGGTGGTTTACTGGTTGGATTTGGAACCCGCTATGCAGGTGGTTGCACAAGCGGTCATGCCATAATGGGGTTGTCAACATTACAATGGCCTTCGCTTATAGCTACCTGTTGTTTTATGATAGGTGGTTTCATCATGGCTAATCTTATTTTACCATTAATTCTTTCACTTTAAAATTCAAAGCAGTCATGATACAGGAAGCAGAACAAAATGTTGTTGAAGAAAATGCAGATTTTGAGGTGCGCTCGTTGGATACAATGTGCATTAACGAAAGTCATTTGCATCATAAATGGTATCACAACCTGAAATATTTAATTATCGGAATTGGCTTCGGAATAGTTTTCGTAAAAGCAGAAATCATCAGCTGGTTTCGCATACAGGAGATGTTTCGCTTTCAGTCGTTCCATATGTATGGTGTTATTGGAAGTGCAGTGATGGTGGGGATTATTTCGGTCTGGTTAATCAAAAAATTCCATATTAAAACCATTTATGGTGAGGTAATAGAATTTCATCCTAAAACATTTAATAAAGGACAAATTTATGGAGGATTGCTCTTTGGTTTTGGATGGGCGATAACAGGAGCATGTCCGGGTCCTTTGTTTGCTCAGATTGGAACAGGTGCAACAGTAATTGTAGTAACATTGCTAAGCGCAATAGCCGGAACCTGGATCTATGGTTATTTCAGGGAGAAACTTCCGCATTGATTTATGCTCCGCATTGCGATTGTTGCTATGAGTTAGATTAGCATATTGTACGGAAACTTTTAGACTACAGATAACTAATAGTGTGGACGCTGGTCAGCGCTGGGAAAGTTTATGAGGTTAATTTGTTAGAATTAAAAGTTCTACTTTTGAGGTGGAAATAAGAAATGTGAAAGGCACAGAAAATCCAAATGGATAAATTTTTCTTTTATTAAATTTGAACTTGCATGCCAACAGTACTGTTTATTAATGGCTGGAGATTTTTCTTTTACGCAAATGAAAATAATGAGCCGGTACATATACATGTTGAAAAAGCAGAAATGGAGGCAAAATATTGGTTACATGAAGATACTTTCGAAGTTGAAGAATCTTTTACTTTTAAAATGGCTCCAGGAGATAAAAGAGAAGTGAGGAAAATATTATTTGAAAATTTTGATTATATAATTGAACAATGGAACACATTCAGAAACCGGAAATGAATTATCTGAGAGGGGATTTAAAAGTAGTTGTTGAAAAGCAAAAGCTTTTGCTGACGATAAAAGAAAAAACCTATTCGTTTGATTTAAATAAAATATCAAAAAGGCTGGCAGCCGCAACTGAAGATGAGCAAAAACATTTTCGGATATCACCATCAGGTTATGGAATACATTGGTACCTGGTTGATGAAGATATTTCTATACCATCTTTATTAAATGAACCAAAGGTTGGTTATGTCAAAAAATCAAAATAGTTGAGCATGTGGGTTCGCCCTAACTTACATAGCCGTTTCGGAAATTTTTTTGGAGCGGTTTTTTTTATTAGCGGATTAATGGATTGCGCGGAAACTCAGACTACAGAAAACTGACAGCGTGGACGCTGGTCAGGAGCGGGTAATAGTTGAGCAATAACGAAATTACACTTTTTGCACCATCAACAAGTAATCGTGGGTCAAGCCGCTTATCATAATAATTTTCCATGTAACTCATTTTTCCCTGCATGTTTTTAGTGAGCCATTGCTCTAAACGAGGTGCTTCTTCTTCCAGAAATTCAGCACGCGAAAAACCACAATGCATAAAGCCAAGGCGTTCAGCTTCTTTCTTTATTAATTGCGCGCTGATGTTTTTGTACATCGATTAATATTATGTCTAAACATTAAATCATAAAAATAATCGGAATATCTATTTCTGTTCTGTCAAGGTTTTTCCAATCAAAAACGCTTGAAAAATTGCAAATTGAAAATAAGTTGCATTATAGTTTCCTCTTGAATCTTTCAAACATTATACTATAATTTGCATAATTAAACTTTAAAGCATCAAACGCGATGCAACACAAAACTGCAACCACTACTTCCTTAGACTTTATTTCAAATATAGAAATGCAAATTTTCAATGCAGGACTTTATTTTTTATTGCTGCCGTCTGATGCGGTGTGGCTGCACTGCTGAAACCTACAGCCATAAATGCGCTTAAACAAAGCAGTTAATTTTAAGACTTAAAATTTTTATACCAATACCATTAATTTAAATTCCAAAAAACACAAAGCAAATGAAATGTAAAAACAACAATCAGAACAACGCACCGGGCGCGTTGATAAATATTTGCCCCCCCCCCGCGGAAATAATCAAATCATTTACTACTGTTTCCTCGTATTTTTTGTTATGACAACAATAGTAAATAAGTCCAACGGGCAACTTGGAGTTGCAGCCACATTGGTTTCAACCCAAACTTATGCACAAACCTCTACTACAGGGGTTTCGAACACCGGCAATGATTACATAACAGGAACTATAAATAGCGGAGCCAATAACGTAAAAATGAATGTGGCCGTATGCGATGGCAGCGCACCTCAACTGATGTGGCATTATTATGATAATTCCTTGTCATCACCCTATACCCAAACAGGGTACATCACATTAAATCCTTATGCATTCGACCCTGATGTTTGTCTTTTGTTTCGTGAGGACAGGTTCTTTGCCGTGGTGGTTTACAGCGATGGTGTAAATGGGTTCAGCTATCTTGAATGTTATGAGTATGATGTGTCTAACAATACTTTTGCTTTTACCGCGCAAATTGGACAGATAACACTTGGAACGAATATAGCAACAGCCATAAATATTGATAGCGACCAAAGAGACCATTTTGCAGCAGTGTGGGATGAAGCAAGCACCAACAGCAACTCGCATTGTTTTATTGTTGCAGGCAATTGGTCTAATACCTTTCACGAGCCTGTTATCTGCAGCAATTACAACCCGGGAGTATTACTGCCTCGACTCACTGATAATAGCAGTAACCTGTTGCCATTGCCTTATAAGATGCCTGATATTGGCGTATTTGACGAAACCAATTCTGTAGCCGATTACATTATAACTGTAATTACCGATGATGATGAGGTAGCTGTTTATGACATCATCAGGAAAAATAATGTTTGCAATAACAGCCTTTCATCATCCTTGACTGCCGGTTATTATAACTCTGTTTCAGGACATATTTTTACATGGCCGCGTGTAGCACGCCACCGCCATGTAGGTACTACCTTGCAGGAAGGTTATACGGTAGTCTATGGCGATTACACAGTTGCTAATGGCAGTTACGATATTGATGGGCGTACCAATTTTTATGATGCAACCAATTCAATCTTTATAAATACAGATAATATTTACACTGATGGTAATAACGCATGGTTTAATCATGCAAACAACTACAAGCTGCCAGCAATCAACAACAATGTTCTTTATAAACCTGTGGTAAGTTACGAACGGCAAAGCGGTTCAACCAATCCAATCACATCACAGCATTTTGTTGTAGCCTTTAATGCTAATGACGGAACGGGAATTTACCCTTTGGCTCTTTATGCATATAATAGTGATGGAACGCCTTACACTTCACAGTCAATTTATGATTTCAACCAGGTGCCTATTTTAGGTTCAGCTCATGATGAGCATGATATAATATCAGTGGCAGGCGAGCAATCGCATGTGTTTTTATACAGTTGGTACGACATTGATAACAGCAACATGTCATACAAGTTAGTGACCTCAGGAAATAAATTTAAAACAGGAACTTTTGAAAATACTGAATCAACATATAAGTGCTTGTGGTATTCAAAGGAAACCAACAGTTATTACCTACCAAAAAATATTAGTGAATCAAATAATATTCAGATAATCGATTTGAATGGGCATTTACTCTATTCTCAAAATAGCTTTTATCAAACTAACTTTCTCTCAGCCATTAACAACCTTTGCAATGGCATTTATATTGTCAGCTTAGCGGCAAACAATCAACAGCAAAATTTAAAACTTGTAATTCAATGAAACAGGCAGCAATTATTATAGTTGCCTCATTGATACACTCACTTAACTCCTTCTCCCAAACCCCTACCTTCACCAAGGTTTGGGAGAAGGTTTATGGAGGCACAAGACGCGAAGTAAATTATTCAAAACCTAAATTTTATCTTACTCCCGACAGCAACCTGCTTTATATTGCTGACTTTGCTGAAAGCAATGCAAGTGGTAACAAAATGGTACCCAACTGCGGAGGAGAAACTGCTGAAGGCGATATATGGGTTTTAAAATTAGACCAGCAAGGGAATAAAATTTGGGAAAAAACATTAGGTGGTACTGACATGGAATGGGCTAATGCTGCATTAATGGAAACAGATGGCTCGGTTGTTATTGGTGGTCATTCTAAATCAAACGTTGCTTGTGAAAAGAGTCAGAATAGGTATGACCCTGATGGCGATTACTGGGTGATTAAAATTGATAGTGCTGGTAATAAAATTTGGGATAAGAGGTTTGGATGGAATTATTACGAAGAAATCAGAGACATAGTAAAAACTGACGAAGGCTATCTGCTTGCTGGTAATGCAGCCTATCCCGGAGGTTACCAAGGTGGAGATGTTGCTGACAGTTCTCATGGGCCTTATGACAATTTCTGGATTGTAAAAATTGACAGTATTGGTAATAAATTAAGTGACAAATTTTATGGTGGATATTTATATACTGATATTATGGTAGCCAAAAGAGGAGTAGATGGTTCCTATTTTTCTGGTAGCACCTCTGAAATTAATGCTACATGGGATATTAGTACACCTACATTTGGCGGTACTTTGGATGGTTGGATACTAAAAGTAGATAGCCTTGGCAACAAACTTTGGGATTTAAGGTTAGGCGGAAATAAATGGGATGGGATAAACGAATGCTTAATCAATTCGAACGCTGAATTGGTTGTATGTCTTCAAACATCTGGAAACAGTGCAAATGGTAACATAAATGATACTGTTTCAAGAGGGTTGTCAGATTTTATTCTTTATAAAATTGGAAGTGATTCAGGCAATATTATCATGCAAAGAAGGATGGGAAGCAACAAAGATGATAACATTATTAAGGCAGTTCAAATGCCTGATAATGGCTACATGCTACTTTGCAGATCATCTTCTGACTCAGCTTATGACAAAAGCGAAAACTCAAAAGGTAATGAAGATTTCTGGTTCGTTCGGACAGATAGCATGTTTAATGTAATGTGGGATAAAACAATTGGAGGTAATAGTTATGAGGGGTATCCGGCAATAGTATTTTTAGACGACAGTAATTTTGTAATTGCAGGTCAGAGTGCAAGCGATGTAAGCGGTGATAAAACACTACCATTATTTGATACTATCAACTCAGGAGTTTCAGCAGGCGATATCTGGATAATGAAATACACCATAGGTACACAAACTGCTGTTGCAGAGCAAACTGCTATTAGTAATTTTTCTGTTTATCCTAATCCTGTATTATCGTATATGCACATACAGTTGCCATACTCAGCAATGAAATTAAAAAGCACGGTAGCAGTGATAACCAATGTCGCAGGGCGCATGGTTTACAAAAATGAGTTTGACATTTCGCAACACAATGAGATAGACATTAATGTTTCATCAATCCCGGCAGGTATTTATTTTATCCGCATAGGCAATGCAGTGAAGAAGTGTGTGAAGATGTGAATTACTCCAGATTATACAATGAAAAAACCCTGCCTCGATTTCGAAGCAGGGTTTTATTTTGCAAGTTGCTAATAGGTCCTCAGTACATCAAAGGTGCATTGGATGGCGGTGGTGTCTGTATTTAATGGTGTTTGTTTTAATGCAATACCTGAGTAACTGCCTTTTATTCTTCCACCTATATTTCCTACTTCCGTTAAAATAATAGTTCCAAACGCAGCAGGGTCATAAGTACTAATTGTTGAGAAATTAAAAGAATCGCTCATATTAATATAAAAACCGCAGCCACTGCTTGTTCCAAAAATCGAATAAGTGCCTAAAATAGTATCATTGAGATATAGATTTAAGCTTGTAATAATGTTTGGTGGAACCATACCGTTAATTTCAACACGAATTGGAATAAATCCACTATCAACTTTACCTATTGCAGTTGCATTAGTAACGGTAAAAGTATTTATTCCATATATCGTATCACTTGTTATAAATCCGTTTACGGGAACTCCGGTAGTACTTCCGCAGAGAAAAACGTTACCAACGTTATTTGTATCTCCTTGAAATCCGCTGGTTACAATTTGTGTGGAGCTAACAAATGAATTTCCTGCCAGGTAAGCAGATAAGCTATATTGAGTAGACGGGAGGCAAGGGAGCATAAAATTTGAATTAGGCGTAAACTGGTAACTAATCGTATTGCCATTTTCGACTAATAACACCAATCCGTTTACATTCTGACTATTGCATCCTTTCAAAGTTCCGCTTATTTTGGTTAAACAATTTACAGTAATATCAGTAACAGTATAAACCTGGTTAATGGTTAAGGGTGCAACATTAATGATTGCACTGTTTGTAGTTATTAAAGGATTATTTGCAGCTAGTACCTGTATGGTGATGTTAATCCCTGTGGGAACGTTGCCTTGGTATTCACCATTGCTGTTGGTTGTAAGTGTATAGACTCCATTAAATGTAACCACGCAATTAGGAAACGGGTTGCCATCACAATCAACTACCCTTCCTTTTATAGTTGCCCATGGAGAAGGGTAGTCACAATTCCACCAGCTAAAATGTTTTACAGTTCCAATGTAATTGCTACCTGATTTTGTTGCAGTTCCCTGTTCTATCCATTTTCCTGTAGCGTCATCAAGATACCAAAGCGATATGGTTGCTGGTGCTGATGCAATTTGAGTTGCTGCAATAGGGAATTTAATTGTGGCAGGTTTAAGACTATCAATTTGTAATGCCTCACCATTGCTGCCTTCTAAAAAAACTCCCAACATGCCATAAGAGATAAGTGCAACATCCTGTCCTGCAGTATTCTTTCCTGCCAGGTCTCCACCGGGAATAAGAAATCCAAAATCAGGATTACTCTCAGACAAATGTTTTAGAGTAACTGTAACAGTACCCGTATAGGCTGCACCTGCTGATGTAACAATTGAGTTAGCCTGGAATTGCACCTGCGATCCATCAGTAAGATTTATCGTTTGAGATGATGCACCATTAAATGTGCCTGAACTATTTCTGTATTGCAGCATCAACTTTAAATAATTAACGCTGGTTGTTGAGGGAATGAAAGCATGAGTTCGCTTGATGTAACCACCTTTAGTTACAGTAAGCACGGTTCGGTTTTCATTAACATCAACACCATTAAACATGAAAACTCCGAATTGATTGGTGGTAACAGTCGTGTTACCTATCATTACCGAAGCTCCATTAAGCGGGTTATTGCTTTCATCTACAATTAACCCGGCAATCGTGGCTTTAGTGCCGGTTGGGGTAGGAGGTGTGTTGTCAAGAGTGTCGCCATCATTTTTTTTACAACTGCTCATCAAAAAGAAAATAGTGCAGAAAGCGAGTGCTGAAATTGAAATAATTTTTTTCATAATGAAATTGTATTAATTGGTGGTTGTAAATCTTATGCAGAGCGGAATTGAATCCGATAGTAAATTAATACAAAATATCAGAGGAAAAACAAAAACATTTTCAAATAAGACAATTGGATTACAAAACAAAAAACCCTGCCTCGACTTAGAAGCAGGGTTCTGTTTTTAAACTTAAAGAGGAATTAATATCCCATTCCACCCATATCAGGTGAAGGCATAGCAGGAGCTTTTTCTTCTTTGATATCTGCCAACACACACTCAGTGGTTAACAACATACCTGCGATAGAAGCAGCATTCTCAAGAGCTACGCGGGTTACTTTAGTAGGATCAATAACACCTGCAGCAAGCATTTTTTCATACTTATCTGTGCGGGCATTGTAACCAAAGTCGTCTTTACCATTGCGTACTTTATCAACTATTATAGAGCCTTCCAAACCTGCATTAGCAACTATCTGGCGAAGTGGCTCTTCAAGAGCACGCTTAATGATGTTGATTCCGGTAGTTTCATCTTCGTTTTCACCTTTCATCTTAGCTATTGCTTCAATAGCCCTGATATAGGCAACACCACCACCGGGAATAATACCTTCTTCAACTGCTGCGCGGGTAGCATGTAATGCATCATCAACACGGTCTTTCTTCTCTTTCATTTCTACTTCGGTAGCAGCGCCAATATATAATACTGCAACACCACCGGCTAACTTAGCTAAGCGCTCTTGTAATTTTTCACGATCATAATCAGATGTTGTAGTTTCAATCTGAGCTTTGATCTGGTTTACGCGAGCAGTAATATCAGCTTTCTTGCCTGCTCCGTTAACAACAGTTGTGTTGTCTTTATCAATTGTAACTTTCTCGGCCTGGCCTAAATAGGTAAGGTCAGCATTTTCCAATTTGAAGCCGCGCTCTTCAGCTATTAAAGTACCGCCAGTAAGAATAGCAATATCTTCCATCATAGCTTTTCTGCGATCGCCAAAGCCGGGAGCTTTAACAGCAGCAATTTTCAAAGAACCACGGATTTTATTTACCACTAATGTTGCCAATGCTTCACTGTCAACATCTTCGGCAATGATTAATAATGGACGGCCGGTTTGAACTACTTTTTCCAATACAGGAAGTAATTCTTTCATATTGCTGATTTTCTTATCGTATAATAAGATGTAAGCATTCTCTAATTCAGCTTCCATTTTATCAGCGTTGGTTACAAAGTAAGGAGAGATGTAGCCACGATCAAACTGCATACCTTCAACCGTTTTAACTTCGGTTTCAGTTCCTTTTGCTTCTTCAACTGTAATTACACCTTCTTTACCAACCTTCTTCATTGCATCAGCAATTAATTTTCCGATGGTAGAGTCAGAGTTAGCTGAAATGGTAGCAACCTGTTCGATTTTTGCATTGTCGTCACCAACAGGCTGTGATTGTTTTTTTAATGATTCGATTACTGCAATAACCGCTTTGTCGATTCCACGCTTTAAATCCATTGGATTAGCACCGGCAGCAACGTTTTTCAAACCAGCAGTTACAATAGCCTGTGCCAGTACAGTTGCAGTAGTAGTTCCGTCACCGGCTACATCAGCCGTTTTAGAAGCAACTTCTTTAAGCATCTGTGCACCCATGTTTTCTACCGGGTTTTTCAGTTCAATTTCTTTTGCAACAGTTACACCATCTTTTGTAATAACCGGTGAACCATATTTTTTATCGATAATTACATTACGTCCCTTTGGACCAAGTGTAACTTTAACAGCATTTGCCAATGCATCAACACCACGCTTTAAAGCATCACGTGATTCAAGATTAAATGTGATTTCCTTTGCCATAATTTTTTGAATTTTTAAATTTTAGATTTTAATGAATTAGTTTAAGATTATGTGTTTAGAGTTTCAGGTTATAGTACCAACCTTCACCTCTAAACTTTAAACCCGAAACAGTTTTTAGATTACTGCAAAAATATCGCTCTCGCGCATGATGAGGTATTCTTTACCATTGTGCGAAATTTCGATACCTGCATATTTGCCATACAATACTTTGTCGCCTACTTTTACGGTCATCGGCTCGTCTTTCTTACCTGATCCTACGGCTACGATTGTACCCTGCATAGGTTTTTCTTTAGCTGTATCAGGAATAATGATTCCGCTTAATGCAGTTTCTGCTGCTGGAGCTGCTTCCACTATAACGCGGTCAGCTAACGGTTTAAGATTTAAATTGCTCATAATTTTTATGTGTTAATTAATTAAACGATTTTATTGTTTATGCCGCCACTTGACACCTTTTATGCCAAATGCCGGTTTTCTGCCAAATTTTCAAAAGCTATTTCATTATAGATTTTAACTACTGACACAACATGTAAATTCTGACATTTTTTACAGCATTTACAGCAAAGTCAATAAAAAAGGGATTCGCATAGAATCCCTTTTTAAATTTTACCAGTTAATCCAAATTACTTGGCAGGTTGCTGTGTAGTATTTGCTGGCTGAGTTGTTGTTCCACCCTGTTGCTGTTGCTGCTGCGGTGCTGAAGGCATTTGCTGCGGCACGTTTGTTTTTGAAGCACGCTCTAAAGTTGTTGATTGTTTTTGGGCGGGTGAAGAGGTTGTGGCAGTGCTGCTTGATGATGGCAATGTAAAAGTGCCAACAAGTACCAATATCAATAAACCTGTTCCAAATCCCCATGTAAGCTTTTCCAGGCCCTCAGTAGTTTTTCTAACGCCCATAACCTGGTTTGAAGAACTTAATCCGGCAGCAAGTCCGCCACCTTTTTAACTTTGAATCAACACCACTGCTGCAAGTAATATGCAACAAGTGATAATAAGTACTGTGATTAATAAATACATTAATTTCTGGATTTTTATGTTTGAGAAAACAGCCGGATTTATTTTCCCGTTTGGCTTTCTTCTCTTATTTTTTGAATTCGGGCTGCAAATAAAGTACTTTTTTCGGGAAACATCAAAGTTAATTTCTCATAGGCCTTTATTGCCTTATCGAATAATTTCTGTTTATAAAATATATCGGCCAGGGTTTCTGAAATCAGGTCCTCATCAAATATCACACTTTTACGTGCTGCCACTGATGGTGAATAGAATTCTCCCTTTTGCGGTTGAATGCGAGGTTCATTCTGAATGAACTTATCAATAAGTTCGTTTTTCAGGTCTTGAACAGGCTCAGGTTCTTTAATTTCCTCCTTGGATTCGGATACTGTTTGTTTAATATCCTCATTTACTATGGAAATTTCGTTCTCAGTATGGTTTGCAGGTGCAGAATGCGGCTGTTTGGGAGAGTCTACTTGTTTATTAAATTCTACATTTGAAATGACCTCTTGTTGTTTAACAATTTTAAGCCATTCGCTAAAGGAGTGGTTGGTTTTGCTTTCAGAACTATTTTTCTCATTACGATCATTGTCTTCTGAAAATAAAGGTGGAATATCCACCTTAGTAGTAAATGTCTTATCAATATCAGACGCTATTGCAGTTTCATCATAACTGTTTATAGAATTAATTTCTTCTTCTAGTGTGGGTGGTGCTTCTGTAATTTGATCATCATTTTGCTCAGGAGAAAGAATTGAAATATCAATTGCCGGCTCATCATTTGCTTCAATGTTAATTTCAGGTGTGGAATTACTTTCCGCAAATTGCAAAGTAGCTGAACTATCCTTATCAATGATATCATTAAATGAAGTAGGGTTTTCAATTATTTTTATTGATTCAGTTACTCCAGATTCAATGGTGTCATTCGCAAAAATTTGTTCTTCAATTAAACTCCTTTCAACTGTAATTTGGTTCGAATCAGTTGTGCTATCAATTGTTTCAGCCGTTTCTGTTGCGTTAACTTGTTGGTTAGAATAATTAACCTCAGCATTAAACTCCTGGGTTGAATTTGATTCAGTTAATTCAACTGTTTTTTGACGGCCGGGTAATTGAATGTATTCAAATAATTTATTTCTATCGCCAGCATAAATGGCAGTTAGTTTAAGTTTTGAATCGAAACTGAAATGTTGCTTTTGCTGAAGTGCTTTTACATACAGCATCCTGATGCTTAGCCAGTAAGGAAATTGACTGATGATATTTTCAGCATCAGTTAATGAAAGATCCCCGGCATTTTCAGGATGATGTATGAGTTCGTAAAATTCAGTCTTATTCAAAGCCTTAATTGTTCTTGCTACAAATATAAATTACCAGTTTGAAACGCTGCGGTTATAAATATCATCAATAAGTTGCCTGCTGATTTCAGAAATCAAGCTGGACTCAACCGCACTAAAATTCTGACTGCTGCTATATTCCGCGAATCGTGTAAATGATGTTTCAAAATCCTGTTTGGGGTCTTTAAGGTTGGTAAACTTTACATTTACTGTAATGGTAAGCCTGTTTAATGCTGCCTGCTGGCTGCTTTGAATTGCTGAAGGTGAGTTGTTGTAATCACTGATGTAACCTTCAAAGTTGAGGTCACCATCTTTGTTTACCAAAGTAAGACGCGATTCGGAAACAAATTTCTCTTTCATTTTATCAGTAAAGTACTGACTCAAGCTAGGCTGTACAATTGGTGCCCGGTTAGGGAAATATTTAATGGTAACAGTTTTTATATTCTCAGGAATACGGCCACTTTTAAATGAATAGCAACCACTGATAAATGCAAAGGCCAGTAAAACAAAAGTTATGGAAATAACTGATTTTGTTGAATTCATAATCCGTTATTTTAATCCGTATTCGTTTATTTTACGATATAAAGTTCGTTCTGAAATCCCCAACTCCCTGGCAGCATTTTTTCTGCGGTTACGATGTTTTTGCAAGGCTTTTTTTATCAACTCTTTTTCCTTATCCATTATTGATAGCGACTCTTCCACAACTTCATGCTTTGATATTTTTTCATCGGGCTTAGGCGATAGCGTTACTCCCTGTGAAGTTTCTATGACAGGAATTTTTTCAAGATAGGGTGGAGGAGTTAGTGTTTCATTATAGCGCAAATGATTTTCTGCTTGTGGCATGTTTTCAAATACAGCACGTTTTAAATCGTGTATATCCTTCTTCATATCAAACAAGACTTTATAAAGCAATTCGCGCTCGTTGGAAAATTCATTTCCATGCATTTTTCCTTCTTCGCGCAGCAGCACAGGTAATGAATTATAATTGTCAGCAGGTAAATATTTTACCAGTAAATGTTCATCAATTATATTGTTCTGCTCAAGTATGCACAATTGCTCACTTATGTTTTTCAACTGCCTGATATTGCCCGGAAATGAATAGTTCATCAGCATATGCATGGCTTCTGGACGAAGTTGTTTTATTGGCATACGATATTTCTCTGCAAAATCGGAAGCAAATTTTTTAAAGAGTAATGGAATGTCTTCTTTGCGTTGACGCAATGAAGGTATTGCAATGGGTACTGTGCTAAGCCTGTAAAATAAATCTTCACGGAATTTGCCGTTGGCAATAGCCTGCGATACATTTACATTGGTGGCGGCAACAACTCTAACATTGGTCTTCTGAACCTTTGATGAGCCCACTTTAATAAACTCCCCGGTTTCTAACACTCTGAGTAAACGTACCTGTGTAGCAAGCGGAAGATCTGCAACTTCATCAAGAAAAATTGTTCCACCATTAGCGGTTTCAAAATAACCTTTGCGGGCTTCATGCGCGCCCGTAAATGAGCCTTTTTCATGGCCAAATAATTCTGAATCTATTGTGCCTTCAGGAATTGCACCGCAGTTAACCGCTATATAAGGACCATGTTTACGGGCACTTAGCTGATGAATTATTTGCGGAAAAGCTTCTTTTCCAACACCACTTTCACCTGTGATAAGCACGGTGATTTCTGTGGCTGCTACCTGTCGGGCAATATCAATTGCATGTTCAAGTAACGGTGAGTTTCCAATTATTCCAAATCTTGCTTTTATAGTTTGAACATCCATAGGATTCGATGCAATTTTAATTCGTAGGTTTTAATGTATGCTTCTGATGAAAAATAATCTCAACTTAAATTATACTGCTTCGCCAAGTAAAGTAGCAGCAGTACATTCAGTTACCATAACACTTACATAGTCTCCGGCTTTATAATTCTTTTTAGGAAACACTACCATTTTATTCTGATCGTTTCTGCCGCAAAGGTGTTCTTCACTGCGTTTACTCAGTCCTTCAACAAGCACTTTATGAATTTTTCCTATGGCTTGCTTATTCCTGATTAAGGAAAGTTGATTTTGTGTTTCGATAATTTGCTGGAGCCTTCGCGCTTTGGTTTCCAGAGGAATATCATCTGGATATTTTCTTGCCGCAAGTGTTCCGGGACGCTCAGAATAGTTAAACATGAATGCATAATCGTACTGAACCCAGTTCATAAGACTTATGGTATCCTGGTGTTCTTCTTCAGTTTCGGAGCAGAATCCTGAAATAATATCAGTAGAAATTGCGCAATCAGGAAGTATTTCGCGAATAGCTTCAATATGCTTTATATATTCCTCGCGGCTATAACCGCGGTTCATTTTTTCAAGAATACGACTATTGCCTGATTGAACCGGCAGGTGGATGTAGTTACAAATATTCTCATAACGACTCATGGTATAAAGCACTGCCCTTGTAAGATCACGGGGATTGGAAGTTGAAAACCTTACACGTATTAAAGGATTTACCTCAGCTACCAAGGCAAGCAGATCGGCAAAGGTGACAAATTCCTTTTGTTGACTTTCAGGTAAAGTATGCGATAGCGCAGCATTTACTATTTCTGCAGGAAGATCTTTTTTCATTCCGCCTCCACTCCATAAATAAGAATCAACATTCTGGCCGAGCAAAGTAACTTCGCGATAACCCTGATTAAAAAGATTCCTTACCTCATCAATTATTGTTTCAGGACTTCGGCTACGTTCGCGTCCCCTGGTAAATGGCACAACGCAAAATGAACACATATTATCACAACCTCGCATAATGGATACAAATGCACTAACCCCATTACCCTCTAACCTTACCGGATTAATGTCAGCGTAAGTTTCATCACGTGATAAAAGTACATTTACAGCCTTTTGACCTGATTCAACATTAACAAGTAAATTAGGTAAATCGCGATAGGCATCAGGACCAACCACTATATCAACAAGTTTCTCTTCCTCCAGCAGCTTTGATTTTAGCCGTTCAGCCATACAACCCATTATACCTATTTTAAGATTTTGGTTTTTCCTTTTGTAGGGATGGAAATGTTTCAACCTGTTCCAAATGCGTTGTTCAGCGCCATCACGTATCGCACAGGTATTGATTAGGATTACATCAGCATTTTCCAGCTCACGGGTTGTGGCATACCCGGTTTCCTTCATAATGGAAGCTACAATTTCGCTATCATTAAAATTCATCTGGCAACCATAGCTTTCTATATATACCTTCCTTTTAACTGAATCATTTACCCTGGTCTCATTTATTAACACTTCTCCCTGCCTGCTCTCATCAATATGTTTTTCTTCAAAATGCATTGTTTTCCTTATTTGAATTATTGTTGTTAAACCAGTTTTATAAAGGGGTGCAAATGTAACCTAATTTGAGGTGCTGACAAAAAGTCAATACTATGTTATAGCATTTTTATAGTAAACAGTTAAGTCGATCTGGGTTTGATAAATCAACTCACAATCAGCACGATTATTTTCATAAAAAAAAACGAAAAGTCGATTTATAATATAAATATTTGT
>JBGARN010000161.1:0-6920 GCA_044230205.1 Bacteroidia bacterium
TTGCACAGCAACAAAAACCGCGAAGATTACAAAGGATCCCACACCAACTAATCTCACAACTACTAATATTGGAGCTACGGTTGCTACAGCCAATTGGGATCTCATTAGTTGCTTGATCCCTTATTACCTGGCTTATCAGATAGATTATAAGGCGGCTTCGTCTTCAACATGGATTACGGCAGCACAGGTTCCCGGCAACACCAATTTTTTACAATTTACCGGCCTGCAGCCTTCAACTGCTTATAACTGGAGAATAAGGGCCAGCTATGCCCCGGGTGCAATAAGTCCTTTTTCTGCTAATGTAAATTTCACCACCTTGCCTTTGCGCGAAGGGGAATTAGCTTCAATTGAGAATTTGATTTTATTTCCTAACCCTTCAACAGGCACCATTACCGTTCAGCTGGCAGCATGCGAAAATTGCAACTGCACTTTAAACGTATATGATGTGTTAGGCAAACTGGTGTTTACTGAGGCAAGAAAATCTGTTGGCAGTTCCGAAACTTATGATCTGTCAAATCTGCCCAAAGGTGTTTACCAGGTAAAGGTTTCTTTTAACGATAGTTCACGAAACAGTAAACTGGTGCTGAACTAAATTTCAGCTGAAATCCGTTCATTATTCAGGATAAAATTTTTTTAAAATGCAGTTTGAGGATGTTGGAATAGGTTAGGAGCAGCAAAGAAAAGTTTTGTATTTTTTTAGATATTGGGTTTCAATCAAAATAAGTATGTTGTTAAGATAAATATGGAAACCGAACCTGCGCTGGGCCGCATTACTATTTATCCTGTAAAATCGCTTGACGGAATTGACTTGCAAAAAGCAATGATAACTGATGGTGGCTGCCTTTTGCATGACAGGGAATTTGCAATAACTGATGAAGAAGGAAATTTTATCATAGGCAAAACAAATTCGCTTGTGCATTCCCTGCGCTCTGAATTTGATTTGGATGAAGAAACCATTTCATTAAGGAAACAGGATGAACATGAATCGACTAAATTTCATCTTCAAAAAGATAAAACAGCTATTGAATGGTGGCTTACTGCATACTTTGGTATACCTGTTAGGTTAGTTCAGAATAAAAAAGGCCGCTTTTTGGATATTCCGGATATAAGCGGTGCTACTGTTCTTTCAACTGCAAGTCTGCAGGCTGTTTCGCAATGGTATGATGGGCAGGACCTGGATGAAACAAGAAAAAGGTTCAGGGCCAATATCGAGATAGAGAATGTGCCTGCTTTTTGGGAAGACCATTTATTTTCTTCACCCGGTAAAGGAATAGAATTTAAAGCAGGCGATGTTACCTTGTTTGGCATGAGTCCCCGCGCCAGGTGTGTGGTACCTTCACGACATCCTTTAACCGGTAAGGTTACTCCTGCATTCCCTAAAACGTTTGCCAGGCATCGCGCTGCCTCCTTACCTGCATGGTCAGATTTAGAAGAGTACGGACACCATTATCACTTAACAGTTAATTGCTACATCCCTGCAACCGAAAAAGGGAAATGGATTTCAACTGGTGATAAGATTACCATTATTGGCGAGAAGGTTTTTTATTGAAAAACTCTTAGGGATTATTTATCTCAATTAAGAAGTTTCATCCAACTATAGCTATAAGTACAAATGCGTTTGCATTAGCACAAACGTTATAGCTATCGTGATTCCGTAATGAGGGGAGCATTTTTCACTTAGCTTCCAGAGCTTTAATAATTCCTGTAATGCGCGATTTCTGTGCTTCAGGTGCTTTGGCTAATGCAGTTTTGTAATTTGCTATTGCTTCCTTTTTATTACCATCAAGGTCGTAAGCTTCGCCTAAGCTATCATATACATTCCATGAGTTGGGGTAGCGTTTTACATTGGTCTGAAAAATTGTTATTGCTCCTTTTACATCTTTACGGTTTATCAAATCATAACCATATTGATTCAATTGCACTTCATCAGCCAGGGTTAATGCTTTTTTTGATAAGGCATCAGCTTCTGCTGCCTGGCCTTTTTGTGCAAGCAATTTTGATTTCAGCATCAGGTTTCCGAAATTCTCCTGTGTGGCAATTGATTTGTCAACCCAGGTCATGGCTTCATCAAGATGAATATTGTTGTTGAAGCAATAACGCGCTGCCTGCAATGGCGCCTGCCATGTAAACCCGTTTATACCTCTCAATTCGTCTTTCATACTTTTATAAACAATTTCTTTTACATCACATTCTATTTTGAATGGCACTTTTATTTTTTCCCATCTCAGCGTAGCTACTGTTGAAGCAGTTTGAATATCAGTAAACTGGTAGCTGAGCCATTCCTGGCTTTCATTCATTGTTATTGGTTTAGCAGTTATGCGTAATGCATCTTCATTTTTATCATAAAAAAATGATCCCCATGAAGTTGAATTTTTTGAAAATATTATTGTCCAGTCACCGGTGGTCGGTATCATGTGTAAGCCATAAGTTCCTGCACCAAGCATTTTACCTTCCACCATAACATCTGTGCTAAACGTTATTGTAGTATTTTCATTAGCACCTGCCCGCCACACTTCATTATAAGGCACCAATGTTCCCCATACGGTTCTTCCTTTTACTAACGGGCTATGGTAGGATATGGTAATATCGGTTAATCCGATTTGTTGCATTACGCTTGCCTTCTGGCTTGCCTGTGGTACATTAAGATTCTGAGCTTGGGATACATTGGACAGTATCAGCATAAAAATTGAACCAGCAGTGATGAATAGTGTAAGGATCCGTTTCATATTTTTTTGTTTAATGATTTTTAATTTGAACCAAAAGTAGTAACAGTTATAAAGCGCGGTTGGGTTATTGTTGTGCATTTTAAAATAAAAGCATTAAGATTTTGTTTATGCTTGCTTTTGCAATGCCGGTAGAATAACATAAAAAGCTGCGCCTTTATTTTTTTCTGATTTGGCATAAATAATCCCGTTATGGTTATGAACTATTTTTCCGCATAACGCCAGCCCTATACCTGTTCCCGGGAATTCTGATTTGCTGTGAAGCCTCTGGAAAATAATAAATATTTTTTCAGCCATCTTCTGTTCAAAGCCAATTCCATTGTCGCGAAAACACAGCTCATAATAAGTGCCTTTGTTATTCAGAATCTGGTATTCTGCTACTTCATTTTTATGGAGGATTCGCGCTGTTATACTTATTTCGGGCGACACCTCATCAGTACAAAACTTAAGTGCATTACTGATAAGATGATGAAATAACAGTTTCATTTGCGGTTCAATTGCTTCTATAACCGGCAGTGGCTGATAAGTGACATTTGCATTACGGAGTGTTATGGTTTCAACAAAATCAATCAACACTTTTTTTATAATCAAATTAAGATTTACATCAGCAAAGCCAATACTTTTATCGGAGAGTTGTGAAAAATTCTGAAGATCATTAATCAATTGCATTACCAGGCTTGCCGAATTCACTACACGATCAATATCACGATCTATCTTTACCTGTGAGCCTTCATGATAATCACTTTTTATCCTGCCGCTGTATAATATTATTTTTCGAAGTGGCTCCTGTAAATCATGACTTGCTACATATGCAAACTGCTGCAAATCATTATTTGATCTCTCAAGGCTTAAATTGGCTTCGAGCAATGCTTTGGTTCTTTCTTCTACTCGCTGTTCTAAAGCTGAAGCAAATTGTTTTTGTTCATTTATATCAGTGCCGTTAGATATCCATGAAAAAATTTCTCCTTCCTTATTCCTTACAGGTACAGCACGAACCAAATGCCAGCGATACGTTTTATCAGACGCACGCAGGTATCTTATTTCGGTTTCCATAGGTTGGCCGCTCAGTGCATGAATTGCCCAAAGCTTATCCACTTTTTTATAATCATCCGGATGCACAAAACTGCGCGGGCCATATTTAATTAACTCATCAGTAGTTTGACCGGTTAAATCAAACCAATGCCTGTTGCTGTAAACAGCTTTTCCTTTCAAATTATTCCTCCATGCAACATTAGGTAATGAATCAAGCACCAATTGAATATTCAAAACAGTTTCCTGCAATTCACGGGTTGCATCTTTCTGTTCCTGTATATCTATGCAGGTACCTATGTAACCCATGAAAACTTCTTTAACAACAATAGGCTTGGCAATATTAAGAATCCAGCGATACTTGCCATCATTTCTTCTAAGGCGATATTCAGCGTTGAATGATTTACGCTCATCAAAACACTTAGTGAATAAATCAAGATATGTTTTCTGATCATCAGGGTGGACAACAGCTGTCCAGTTATGGACAGGTTTCTGCTTATTGGTTTGCCCTGTAAATTCAAGCCATGAATTGTTGAAAAAATTAAGTTGCCTGTCGGGCCCCGAAATCCAAATCATAACAGGTGTGTTATCCGCAAGTTGTTTTATCAGTTCGTTCTGATGAGTGATTTTTGATGATGGGAGATCAATCAATCTTGAGGTATCAGGTCGCTTTACTTTTGGCATTCGTAAAAAGCATATACGGTAAAAATAAAAAATATAAATTCACTAATGACGAATCACTTATTTTATCCTAACCAAAATCGAACCAAAGTGGTTTTCAATAAAATAATAATTTATAAGCCAGTCTTAAAAAACATCAGCATGCTTTTATACAGTTTATTATTTTATAAATGTTACTTTTTCAATTTCAATTATATCGCAAACAGTTTTCTATTTTTTTTCTCGGTCGGGGACTGAAATATATCCAATTTTCATTCCGGCTAAACTTGTCAAATAGATAGTTTCTGTTGGAGGTTACTACTTAGTTACAAAATTTATATATCTACTTCAGTTATTGATGCCGATAAAATAAACTCTACATTAAAAGCCGAATTTTGTAATCAAGTTGATAGTTTCTTATGAATGACAAATCGTTATTTCAAACAATGATTGTAAAGATGTCATGTGGCTGCAGGGTTGATGCAAATCACCGCTTCGGGTTATCAGATTATTGGCAAAGGCTCAGATTAGTTTAAAAGCTAAACCCCGCAATGACTGCATTATAAAAAAAAGTCATTGCAGGGTTTTAAAACTTTCAGGTCAATATTTGTTTACCGGTTATCAGTTTTTAATGAACCTGGATGTCATCCTGTTATTACCATTGATTACTTCAACCATATACAATCCGGCAGGCAGGTTTTGGATGTTAAGTTCAACAGTATCATCATTAACATTAGTCTTATACCCAAGTACTTTTTCACCTAGAGCATTAAAAATATCAACTGTTGCATCATTGTCTGTAAACGGAAACGCTAAGGTAAGTTGATCACTTGCAGGGTTCGGAGACAAATGCAAAAGATTGGATTCTGCAGAAAATGTTTCGCCTTTACGTAATGCTGCAGTTGTAAAATTTACGGCATTGGTATATCCTGTAAAGGTACCGTTAGAAAATTTAGTTCTCGCCCGCCACTGATAATTTGTTGATGGTGTTAACCCTGTTAGTACTTTGCTTGGTGTGTTGGTATTAACATTTGATGTAATCCAGGTTCCCCCGGCAATGCGATACTGAAAGCCATAACCAACAGCGCAATCAATCAGGTTCCAGTTGGCTGTAGCCCCGGTGGCAGTTATGTTGTTAGTACTCCAGTTTACAGGCTTCGGCTTAACAGTTATCTTCGAACTTTTTGTTGCTGTGCAGCCATTGCTGCCGGTAGCAGTTACAACATAGGTTACTGTATAAGTCGAAGTCTGTGCAGGAGTTGCAATCACACTGGTTCCTGTTGTTTGATTTAAACCGGTAGCGGGGCTCCATGCATAGGATACTCCAGTGCCGCCTGAAGTTATGGCAACACTCGGAGTGCCGGGGCAAATGTTGGCACTGTCAGGCGTAATGGTAACAGTAGGTTTGGGTTTACCGGTAACTTTTGCCGAAGCAGAACCTGTGCAACCACCCGCATTGCTAACAGTTACTTTATAGGTTGTGTTAGCACTTACTGTAATGGATTGTGTAGTTGCACCTGTTGACCATAAATAGCTTGTAAACACTCCTGTGCTCAATGTGGTTGAAGTGCCAGCGCAATGAGCCAAAGTGCCTGTGATTACAGGCGTTGGATAGCTTACAATGGTTGTTGTGGCAGAAGCTGTTCCGGTGCAGCCTGAACCATTGGTAACAGTTACTGTAAAGGTAGCTGCTGTTGACACTGAAATACTCTGAGTGGTTGCTCCTGTCGACCAGCTGTATGAGGTAAAGCCTGCTCCTGCATTTAAGATTTTTGAACTCCCGGTGCATATGGCAGTGTTGCCGCTTATAGTAACAGCAGGAGGGATGCAACCCACCAATTCAAATGCTCCTATATCGCAGGTGCCGCCTTGCGGTCTTGCAGTACCGCGCTGATCAGTTGCTGTTACACAGGTGCCTGCATCTATTGCCGGGCTGCCGGGCAGCAAAGCCATGGTTTGGGTTGTACCACCATTGTTTGCCAATGCACCTAGCAAAGGATTGATAGGGTTAGCCAAGGTACCCACCTGGTTACCGTTTACACCGTTTACAAAAGCGGTGTTGTAAGAATCACTTTTACCTATTAAGTTATTTCCACCAATTACTGTTTGATTGACTCCATCAATTTGAATATCAGGCGCGCCTACTAATGAACTGTTACCGGCTATAATGCAATTGCTTATATTAAAGTTAGCGCAACAATAAGCATCTACTCCGCCTCCTAAACTATTAGTAGTATTTCCTGTTATGGTGCAATTTATTATTGTTGACGAACGGTTTAAGGAAAGTGCTCCTCCCTGGCTTAACGCGCTATTGCCGGTAAATGTAGAATTGGTGATAGTACTCACACCGCCAGATGTAACAGCTCCGCCATTCCATGGACCGAAAGGTGAACCCGTAATACTATTCCCTGAAAAAGTGCAACCGCTTATGGTTAGCATTTGCCCTTCCAGGTTGGTTCCATAAGTATAAATTGCTCCTCCATTGTGCCCGTTTGAAAGATTATTTAC
>JBGARN010000018.1:0-45591 GCA_044230205.1 Bacteroidia bacterium
TGAGTGGCTTAATAAAAAGAGGCTGTTCTTGTGAAAGACAGCCTCTTTTTTATTGAAGATATTATTAAATGAAGTCAGCCTTAAGGATAAATACTAAAGCTGAAGCTTTAAGCTTTTATAATTCTTGCTTAAAGTAGTTTAAAATTTGTGCTCGAGGTAATGAGGTAACATTTCGCGCCAGGTTGGCCAATCGTGTTTCCAACTGCTATCCCAAATATCCAGTTCATAAGTTATTCCTTTATTATATAAAATTCCTGCAAACTCACGAGAAGCATTAGGATCCTCATAATCACCGCTTCCTGTAAGTATATGAACATGCCGGCTCTTCCTTATTTGCTCTAAAACATTATGATCAGTTAAATTAGGCATATAATGCTGAGGTGAATTGAAATAAACCTGTTCATCATAATAACCTTTTGTATACTCACTAAGATTGTAAACACCGCTCATCGCTATCACCCCATCAATTAAGTCAGGCCGTTTCAGAAAGAGATTCATACTATGTAAAGCTCCAAATGATGCTCCACTCAAAATTATTGGAGTATCATCTGATGTCTTAGATTTAATATAAGGCACCACTTCATTAAACACGTATTCATTGAATTGGTTATGCCTGATTGCTTTGTGTGCGCCTTCAATATTGTTACTAAGCCAGCTTTCATTATTTATGCTATTGATTGAAAACACTTTTACTTTTCCACTCTCAATCCAGGGAGCCATAGCATCCAGCATTTGAAAACGCTCGTATTCTAAATAATCCGCTGCTGCGGTTGGAACTAAAAGCAATGCAAAGCCGTAGTGTCCGTATGATACAATTGGCATATCTTTTTGTAATGCCGGACTGAACCAGTTGTCTAATTCTCTATTCATAATTAATGGTTTATTGTTAATGATTGTAGCAAATATGATAAAAAACCTATTAATTGCTATAACTGATTGTAATCACAAAAAAAGAGTGATGCTTTTTTGATGCATCACTCTTTTTAATTATCACAATAACCAATTAATTATAGGAAATTCAATCGGTTCATAAACTGCTCCTTATAGGATTTGCCAACAGGAATAATTTTTTCATTAATTACTATGGTGTTCTCTTCAAGCATTCCGATTTTGTCATACTGAACAATATATGATCTGTGAACACGGCCAAAACGATCTGGCGGTAATTTAGCTTCAATATCGCGCATTGTTGAATGCACTACAAATTGATCGTTTGATGTTTGAATTACTACGTAATTATCCATTGCCTGTATCCAGTGGATATTATTAAGATAAACCTTTACCAACAGAGAGCCTTTCTTTACAAAAAAGCTGTCATGAAAAATCATTGACTCAATACCCGATTCTTCAGGAATTGCAGCAGGTTGCTGTCCTTCAACTGCGGGTTTTGCTGTTGCTGAAGCAGGAGCAGGTGTTGCATTATTCCTGATGAGAATTGCACGGCCAATAAGGTTATTAATCTCGTCTTTGATTTGCGAAACTGTAACAAGTGCTTTAAAGCTTTCGCCTGACGCATTACTTTTTACATTGGCATCACGAAGCTGAATAAGGCCTTCCGTTTTCGAATGCATCTTATCAATTTCAGGATGCGTTATTTCTGCAATGCTACTGATGGTTTTACCCATTGTATCTTTTGAAGGAGCTTTAAAAACATCTTCAGCTTTAGGATTGATATAATTAATCCGGTCTTCAAGATCGGTAATAATTAATGCCTCATCAATATTTTGCAATGCGCTGGCGTACCGTTGTTCATTGTCCCTCACTTCCTGGTCTTTGGCAAATTTATACAAAGCCATTTCAACAGTAGTCTGCAAATCAGTTTCATTAAATGGCTTTAAAATGTAGCCATAAGGTTCAGTTACTTTGGCCCTTTCAAGAGTAGCCTTATCAGCATATGATGTAAGGAAAATTACAGGTATAGAATATTCCTCTTTAAGTTTTTTTGCAATGTCAATTCCATCTACCTCACCTTTTAATTTGATATCACAAAATATCAAATCCGGGTCCACCTGGTTGATTTTCTCAAACGCACTCTGCGCTGATTGTGCTGTAACCGGCACATCATAACCTAATTTAATCAGTGTTCGCTGAATGTCTTTGGCAACAATTACTTCATCTTCAACTACTAGTATTTTTGTCTTCCTCATACTTATTAATTTTTGTAGGGCAATTGGGACGGGCTAAATATATCAATTAAACTCTTTTAAAATCAATGACGAATTTTACTCCATTACTGCTGCTTTCATAGGAAAGCCGGCCTTCTATCTGTTCAGTAAGCGCAGATACGAGTTGGGTTCCAAGCGAATCGGAGTGTTCAAAACTAAATCCTTCCTTAAACCCGGTTCCATTATCAGCAATTATTAACCGGCAATGTGATTCACCCAATGGATGAAAACTGATAAATACCTCTCCGGTTTCGCGGCCATTGAATGCGTGATTAAGCGAATTGCTTACCAGTTCATTTACAATTAAGCCGCAAGGAACCGCTGTATCAATATCCAATGCAACTCGTTCAGACTCTATTCTATATTTTATTTTTTTCTGATCGATGTTATACGATAAGAATAGATTTTCTGTCAAGCGTTTAATGTAATCATCAAAATCAATTTTTGACAATCCCTGCGACTGGTAAAACCGTTCATGAATCAAAGCCATTGACTTGATGCGGTGCTGTCCATCTTTTAACGCCTTTAATGCGCCAGGATCGCTGATATAACTTGACTGAAGATTAAACAGGCTTATAATAATCTGTAAATTATTTTTTACCCGGTGATGTATTTCCTTTAATAACAACCCACGTTCTTCAAGCGATTCATTTAACTGCCGCTCAATATGCTTGCGGTCGGTTATATCTGTATCAATTACTACAACGTTCTTAAGATCGCCTTGTTCATCAAAAACAGGAGTTAATGTTGATGAAGTCCACAACTCATTACCATTCTTATGCTTGATGTTTGATTCATAAACTTTTGAAGTGCGTTCAACTATGGCATCATCAAAAATCTGCATGAACTTTTCATTATAAGTTATCTCAAAAAGTGACCTGCCACGCAACCTTATTATATCATCAAAATTATACCCGGTCATTTTAGTAAAACCGGCATTGATATACTCAAGGTTCAGGTCTTTATCGAAAATCAATACAGCATTATCCGTTTCACTTGCAACAAGTGATAACAAATGAATTTTATTCAATTCGAAAGTTCCCTCCAACTCGCTATTATTTTATTTTCCTTAATTCTGTTTTAAATCGGATAATCACTATTCCCTTTTTAATGGATTTCAAAAAAAACAAATCCATCAATAACTTCAAATCAATTTATAACAATTTTTTACAAAGCCAATCAGCCTTCACAATACTCCCGGCCCTTAAGTAGTATCAGCGGGTTCCTGCAAGAACACTTCACCTAAAAGCATAGCATTCTTGTTATTACTAATTATCAATTTCAAATTACAAGCCCTAAATTAACAGAAATGTCAGCCAAAACATCTATATAAGGAGTCGAAAACGTGTTTCTGCTACTTGGGGGAGGGTGGAAAGTTAAGAATAAATATATTAATTAAAACGCTATTGAATTTTTTTTTCACCATTAAATATAAATTTTATGTTGGAAAGCACCTGATTTTGCAGTTCGTTTTGACTAAATAGCAGGGGCAATGAACATAAATTCAGTGCAGCTTCAATTCTGTCTGTTATTATATAACACCTTAGACTATTAGGGAAAATAACTGCTAGATTAATTTTTCCTTTCAGAAAAAACCTTAACTGACTTTCGGTATAGATACCATTGATGAACGGAATGCAGAATTACTGCCGAAAGCAAAATAGCTGTTCCGGCAAAAAAGCCTGCATTAAGAAATTTACCCTCATTGAAGATGCTTATTGCCAGAATAATACTGTATACAGGTTCGAGGTTGATGGACAGATTGAGTACAAATGGATTTAATTCTTTAAGTGCAATAAGTGAAATAGTAAATGCAACTGTAGTACAAAAAACACTAAGTAATAGAAGGTTTATTATATCATATCCACCCGGCAGTTGTATCGGCTGCTTAATAATAGTTAGGTACACGGGCAATAAAACAGTTAACAGTACAAAACCAGCCAGCAACTCATAAAATGTAATCAATGCAGGCTCATGATCCCTGAGCATACGCTTATTCAATATTGTAAAAACAGCTCCTAAAACTGCACTGAGCAGTGAGAGAATTATTCCGGCTATATAAATTTTCTGAAAAGCAAAAATTGTATAAATCCCAGCTATAACCATCAATGCAAACAACAATTCAAAACGGTCAACCTTTCGTTTATTTACCAGGGGCTCAATAAGCGCAGTAAAAAGAGTAATTGATGAAAAACAACTTAACGTAATAGATACGTTGCTAACTTTAATAGCTGCATAAAATAAAATCCAGTGAATCATTACAATACCGCCAATCAAAATAAAAGGCCACAATTGCCTTACCGGCAGAATCCTGAATTTACCGGAAAAGTATAATATCAGCCAAAGACTTGCTGCACTAAGCAACATCCTATACCATACTATATGCTCAGGGCCGAGGTTTATGAGCTTGCCAAAAATACCTGTAAAACCCCACAATAAAATTGCAAGGTGCATATACAAATAAGCTTTTTTATTACTCATCAGATATTTAATATGTAACCTTTAATCAGCAGAAGAATCAAGCTTACATTATTATTTGCCACAAACTTCGCGGTAAGGTTGAAGAGCTTTTTCGAAGCCTGCATCAACTGCTTTTTTAAGGTACTCGCATGCTTCATCTTTTTTCTTGGCATTAATATAAGTAATGCCAAGGTTAAAGTAAACTTCAGTTAAATCAGGCTTTAAATTAAGTGCTGTTTTAAAATCGCTAATTGCTGCATCAAAATTGCCGAGTACACCATTTGCCTGTCCACGTTTATTAAAGGCTTCTCCATTTTGTGGATTGAGCCGGATGGCTTCATTTAAATCCGTAAAAGCTTCTTTAGCCTTTCCTAACTGACCATATGCGTTACCCCTGTTATACCATGCCTGGGCATAGGTTCGATTGGCATTAATAGCCGCAGTGAAATCTTTCAACGCAACATCAGCCTGCCCCAACTGAAAATAAGCATCTCCCCTGTTATTTAATGCATGTGGTGCTTTGGGAAACTGTTGCAACACATCATCCCATAGTGTAATACTATCTTTCCAAACTTTACAACGCTGATAAGCCAATACTGAATAAACAGATGTTACTGTAACCAACACAACTATACCCCAAGATTTCAACTTTACATTGTCCATCATGAAATTTACCGCATAACTGCTTATTAAAAAAAACAAGGCAACACTTGGAATAAATGAATAGCGTTCAGAAAATACTGTTGGCCCAACAGGTATCAACATAAGCACCAGGAATACTGTGAGAACAAAAAAGGTAATGGCAAAGAAAAACCTGCGACCGCTTTTTAATGAATAAAAAGTATAAGCCGCTAAAGCTAAAGCAACAATGCCTGCTAAATAATATTCTATTGACAAACTTTCGTTCACCTTTTCAGGATACTGATAAAATGCACTTTGCTGAAATGGCACAATTGATTTTATCATATACATTAACAGGTTATGGCAGGCAAAGAAAATCCTGTCAATGAATGTATAACTGCTTGTTGTATCTATCGATCCCTCATCACTTGAAGCGCGTACCGAAACCCATCCCATAATAAGAGCCAACAACACAAAAGGAATTTTTTCCAGAAAACACTTAATGTCAAATTTCCGACCCTGGTAAAAATCAAGAAGGAACAAAACCGGCACCAATGAAACCGCCATTGCTTTTGAAAAAACTGATAGCACAAAAAGAAAAAAGGCATAGAAAAGATACTTCATCTGCAGGCTGCTATCCTTCCCTGACTGTATGTAATTCAAATACTGTATTAAAGCTGCAAAAAAGAACATTGAGTATAATAAATCCTTTCGCTCTGCGGCCCAGGCCACAGACTCCGTTCGTAAAGGATTAATTGCAAACAGCAAACAGGTAACAAGTGCAATAATTTCATTGCCCGATAATTTTTTGATGAAATAGAAAACCAGTACAACATTAATAAGATGCATAACTAAGCTAACAGCATGATATCCCGATGCATTCATTTCAAAAAAATGATACTCTATTGCATAAGATAAAATATGAAGCGGCTGATAATTGGCAAAATAAACTTCACTGAAAATCCTTTTAATATTAGCTAACGATAAATCCTTAATTAAAGGGTTGTTGGCAATGTAAGTCGGATCATCCCAATTTGTAAAACCATTTTTTAAAATCGGTGAGAACACAAAAGCTGTTAAAACTAGAATAGCAATCAAATAAATCCAATAATTGCCTTGTGATTCATTATTGGAATTGCCGGGCCTGGATTTAACGGGTATTGACTTTTTGCTTTTTGAATGCTGCTTCGAAGCTAAATTGCTTTTCATTATAAAAACTCAGACTTTGCTTTTTATATGCAGCAAGTGTAATGAAAATTGTTTTTATGAAAATGACATCACAAAATGTCTTAGCGAAAATATAAATACACTATGCATTAATTTTTGTCAACCTGGCAACATGACCTTTTAAAATTACTGTAATAAAGTTTTTTTTGGAAAGGAATATGCCGGGTTAAACAAGTATTTCTTGTCCGTCAAAGTCAATAAAAATGCAATTAAATCAACTTTTTCTTTAGAGGACAACACAATTGGTTTTTGTAGTTGTTTGGAAAGCGTTCTGCTTTTCTGAATTCCACCGGTGTAATGATTGACCACATCTGACAAATGTTTAAATCGCCCATCGTGCATATAAGGATATGAGAATTCTATGTTACGAATTGATGGCACTTTGAATCGTAAAGAATCATTAGAGTTTTGTGTAACCTTCATACGGCCATAATCATTAAGCGTTGTATCCAGGGTTAATCCATTATTTTCAAATAGCTGGTTGGTAAATAAAGGCTCTGTGTGACATGAAGAACAATTCTTTTTAAACAAATTGTAACCGTTTTTTTCCTGTGGAGTAAAAACAGCCTGTTTAAGCATAACACTGTCGTACTTGGAATTTGAACTGACCAGCGTAAGCATAAATTGCGAAATAGCTTTCAACGTATGCTCGCCAGTAATTAAGCTATCGCCAAATGCTTTATAAAAAAGTAAAGGATATAATTTCGTTTTCTGCAGTTTATTTACAACATTTTCAATATTGCTATCCATCTCGTCTCTGTTTGAAATAGGTGCCAGAGCTTGCATATCGAGATGGTTGATAGCACCATCCCACATAAATGATTTTTGCCATGCCAGATTTGAAAGGGCAGGCGCATTGCGGGTGCCGATTTTATTATTGATGCCATGACTTAAAGTATGGTCAACATGAGCAAATGCAGTAAATTGTGAATGGCAACTGTTACATGAAATACTGCTGTCTCGCGATAGAATGTTATCATAAAACAGTGCCCTTCCTAATTCAATTTTTTCAGGTGTAAGCTGGTTTTTAGAAAAATCATATAGAGGCTTCGGCCAGTTTGGTGGAATAACAAAAAGCGAATTACTATCCGTTGTAAATGCAGTTATTATAAATCCGAAAATCAAAAGCAGAGCTAACGACTTTTTCATTTTGCCTGAATGTTAAAAATATCTGCTACCTGTTTTGAAATCATTACGGCTTCCTTTCCCGGTGTTATAATTTGATTTTCTTTTCCTAAATCTATACTGTTCATTAATTTCCCTAAGTCAATTGCTACGTAAATTTTTTCCTGGTTATCGGCTTTTAATATAATTGATTGAAGTGAATTAAACGGATATAGATATCCTCCCAGGTGAAATTGAAATTCATTTTTTCTTGTTTGGCATAAATTGCTGCGGCCCTCCAACTTAAAATTAATATAACCATTTTGCCAGGTCCAGTACATGCCCTTAGTCGGATCTAAGTCACCACCCATTGCTCCTGAATTATTGGTTATACTGTCAATGCCTAAATTAAATTTAATCTGATTGAATTGAATTTTTCCCGGTGTTTTTAATTCAATGCTTAATGAATTTTCCTTTGCATCAATTAAATGAAAACTATTCGCCTCTTTCCAAACCTGCATTTCGTTATTTAATAATTCTATAGATGAGATATAAAATTTTAAAGCATCAAATTGAACACTGTCACCACTCAATAATTTAAAACTTGTTTCATCAAAATGAATGATCGAATCATAAAAAACCGGGCTAAAATTTATCTTGAATCTGTTATTCTCCTGAGCCGACATCATGGATACCAGGAAATAACAACACAGAAATAGCAAAATGTTTTTCAATCTCATTTGCAACCTTAACTATTAATAATTTCAAAACAGCTTAGTGAAAATTAATTGCCAATTAAAAATGTTGTGAATCACATTGCCTGATACAAAACAGAAAAACTACTTCACACTTATTTTAGAATAGTGATCTTTTTGCTTGATGAGGCTGTTGCTTTAACGAAACGAATAATATAATCTCCACTATAAAGTTTTTTGGTGTCGAAATAAACAATAGTGCTTCCCTGGTATAAAGTAGTCTGATCAACTAGTTTACCTGCCATGTTATAAAGGTAAATTCTTATATTTTCCAATGCCAGTCCGTTGTATTGAATTGCTATTAAATCATTAGCCGGAACCGGAAAAACACTCATAGTAAAATCCTGATCAATACCCTGATTTATACCAGATGTTGAAGGAGTATAAACTGTTACGGGTTCAGTAATGGAGGTAACCTTTAAGGCAGAATTAATTCCGTAAAAAGTAGGACCTACTACATAAGGATATGCGGAATTCCAGTTTGAATCTACAGTTGCGAAGTAGCAATATATACCTGAAGGATATTCAGGTGTCACACAAAATCTGCCGTTATGTTCATCCAGGTAGTCTGTTTGACCGGGATGTGGAACAAATTCATAATCTTCCCTGAAGTAGCCCAATGGATATGTTGTACTAACTGCAGGCCCGTCAGGAACATCTGTACCATCAGCCCAAACAGTGCGGGTGATTATGTTTCTTAACTGATAACCAGATTTCATCCTAACAATATTTCCTGTTCCATTGTTGTTTTCAAAAGCATAAGCCCCATAAATCGGGAAACCATCGTAAGCAAAGCCAATTAATGGCGAATGCTGCGTACTATCAATTGCATACAATCCGTCAGCATCGTATAGCGCACAAACAGTTGATATGACATTTAAATCTAATTTAAACGCACTTGGATTTTGGTGATGATGATAATTACCCATTGCCGGATGTCCTTTTGAACAATCGAATCCTATTTTTTCAGCAGGCACAGCATCTCTGTTCCAGCTTTGCGCTGCACCCGGGCCACCGGGACATGGCGGGTTTCCCGGACCTCCACATAACGCATTAGTTGTCGTATTCCATGCAACACCATCCCTGTAATCGAATAATGCTACTCCGTTTATGAACAGGCCGATATTACCACCTGTTGTATTTATTGGCGTTCCGGTATTCTGAACTGGAGTTAACGGCATTTTAAATATTGCATTCTGGCTGGTGGTAATTGATGGATTGCCATCAAGAAAAGGGCCTGTAACATACGCAGGCACTCCATTTGCTCTAATGTAAGCCCAGTTAGTTGAATACAATACTGTTTTTACATTGGCAGAATCCGTTCCGGTTATTGGTGTAGAATTTCCTGCTACATAATGCCTTCCTGTTATTCCTGTTGTGTTTAGCAACCACGAAGTGATGATTGGATTTGTTTGTGCATTGGATATTAAGGTGCCGATGAACATAAATAGCATTACATAGTTCTTTTTCATTTTTTTCTAAATGGATTTTTACAACTTATAAAATAAGGCTTATTGTTAATTTTTTAAAAGGATTTAACTACTGAATTTGACTGACGTTAATATCCGTAACTCATCCGCTTGTAAATGTAATTATTGACCACATGGAATTACTACACAACTTCAAAGAAATATTTCTTCTGTAATTATTGTTGCTCAATTTAACTTCAGCCAATAATTAATTGATATAACGATTCAGGACTTTTCTTTATGACTGTTTTAATTAATCAAAGATTAATCGAATCAGAAAAAAAATCCAAAATCAATAATTAAAATCTGGAAATTCAATTATTATCACAATTAGCTTTAATTTTAAATTAATTTCGATCCTTGTTTTACCTGTAGCTATTGAAAAAACTGTGATAAATCAAACAGACTAATGAATGCTGATTATGAAATTAAAATAGAAGCTGCCAACAGCAAAAGAAAAGAATATAAAAAGCTATTTGACAAACTAAAGAAAAACAAACCCTCCGATTTAGATTACATAACCAATAAGCTGCACGATGAAGCATTTGAACATATTGACTGCCTTCAATGCGGTAATTGTTGCCGAACCACAGGACCACTTTTATTGAATAAAGACATCGACCGGCTTGCAAAACATTTTCGTATGAAACCGGCTGAATTCACTAATCAATTTCTTAGGATAGATGAAGATGGTGATTTTGTTTTCAAAAAAATGCCTTGTCCGTTTTTAGGTTCAGATAATTACTGTGCTGTATATGAAAACCGGCCCAATGCATGTCGTGAATATCCGCATACACAACAATCAAGGATAATTCAAAAGCTGGGCATCACCTATCAGAATGCAATGATTTGTCCGGCAGTGGCTGAAGTGGTTGCAGGTCTTCAGAAAATTTATGGTTGAAAAAAATCAGGTTATTGCCTGACAATTGCTTTTGCAAATGAATTATTAAGCCGTAAGAAATAAATACCCTTTGATAATGCTATTTGTTTTAGAGAAATGGTTTGATTTTTAATTAAATCTACTGACGTCCATTCGCTCATTACTCTTCCTGTAATATCAATTATCATTATTTGAGCATTATGAATATCAATTTCTGAATGAATATAGATTTCGTCAGCAAACGGATTTGAAATAAATAAACCAACATCCTCTTTTGTTATTTCATCAACCCCTGCAAGCATAGTGCAGTTGTAGGCAAGTGGATTTAATTCAATCGGATTACCGGGAGTTAATGTTTTTCCTGCAAATCCACTAAAACCGGGCTCATACAAGTAACTTTTAAACACTCCGTTTTTATTGGTTGTTGTACCCTGAAGAATGGGCCCTGCATCACCAACCGGGTTTATGTATTTCCAGACAATGTTTTTCAAAGAGTCAATTTCAAAAAGATTGCCTTTGTTGGCTTCACAAATTAAGGTGTTACCATTTGAAAGCCTAAAAGCACCACCCATGGTTGCAGAATAAAAGCTGGCTGGAACAGGATCCATATAGCTCCAAAAAGCTGTGTCAGGTCCGAAAGGCTGGCCAGTGTTAATAATATAATTACCATTTGCATCCACCGGGGTGTTAATAATATCCACTGATGAAGCATTACCTCCGGGCCTTCCCAATCCATTATTATAAACAATAATTTTATGTTCATCCTTATAGCCGGCAGGTATCCACTCCGGGTTATGCGGATAAAACAATTTTTTATCAGCAACGGTTCCACGGTTATATGCAGCAGCATTGCCCCAACGATACAGGAAATCACCGCCTTTACCATACACACCACCTGTGTGTGTTGCTGCCTCAGCTATGGTGGTACTATGATCAATAATATAAATTTCACTCATAGCCCTTGAACAAATCACCAACTGGTCTAACGTAGCATTATACGCAATAGAATTCAGGTGTATCCAATCAGGGTTATTGGGCATCCCGTTAATATAATTTAAATTTAGCAGTTCAGGATGATCAGCTATTATTCCATAATTTGACTTGGTTGAATCGTAGTGCTGCACCAGGTGATCCCATAATCTCCATTGCCAGACAATGTTTGCCTGGTTACTTCCAACGGGCTGCAACTCGATTAACTTGGCACTCCATATTGCATTACCTAAAAGATTAGGATTGCGTCCCGCTGCGATAGCCATCGAAGCGTCAATATATTCCCATACTGCAACCATTATATTACCGTTAGGCATAGGGCATATATCGTGATTTTGCATTTGCATCGAATCTGATAACTGATATGACCATATCAAATTACCATTCCAGTCAAATCGCTCAATGATTCCGCCCAACGAACCGTTACCGTTAAATACAGGATTAAAAACATTACCGGTGCGCAATAACGACCCGTCAGGCAGAAGATATGCTGATAAACCGGGAAGGTAAGCACTTGCCCATTGATGAATGCGTTTGCCGCATTTATCAATCAGGTAAGTAGTATCTGATCGCACAGGTGCAAAAAGCACATAACCATCTAGTGAACCAGGCAGTTGGGTAAACAGGCCAACAGTTTGCTGAGCGTTTATAGTTAATGTTAGTATTAGAAAAACTAAAGTTATTGTATATCTTCTCATTCCATCTTATTAATTCGCAATTCTACTAAATAATACATGGTGTAATTAGTAAAATTTTAAGCCTGATATTAAAAGTTAGTTTTTAGCGTAATATGATCAGGTTTCTTCTAAAAAAATTATAAAGAAAAAATCCCGGTAAAAAAGCCGGGATATAAAGAACCATTAACCAACCGTTTTAATTTTACTTTTTTAATTTTCAGAAGCGAAAGCATAATTCAATTCGCATTGGAAAGTAGGGTCTATAACTCCAAGCCTGTCAGCTGCAGCTTTCGAAATTTTTATTATCAGTTTTTCATTATCACCTGTGCCCGGCAGTTTGCCAATAACTTTTACAAATACATACTTGCCATTCATGCGGTTAGTTACTTTCATTATTGTGCCGATAGGTGCAGTACGATGCAATGCAAAGTATTTGCTGGGATTTAAATCAGCATCATTTACCCAGGCGGCTTCACCGGTTTCTATGGATTGCTTGATATTTTTACCTGATGGAGTTTTATCAATCACTTCCTGGCTTACAATAGTAGCATTTGTGGTTTCCTCTGTAACTGCTTTCTCTTCAGCAGCAGTTTTTACATCACTTACTTTAGTTTCAGTTGCTGCATCTTTGGGAGCATTTACTTCATTCTCCCCTGTTGTTTTAGTACGAACAGGTTCTGCTGAAACAGCAGTGGTTCCGGTTGCTTTGGCTACAATTAATTGTTGGCCTGTTTTTATCCCGCTATTATTCAGCTGATTCCAATCCGATAATTCTGTTGCACTTACACCATACTGCCTGGCAATACCATAAAGGGTTTCACCTTTTTTTACCGTGTGATATTTAGCAGCTTTTAATTGCTCACTCTCGCTTTTACTTCCTTTAGGCTGAGCAATGCCCGAAGGTTCTGCAGCACCTTTTTTTACTATCAGCTTCTGGTTGATGTTAACCTGTTTGCTTTTTAAATTGTTCCACTGTTGAAGCGAGGTAACACTAACCTTATACTTTTGTGCAATTGAAGAAAGCGTTTCACCCTTTTTAACGGTGTGATAAGTGTCCTTTTGCACCTTTGTTGCAACCTCCTGTTGAACTTGCTGCATTTCTGCAGGTTGCGCTGTTTTAACTTCTTCTTTTTCAACAATAGCTGATTCAGGTGAAGCAACATCTGTAACAGGAATTTGTATAATCTGTCCGGTTTTTAAAGTGGTAACTCCCTTATGGTAACTCCCTTATTAACGTTCATAAGTTCTTTTACTTCTACTTTATAATCGCGTGACAGGCTGTAAAATGTTTCGCCCTTTTGCACTTTATGCATCAGGAATTTTTTTCCATTAACCCACTTGGTTCGCAAACTATCGCGGCTTATCGTTTCATCAATGGGCAAATAAGCCCATGCTGAATAAAATCCACACAGTAATATCAACAATGCCGTTATCTTTCTCATTTTATTATAATTTAGTGCTTCCTGCAAAGGTATCTTCATAAAAAAATTCACTCTTAAGTTTAACTTATGTTTATCAACACTTTAATTAACACCTGCAGGTATAAAGATACCGGCCATTCTAACTTCAGCCCAGGATATGCAGGTTTAACTGTATGGGGCAACTTTATTTTTTATGTAAACGTTACATTGGTAATGTTATTTTTTTCAATTGTAACTTTAAAGGCACAAAGTGATAATTCAAAAAAAGTTATTCTGCAGTTCGATATTTTTGAAGAGATAACTCCTTCGGCATCACGTACAGCTGCCAAGGCTTTTGAAGCTGCCAGCCAGATCAAGGCTGATTATATTTTAATTCATCTTAATACCTATGGCGGATTATTAGATGCTGCAGACAGTATCCGCACTAAAATTCTGGAAAGCAAAATTCCTACTATTGTTTTTATTGATAACAATGCTGCAAGTGCCGGTGCTCTTATTTCAATTGCCTGCAATAAAATATATATGCGCAGTGGCGGCAGCATAGGAGCAGCTACCGTAGTTAATGAAACCGGGGAGGCACTGCCGGACAAATACCAGTCTTATATGAGAAGCATGATGCGTGCCACCGCAGAAGCAAGGGGCAGGAATCCTAAAATAGCCGAAGCTATGGTGGACCCAAGAACCTATATTCCTAATGTTAATGATTCAGGAAAGGTACTTACCTTTACTGCTGACGAAGCCATTAAAAACCTGTACTGCGATGGCAAAGCCGAATCGGTGGCTGAAGTTTTAAAATCAGAAAATATTTCGAATTACAGCATTCATAAATTCGAACCATCATTGATTGACCGGATAATCGGGTTTCTTCTCCACCCTGCTGTTTCAGGTGTATTAATATTAGCAATGCTGGGCGGATTATATTTTGAAATGCAGCATCCGGGCATAGGCTTACCGCTTATCCTGGCTGTGATTGCAGCCGTTTTATACTTTGCTCCGCATTATATGGAAGGCCTTGCAGCCAATTGGGAAGTGCTGGTGTTTTTCATTGGAATGATTTTAATAGCGCTTGAAATTTTTGTCATTCCCGGTTTCGGCATAACCGGCATTGCCGGTATTGTAATGGTTATTTTCGGGCTTACCTTCAGCCTGATTAACAACGAAGGCTTTGATACTACCATAAGCGGCACTGAATACCTGGTACAGTCGCTGGCTATTGTAATTGCATCAATGGTTATCATGCTGCTGCTGTTTATTTTTACCGGAGGAAGAATGTTACAAAGCAAGGCCTTCAAAAAAATTATACTCCAGGATGCAATGGCTTCCAGTGAAGGTTATCACTCTATTGATATTGACTATAACTCGCTGGTTGGAAAAACCGGAACTGCTCATACTGATCTTCGCCCTTCAGGGAAAATAAATATTGATGATGTTATTTATACAGCAAGCGCAGAAAGTGGCTATATCATAAAAGATAAAACCATCAAAGTGATAAAGAATGAAGGATTAACCATTGTTGTGAGGGAGGTATAAACATAAGAGCGAAAAACAGGTTATGGCCATAGTAACTCTTAAAGTTCTTGGTGCTTGAAGCATTAACTTTTCTTACTAATCATCATCAAACCCAAAAATGTGATAGCGCCATTTAAGAGCAATAGCTCGAACCCGAATTTATATCCGTTTAGCAACTGAACAGAATATTCATTAATAAAGTAACACAGAATGGGTGATATCACGCATATCAACGGAATATACCATGAGTCACTGATACTTCTTTTTGTAAGCACACCAAAAGCAAATAAACCTAGCAAAGGTCCGTAAGTATAACCAGCTACTTTTAATATGGTTGATATAACAGATGCTTCAATAAGTTTTTGATAAAGAAGAATTAATACAAAAAAGACAACTGTTATTATGATATGAACCGTTCTGCGTGTTTTTGTTTTTTGATTCTCGTTAAGATCAGTTCTGTCTTTCAAACCTAATATATCAATACAAAACGATGAGGTAAGGGCTGTAAGAGCCCCGTCAGCGCTTGGGAATAGGGCCGAAATCAAACCAATTATAAATATCAGTCCGGCAATGGGCGATAAATGTTGTAATGCTATGAGCGAAAATGTTTCATCTGTTTTTTCTGGTAATTGTATGCCTTTTGTTTCTGCAAAAACATACAGCGCACCACCAAGAATAAGAAAGAGCATATTTACAAATACAAGAATTACGCTAAACACCATCATGTTTTTTTGAGAATTATGTAAGGTGTTTACTGAAATATTCTTCTGCATCATTTCCTGGTCGAGCCCCGTCATGGTTATGGTAATGAATGCACCGCCCAGTATCTGCTTAAGAAAATAATTACCAGCCTGCCAGTCGGTTAACTGAAAAGTTGTAGTGTAACCTTTGTTTCCGATTGCTGTAAAAATTTCAGCAAATGAAAAGTTAAGTTCATTACAGATAAGAACTATGGTAATAACCAGGGCTAAAATCATTCCCGTTGTTTGCAGCGTGTCGGTCCATACAATTGTTTTTACACCACCGTTAAATGTATAGAGCAATATGAGTACGAGGATAACAAGCACGGTAACAAAGTAAGGCACACCAAGATCATCCAGCAGCAAATGCTGTAATACAATAAGCACCAGGTAAATTCTAATGGAAGCCCCAAGCGTGCGCGACAAAATAAAAAATGACGCCCCGGTTTTATATGAAATAAGCCCGAAACGGGATTTTAAATAGGAGTAAATACTGGTAAGGTTTAACCGGTAATACAATGGCAACAATACATAAGCCACAATTATGTAACCAAGCAAATAACCAATAACCACTTGCATATAGGTAAAGTGCTTGGCCTGAACCTCACCCGGCACACTCATAAATGTTACACCACTTAATGATGTACCAATCATTCCATAAGCCACCAGCATCCAGTTGGATTTCTTTTTACCGATAAAGAAGGTTTCATTATCGGCACCGCGTGAGGTATAAAAGGCAATGCCCAGCAACACAATGAAATAAGCAAAGACGAAAAGAAGTATTAATGTTGACGACATTGGGGAGAATTATTAAATCCTGAATAACAACATGGGCAAACTTATAGTTATATTGCCGATAAATATTTTCATTGATAAAAGGTTTTTAACACTTTCATTTTAATTTTGACGCTTCATGAGGAAAGGCGAGTTCTCGTGACGGGTGGCGATGCACAATTAACTAAACTCCCAAACTTATAAACTCATAAACTTTTTAATGATAACGTATCCCAGTAAATTATTTGAAGATGCCGTTAATGAATTTGCGCGACTGCCAGGTATAGGACGCAAGTCGGCCCTGCGCATGGTGCTGCATGTATTGAAACAAGACAAAGAGTCGGTAAAACGTTTTGGAAATGCGCTGATCAAACTTCGTAATGAAATTATCTATTGCAAAAACTGTCATAATATTTCCGAAACAGAAATTTGCAATATCTGCTCCGACTCCAAACGCGATTCAGGTTTGGTTTGTGTAGTTGAAAATGTGCGCGATGTTATTGCCATAGAAAACACACAGCAATTCCGTGGCTTGTATCATGTGCTTGGCGGAATTATTTCACCGATGGATGGCATTGGCCCTTCGCAATTAAATATGGAGACACTTGTTTACAAAGCTGCAACAGGAAACATTAATGAAGTAGTGATGGCACTTGCCACAACAATGGAAGGAGACACAACTGTATTTTACCTTTATAAAAAGTTAGCTCCTTACAATATTAAAATATCAACCATAGCGCGCGGTGTAAGTGTTGGTGGGGAACTGGAATATACTGATGAAATTACACTTGGCAGGAGTATTGTGAATCGTGTGGCTTATGAAAACTCACTGGTGAAGTAAGAACGAAACAGACCCAATACATTTATTGAAACAACTTTACTAATTCCAACTGCTTTAAAAAAAGCATCCGCCTTTTGTGGCGGGTGCTTTCATCTTTATTCGGCTATTAATGGTTAATTATCCCTTTATTAATAAACATAATTACCGCTTGGTACAGGCGGGTGTTCCAACCAAGTAAGTTGTAACTGATAATTACAGCATTAGAAAAATTCACGAATCGGCAAATAAATCTGTTGGACTATTATTAGCCAATTGCGTACAATAAAACAATTGCTGATAAAGTTTTTATCAATTTTATCATATTCATACTTTTATACATCTTACCGCCTGTTTTCATGGTTATGACAAAACTTTCAGTCATTATAGTTAACTATAACGTAAAGTACTTCCTGGAGCAGTGCCTGCTTTCTGTTTTTAAGGCCACCCAAAAAGTGAGTACTGAAGTTTTTGTAGTTGACAATAATTCGGTGGATGGAAGTTGCGATATGGTTCGTGAAAAATTTCCCCAGGTTATCCTTATTGAAAATAAAACCAACACCGGTTTTGCAAAGGCAAATAACCAGGCCATTCGGATCGCAAAAGGCGAATACGTCTTATTACTCAATCCCGATACCGTAGTAGAAGAAGATACCTTTAAAAAGTGTGTTGATTTTATGGATGCACATACAGATGCTGGCGGACTTGGAGTTTATATGATTGATGGTAAAGGAAATTTTCTTCCTGAATCTAAACGAGGACTTCCTACTCCTGCAGTTGCTTTTTGTAAAATTTTCGGTCTTAGCGCATTATTCCCTAAATCAATGATATTCGGGCGCTATCACCTGGGCTTTCTTAACAAAAATAAAACTCATGCAGTAGATATATTAAGTGGTGCATTTATGATGATGCGTAAAAGTGCATTGGATAAAGTTGGATTGTTGGACGAAGATTTTTTTATGTATGGTGAAGATATTGACCTGAGCTATCGCATTACACAAGGCGGATTTAGAAATTACTATTTCCCCGAAACTAAAATCATTCATTACAAAGGTGAAAGCACCAGGAAAAGCAGTGTAAATTATGTGATGGTATTTTATAAAGCCATGGCCATTTTTGCACGCAAGCATTTCAGCAATCAGAATGCAAAACTGTTTTCAATGCTGATTAATTTTGCAGTTTACCTGCGGGCAACTCTGGCCATAATAACCCGTATTGCTAAAAGAATATTTGCCCCGGCTGCTGATGCTCTTTTTATTTACGGTGGCTTTGTGCTAATTAAGATTTATTGGGAAAACAATTACAAGGCATTTCACTATCCCGAAATTTATGACACGCTTTTTATTCCCGCATACGTAACTGTGTGGTTACTGGGAATTTATTTAAGTGGTGGTTATGATAAGCCACTTAAACTGTCCAAAATTGTTAGAGGCTTAATATCAGGTACTGTTTTTATTTTGGTTGTTTATGCCTTGTTGCCTGAAATTTATCGGTTCTCCCGTGCACTGATTTTATTGGGTACAGCATGGGCTTCTTTAGCCACTATTTCATTCAGAATTATTATGAATGCAATTGGTTTTAAAATTTACTCATTTGAAAACAATGAAAAGAAACGGGTGGTTATAGTTGGCGAGGAACAGGAAGGAAATCGGGTACTTGGCCTGATGCAAATGAGTGAAGTGAATTTTAATTTTATTGGTTTTGTTAACAGCAATGGCGAAAGCAACTCAACAAGCTATTCACCGGATAATTACCGGATTGGAAGCCTGAATCAACTGGATGAAATAATTGAAATTTATAAAATTGATGAAGTGATTTTTTGTGCCAAAAACATTTCTGCAAATACTATCATCAACAATATGCTTAATCATGCCGGCACCAATGTAGAATACAAAATTGCACCCGAAGAAAGTGTATTTATTATTGGCAGTAATTCCATTAATGATACCGGAAGCCTGTACTTTGTTGATTTGAACGCAATTAATTCAACTGCTAATAAGCGAAACAAAAGATTACTGGATGTATTGATATCAGTATTATTTACAATAACACTTCCGGTTAATATTATTTTAGTAAAAAACCGTTGGCATTACCTTAAAAACCTATTCAATGTAATAGCCGGAAAATTAACGTGGGTAAGCTTTGCAAATACTGGCTCAGGGCTCTCGGCTAAATTCAAAAAAGGGGTATTGTCACCTTTGGACGGATTGAAAAATTTTAAGCCCGACCGCCAAACCACCGATCGCCTGAACATGCTTTATGCCAAGGAATACAGTGTATATGAGGATCTTTCTATTATTCTAAAAAACATAAAATCACTGGGCAGAAAATCTGTTGATAAGTCCTGATAAGGACTATATTGTTTGTATTACCACAAAAAAAGAGCGCCCCTCAGAAAGAAGAGCGCCATGAAAATGAAACACAAAATCAAAATCCTAAACTATTAAACCAATAAACCTAATACTCTAATTTTTTTCTACGGGAGCCTTAATATCCGATCTTAATAGCCAATTCCTTTACAAAAAGCTTTTAAGAATCACTACAAAAGTAGATACCCTGTCTTTAATAATTTGTAGACAATTATGTACAAGATGAAAAAAAACAGTTAAAAAATTCAGCGGCTGAATTTCTTATCGATATCTGAATCATCAATTGTAACCCATGTCCGGCCACCATAAATACTCTTTGCGGGCTGAGCACATTGAAAAAGTTCCTCCAGTAAATGTTTCATTTCCTTCTCTTCCAGTTGTGAGCCCTCTTTAACTGCAAGAGTACGTGCTATATTGCGCGCTATATTGGTTTGCTTATCTATTCTGAAGTTTTTAGCATTCATCTTAAACTGATCCAGCAACGATTCCAGCAATGGTATTTCTTTACCTGCCTCCACATATGCCGGTGCCCCGTGTATAACATAGGTGGTAGCTCCAAAAATATTCAGATCAAATCCAAGCAATTTTAAGTCATCAGTTAATTCACTCATCAATTGAAAATCTTCAGCACTCAGTTCAAAAGTCTGAGGAAATAATTGCTGTTGTGAAATGCTTTTTTGTGAGTGAATAGCATTTAAGTTCTTTTCAAAGAGCACACGCTCATGGGCTGCCTGCTGATTTACCAGTACCAGTTGTCCTCCACTTGTAAAAGCTATGTACTTTCCATAAAGCTGAAAACAATGAGCATTTTTATCAAAAGATATTTCTGATGTTTCATGTTCAAGTTGTTGCTGAACTGGTGAATCAATACTCACATCCTTTAGTCCGGAATAAATTTGTTCCCAGTTCGACTTCCTTTTCAGTTCATGATTTTCAAAAACTCTTGATGCCGCAGCACCTTCTTTGCGTTCGGTATTAAATGGATTATAATCAGGATTTATCTTAATCTGTGGTGCCTTTGGAAAATTTCCTTGCTGCGATAACGGTACCTGGAAACTTGTTTCCGTTTCAAAATCAAGTGATGGAGCAATAGAAAATTTTCCCAATGCCCTTTTTACTGCAGCCCGGATTATAGCGTAAATAGATTTGTCATCTTCAAACTTAATTTCCGTTTTGGTTGGATGAATGTTCACATCAATTTTTGATGGATCAATGTCAATCCTGATGAAATAGCTGGGGAAGCAATCTTTAGGTAGCATGTCCTCAAAGCCATTATTTACAGCATGATTAAGATAATTGTCTTTAATAAACCGGTTGTTTACAAAGAAATACTGCTCACCGCGAATCTTTTTTGCAAACTCAGGCTTCCCTATGTACCCGCTAATATGAACAATGTTGGTTTCCTCTTCAATAGGAACCAGTCGTTCGTTATAATTTGCACCGAAAATGCCGCAAATTCGTTGACGAAAATTACCTGCTTTTAAATTAAACACCTCTAAACCATCATGATGCATTGTAAAATTCTGATTACAGTGCGGAAGGGCAACGCGCTGAAACTCTTCTATAATATGCCGTGTTTCCTGGGCGTTAGATTTTAAAAAATTTCTACGGGCCGGCACATTAAAAAATAGGTTTTTTACCATCACTGAAGTTCCGGCCGGTGCTGCTACCTGTTGTTGCTTCTTTACGGAGGAGCCTTCAATTTCAATTAAAGTTCCGGTTTCATCTTCCAGTCTGCGGGTGGTCATGGCAACCTGGGCAACAGCTGCAATGCTTGCCAGCGCCTCGCCACGGAACCCTTTGGTACGGATATTAAAAAGGTCGTCAGCCGAATTTAATTTTGAGGTTGCATGTCTTTCAAAACTCATACGAGCATCAGTTTCACTCATGCCGCAACCATTATCAATCACCTGAATTAACGTTTTACCGGCATCTTTTATAATGAGCTTTACCGTATCTGAGCCTGCATCAATAGCATTTTCAAGCAACTCTTTTACAGCTGCTGCCGGGCGTTGAATAACTTCACCTGCAGCAATCTGATTGGCTACCGAATCGGGTAATAGTTTGATTATATCGCTCATTAATTGTTTTGACCTAAAGTTGCACAAAGCTATTGTCATATGAATGAATCACCAAATTGAAAATGAGAATAATTGAATTTGAATTATTTATGCTTGCTAAACCTTGTACAAATCATGTATTACATTTGCCAAGTGGTTATTTAACGTTTCAAAGGTTTAAAATATAGTCTGCATAAGACTTTGAGGCATGATTTTTGGTTAGTTTGGCGCTGTAAATTTTTTTTGAATTTACCCCATAGATTAAAACCCATTAGTTAACCATGTTTGCAAACCTTTACAAGCGAATTATTTGCTTGGTGTGTCTCATCTTATTGGCAAAAACAATTGCCCCTGCTCAGAACATTTCGGTAACCATCGGATCTCCCGCCACTATTCCCCCCGATTATTTTGGATATAACGGTGCAAATTTGAACAGGCCCGGGCAACCTTCATTTGATACACCGTGGCTCATGGACAGCATTGCATCATTATATCCGCTTGCATTGCGCTACCCGGCAGGTTTGCTTGCCAACTACTGGGACTGGCAGCGCGGTTATCTTAAAAAAGATTTACCTGAAGGTTGGGTCTTACCAGATAACTACAGCAGTTTAACTAAATCAAACAGCCTGTCGCAGTTCCGCAGCATGTTAAACAGAAATGCCCTTGCACCCGTAATGGCATTAAATCTTTTATGCAGTAACAAGGAATATGAAACTGCTGAATTATTTGCTGCAAAAGGTCTAAACATTCCTGTTAAGTATCTTGAATTTGGTAGTGAATTGTATCATGATTACAAAAATTACTACGAAGTATTTCCCACTGCCGAGAGTTACACCACTACTGCAAATGAATGGGCTGCGTATATGAAAAGCATTCCAGGAATGAGCGACTTAAAAATTGGTATAGTTGGCGCAACCAATCGTAATGAGCCCGATTACAGCCGCAGAAATACATGGACGGAAAAAGTTGCTGCTACAGCCGGAAGTAATATTGATGCTATTAATCTTCATTATTACATTGGTTCAGGATTTATGAAGGAAGTGGAAAGCGTTGCTAAACTTTCATATATGCTTAGTAATCCATTCAGTGCTTATCAATCTAATAAAGAAGAATTTGATTTAATAAGAAATGCAGGAAAGGAAATTTGGATTACTGAATATAACCTTGTTCGACCGTGGTCACTTCTCTCGTGTACATGACACCTGGGCTCACGGATTGTTTCTGGCTACCCAAACCTTTAACCTTACTACAAGATACAGGAATTACAAAAGTACTGTGTCATTCTCTAACTGCCGATGCACGTTTCAGTTGTATATTTAATGATTCAACGAGCCTTATTGACTATGAAAGTTTTTTAGGTGATGCCAACTGCAATATCAATGCCCCGCATACCCGCCCATATGAATTTTCGGCAAACGGAACTGCATTAAGCCGAATAGCACACGCCATTCAAAATTCAACCACGCGTTCTCCACTGCAGTTTAACAATACTACGACACCGGTTTTTGAAAATGGTTTCCAGCGCTTATATGGTTATTATTTTGATGGACCGCTATATACAGAAGCTATTATACTCAACCTTGACAGCATTAGCCATACTATTAATATAAACAGCGCAATCTGGAGTGTTTCGGGTGGCAAGTATGAACAGATTTATTGTGGACCCGGTGGGCCACTGGAATATATCATTGGAAATCCTAAATCGAACCCGGGTGCAAACGAATTAGCCATTGCTTCTAATGTAAATGCAACCCAAACAATTCTGCTAAGGCCATGGTCATTAACTCGAATTTGGAAAAAGAAAACTGCTATCACTGTAAAAGCCACCGATACTGAAATATGTAAAGGTACCACCACTACACTACTGGCTCGTGGAGGCAGTTCTTATACATGGAGTGGAGCCAATGTTACCTACCTTAAGCCTGATGGATCATTAGTTGAATTTACAACATCAAATACCAGTATTAAAACCTATGTGGTAACTGTTACTGATGCAAATGGCTCTACTGCAACCGCTACTGTAAGAGTATTTCCCAAACCTACACTTACCGTAACCTCCACTAATACCAACCTGTGCAAAGGCAATGCTGTAACATTAACCGCAGCACTTACGGGAGGAAATTCCGCAAATATATCAAGATACCTTTGGATACCTTCTGATGAAATTAATAATCCCGACCATGCAACATGCACAGCCCACCCGACAAAAAGCACTGTTTTTACAGTTTATGCAACAGATGGCAGATGTTATACTGAATTTGATACTGTGGCCGTAACTGTTGGTCCTAAAGCAAATGCAGGTGACGATAAAGTTGTTGCTGTAAACAAGTTGCCATATACCTTAACTGCTCAGCAAATTGAAGCTGGTGTTAATTATCAATGGTATCAAAACAAGAGTTTAATTAATAATGGTTATAGTGCCTTGGTAAGCCCTGCAAATGCTACTGAGTATGCTCTTGTTGCTATATCAACTTCTAATTCAGCATGCCGTGACACTGACTATGTAACAATCACCCCGGTTATTACCTGCGAATCGGCAACAGATACAGCATTGACAATTCCGCCTTACTTTACCATGAAACAATTTATTGCACGCATGACTGCTTACTGCGCTGCAACCGGGCATGGGAATATAACTGCGGAGTCGCTTAGCAATTTTAACCAGGATATTGTTTTTAATGGACCCTTTATAGTAGATGATAAATTTACGTTTACCAACTGCAGCCAACTTTTATTTAGTGATGATGCTTACTTTTTGCAAAGTGAAAATAATCAACCGCTTGTTTTTGATAACTGTACTTTAAAAGCAGCACCATGTTCGGGTAAAATGTGGCGTGGACTTGTGGTAAATGAATATGGAGAAAAACTAACACTTAAAAATTGTTTTATACAAGATGCAGTAAATGGTGTTGAAGCAATTAACAATGCTGTAATTACTGCAACCAATACACAATTCGACAGGTGTAATACCGGGATTTATTTGCATGATTTTACTGATGATGCTTTGGGTACTATTACCGGTTGCCAGTTTACAGGTGTAAAACTTATACTGCCTCCATTATATAACAGGGTGCGATTTGCCGGTGTTCAATGTGTTGATGTGCCGTCTGTGCGTATAGGGGATTCAACAGCAACTACTAACTTTTTTGAAAAATCAAGGTTTGGTGTTTATGCGGTAAATACAACTATTGAAGCCTACAATAATATTTTCGACCACATGAAATCCACCAGCACTGTTGCTAATTCCGGTTCGGGAATTTATCTTTCAAACAGCAATGGATTTGGTAATATTAATGATGAGAAACAATTGTGGCCTGAATACACATTAAGCGCTGGCAAGCCGGGTATCAATTCAATTAATAAGTTTTCCAATTCACCAAAGGGAATTGTTATTGAAAATGGAGATGCATTTATTTTAGGTAACAATTTCAATACTGTATATAATGCTATAACCTTAAACGGTTGTATCAATAAAGTAATTGATATCAATGACAATACGATATTGCTCACCAATACAGGCATTGATCTTAATGATAACAAGTTAGCATCTATAGACCTTTACAGGAACACTATTACCACCAACATCGCCAACAATACATTAAACAACAGATTTTGCATGCGCATTAATGATGCTGCCGGATTCAGCAGCGACCTGCGCATAAGAGATAACATTCTTACCAACAAAGGCCTTCACGGTATCTGGGTTATTAATAATTATGATGGTATTATCCAGGACAATTATATTTATATGAACCAGGCCAGCAATATCAATTCATATGGAATTAAATTAGAAAACTGCGAATATTTTGAAGTGAGTTGCAATCTCATCAGGGGTAACTCAACTTTTACTTATACAGAAAAGAAAGCGCTTTCACTCAGCTATTCACCAGAGGCGGATATCCTTTGCAATACAACAGATAAAACCGGAACAGGAATGGAGTTTATTGCCGATTGTAATTATTCGAATTTGCGCAACAATACATTGCAGTACCATGCAGATGGAATTACAATTGGTGCAGATGGTTTGACCGGTGGTATTATTGGCGGCCAGCCTTTCCTGGGTTCATTTGTGAGACCTAATGGAAATATTTTTGAAGGCCAGTATAAACTCGCTACAGGTGCCGGTGCCAAGAAAGGTTACTTTTCACATGCCGCTACCTATTCTATTAATTCAGCCGCAGGTGGCGAACTTGGAACTATAAATCAATTTGTGGTTTATGAAGGTGATTCATTGCAGGTGCCTTTCAAAAATCTGAAAACTGGTGCTACTTCAACAGCGTTAATCCCAACTTACAGTTCCCGGGTGGCTAATAGCTGCAAATCAGGTTGCGATAATCCTAATCCTGCAAAGGCCTCTGCACTTAACCCTGTTGCGCCTGCAGATAAATTTACGCTTAAAGAAGTAATGGCATCGCGGGTTGATCAATTAAGTGATAATGCAGCAACTGTTTTTTCACTCAAGGTTAATTTACTTAAGCGTATTGATCAGCGTGATTTGGAGAATAATGAACCAGATAAATTAAAGAAGTTTTATTTGAACTCCATAAATGCCAATGAAGGCACATTGCTTAACATTCAAAAAAATTACAGGACAATAAAGAATTCTTCCAGGCTGAATCCTTCCATTACCACTCAGCTACTCCATGAAAATTTAAAAGCATCTGAATCAATATTGCCAAATACACCATTTGAAGAAAATCAAAAACTGATAGAACAAATTAAGCTGAATAAAATGCTTAAAAATCAAAAGGACTATAGTAACGAAGATATGATGGTGATAAAGCAAATTGCAGAACAGTGTCCCTACACCGGTGGTACTGCCGTTTTTGAAGCACGAAGCATTTATGCCATTTACAATCCTGAAGTTTATTTTAATGATATGAGCATTTGCAATGGTAAGAGTGAAGCAGATGCACATTTACCTTCAGGCGTACCTTCTGTTTATTTTAATGTTTATCCGAATCCCGCCAGTGGCCAGGTAAAACTTAATTACGATTTGTCGGATTACAGCATCATCCTCTTTGATATTTATGATTTAACCGGAAGGCTTGTACTTCAATACAGTTTAAACTCTGGTTCAAATTACACAACCGCGGATTTAAGTTACTTAGAAAACGGAATGTACAATTACAGCGTAAAGGCTGACGACAAAATAATCAAGCAAGGAAAGATAACGGTTATACAATAAGTTGATCAAAGAACGGACCCCAGCGCCTCAATTAATGAGGCGCTTTTTTTGTTTCAAATTCTTGTCACACATAATGCATACCGATTACATTTGTCGTTCAATCAGTACTATTAAATGGGCGGAAATACTTTCGGTAAAATTTTTTGCATAACTACTTTTGGTGAATCACACGGACCGGCAATAGGTGTGGTAATTGACGGATGTCCTGCCAACTTTAAGCTTAACCTTGAACATATACAACAACAGTTAAACAGGCGAAAACCGGGACAATCCAAAATAACTACATCAAGAAATGAGAGTGACACTTTTGAAATTGTCTCAGGATTGTTTGAAGGAAAAACAACAGGACATCCACTGACCTTTATCATCAGGAATATAGATGCTCAATCAAAAGATTATGAATACCTCAGGGATACTTACAGACCTTCACATGCTGATTTCACTTATCAGCAGAAGTATGGTATTCGCGATTATCGTGGCGGTGGCCGTTCATCAGCACGTGAAACTGCAGCAAGAGTAATTGCCGGTGCGGTTGCTCAACAGTTTCTAAGCCAACTTGATGTAACAATTAATGCATATGTTTCCCGGGTTGGAAAAATTTCATTGGATAAAAATTATGAAGATTTGGATTTGAGTGCAACAGACAACAACATGATGCGTTGCCCTGATGAAATTATTGCCAATAAAATGATTGAATACATCAGTGAATTAAAATCAAAGGGTGATTCATGCGGAGGTGTAATAAGCTGTGTAGTGAAAAATTTGCCGGTTGGATTGGGTGAGCCCGCATTTGATAAACTGCATGCCGACCTTGCAAAAGCAATGATGAGTATTAATGCAGTGCATGGTTTTGAATACGGAAGTGGCTTTGCAGGAGCTGCAATGCTGGGTTCAGAACATAATGATCGCTTTCTCCCCTCTCCCCTTGGAGAGGGGCCGGGAGTGAGGTCTGCAACAAATTTCTCTGGTGGCATACAAGGTGGGATTTCGAATGGAATGCCTGTATATTTTAAAGTGGCATTTAAACCTGTTGCAACCATTTTACAATCACAACAAACAGTAAATACAAAAGGTGAAGCAATTGAATTGATGAACACCGGGAGGCATGACCCTTGTGTGGTTCCGCGTGCCGTTCCAATTGTTGAAGCCATGTGTGCAATAGTTTTGTTTGATCATTTTTTGAGAAATAAAACGGTGAGGTGGAGTGATTGAGTTTGAGAGTTTGAGGGTTTGAGGGTTTGAAAGTTTATTAGTTTATAAGTTGACAAAAAACAAAGGTCATACTGAGCAGAGTCCGATAGCTATCGGAACACAAAGACTTAACACCATACCACGCAACATGATAACTTAAATATTAATAGTTTAAATGCAACTAAGTTACTGGGAAAGGAAAACGTACTTTGAAAATGTTGATGTTGTAATTATCGGCAGTGGCATTGTTGGATTAAATGCTGCAATTAATTTGCGACTTAAATATCCTGAAAGCAAAATTGTAATTGTTGAGCGCGGATTTCTGCCTTATGGTGCGAGTACACGTAATGCAGGCTTTGCCTGCTTCGGAAGTGTTAGTGAGTTGCTGGATGATTTAACCAGAATGAGCGAACAGGAAGTTTTCGCTTTAGTTGAAAAACGATGGAAAGGGCTTGCGCGTTTACGGAAACTGTTAGGCGATGATGCAATAGGTTTTGAAATGAAAGGCGGCTATGAAGTTTTTACTGATAAAGACAAAAGCTGTTATGATGATTGCGCAGATAAAATCGATTATTTGAATAATGAATTGAAATTAATTATTGGCAGTGAAAAAATTTACACTTCAAATGATGAGGAAATAAAAAAATTTGGCTTGCAGAAAGTGAATCACCTTATAAAAAATAATTTTGAAGGACAGATAGATACCGGTAATATGATGGATGCACTTTTGAACCTTGCCTTGCATCACAACATAAAAATTCTGAATGGAGTTGACATTACCCATTTCGAAGAAAGTGAAAATGACATTAAGCTTTTTACTAATCAGGATTTTAATTTTAATGCAAAGAAACTATTGGCATGCACCAACGGCTTTGCCAGGAGATTGATACCTGAACTTGAAGTAAATCCTGCACGGGCACAGGTTCTTATTACAACTCCCATTAAAGATTTAAAAGTAAGCGGAACGTTTCATTACGATAAAGGTTATTATTATTTCCGTGATATTGATAACAGGATTTTGTTTGGCGGTGGCCGCAATCTTGACTTTAAAACTGAAGAAACAGATGAGTTTGGCCTGACTCAGTTGGTGCAAAACAAATTAGAAGAATTACTGCGACAAGTGATTTTACCCAACAGCGATTATAGAATTGAACAGCGCTGGAGTGGCATTATGGGTTTAGGAAATACAAAAACCACAATTGTAAAACAGGTCTCTATAAACTGTTACTGCGCTGTGCGCATGGGCGGTATGGGAGTGGCTATTGGAAGCATGATTGGACAGGAAGCAGCTGAGATGGTGGAGTTGTAGGAAATTAATTATCCTTCCATAGCGTCATTCATTCAGGAACTCTTTTAATTCTTAGAACAAAACATAATTTGAAAACGATTTGGGCTTTACTGAATAACCTTTTGCTTTTTTTTAATTCTTTACAAACTTTCTTACTACCCTGCGTTTATCCTTTGTCTCTACCTGCAAAAAATAAACTCCGCGCGGCAAATCTGCCACATCTATTTTGTAACTGTTTTGTATTGCAAACTCACATTCTTTAACCGCTACTCCCAACGTATTATAAACCTTTGCAGCATTTATTTTAAAGGGTGAGGTAAAACAAATGCTGTTAATCACGGGATTTTGAAGCAAATTAAAAGACACTTGCTGTTGTTCATTTATTCCCGTAGCTGTGCAATCTATAAGACTTACATCATCTAAAAAATAATAAGCACTGTTTAGTGCTGCACTGTAAATCGTATCATAAGTGGTATTTGAATCACTCTTGAAATTACCGATATAAACAAAACACTCATTACCAGATGCAGTGTAATAGCCGGAAATTTTTGTCCACCCCAATGTATCATTAATAATATTCCCTTGCGGGTTTTCTATTTGAGGCAAAATATTGTATTGATAAACCGGACCCGGGTCTAAACTGTCGGATAAATAAGCGCCAATGTCATCTGTTTGCAATTGGCAATTACCACCAGGTGAGACATAAAACTCGACATAATAAATGTGATTTTGAATTAAAGTATCCTGTAAGGGTGTTCCTATTATTTCTCTTGAATTAGTAAACATAGCGAACCCTGCCATACCAACACCAGTTCTAGGGATTCTGATGCCGGCAAAGGTATTTGGACTTACGCCACTTGCACCACAAAAATTTAAGTAAGTTGAAGGGCACCAGTAATCTGGGGTTTTAACGGCCCGATACCATGGGTAAACCACCATGTGAATACCAGCACCTAAATTAATCCATTGCTGGCATGTAAGTGTGTCTTCATAGGAAGAGTTACTCACTAAATTTTGTGAGTAACCTTTCTTTAAAAAGATAATTAGTAGAAATATGCAAACCACCTTTCTTACCATCTTTTATTATTTAATTACAACCACTTTAAAATTGTACTTCTCATTATTGATAGTAACCTGAAGCAAATAAACCCCTTGCTGAAAACCTGCAGTACTAACAATAATGTTTGATGAATTTATACCTGTTTTGTGTGTAACAATATTTCCAAGATAATCAGTAATTCCTTAATCCCATTTACTATCTTCCTCAAAATTAGTTAAATCAATTTCGAAATAATTTTTTGAGGGGTTGGGGTGTACGTTAATTTTAGTCTGTAATAATGCAACACTTTGATTACTGAATTTAGCAGCAGGTTCAGCAAGGTAATCATCAAACATTAAATCAAGCATTTCCCGCGCCATGTAAACTGCATCACCGCCTGTATAAGGGTTTTCAGATGCTATTGCATAGAGTATTGCATATTGAGCAGAATCAAAAATACAATCACCGTTTATGCAGCAGGTTAAATATAGTTCGTTAACCGCAGCAGCATTTTCTTCAAAATGATTGGTGGGGCTTATCCAGTTATTGAGCATACCTGCTACGAAATAAACTGCTATTGTCAGAACTATGATTAATATGATTAAATGATTAGTATGATGTCCTTTATAACTTAATAAACTTTCTAACTCCTCTTCGTTTATCTATTGTCTCAACCTGCAAAAAATAAACACCACGAGGCAAATCTGCAACATCAATTTTATAATTGCTTTGCATGGTAAACTCACATACTTTAACTTTTACTCCTAATATATTATAAACCTTAGCAGCATTTATTTTAAAAGGTGATGTAAAACAAACACTGTTCACCACAGGGTTTTGAAGCAAATTAAAAGCTATCGGCTGTTGCTCATTTATACCCACCGATGTGCAATCAATGATACTTACATCATCTAAAAAATAATAACTACCGAGATAAGTTGCGCCTGCAATAGAATCAAAGGTCGTATTAGCATCGCTTTTAAAATTACCGATATAAATAAAGCGCTCTCCACCTGCTGCAGTATAATATCCCGAAACTTTTGTCCAACCTGCTGTATCATTAATTATATTTCCTTGTGGATTTTCAACTTGTGGTAGAATATTATATGTATAAGTTGAATCAGGATTCAAACTATCAACAGCGAAATAAGCTCCAATATCATCCGTTACATATTTACCATTATTTGAAGCTGATAAATAAAACTCAATATAATATAAATGATTACTTGTCATTGTTAAACTCATTGGTGCTCCTATAACTTCTTTGTAGCCTGAAATACCATTATTTCCAATACTGAATCCTGCAAATCCTACTCCTGTTTTTGCAGATTGGTAACCAAAAGGGGTGTTCGGACACAAAGCACTTGCACCACAAAAATTAAGTGCCACGGACGGATTGAAATAATCTGGAGAAGCAATTGCTTGATACCACTGATATGAAATTAAATGAGGAGTCATACCCATATTTATCCATTGTTGGCAGGTAAGGGTATCCTCGAACGAACCATTTACAATTAGATTTTGTGCTTTTGCTTCCTGAAAAAAAAGGTAGATGAATATTAATATTATCTTTTTCATATTAAATTTAAAAAGATCCTCGCCAAATTGGAAGGCTCTTTTCGGTTGTTATTTAATAATTATAAGTTTCTTAATTACCTCCAAACTACTTAATACAGTGACGTGAATAAAATATGGACCTTTATTAAGATTGCTGACATTTATTGATTCAGTATAATTTGTTATGGTACTTTTTCCTAATACCAACTGCCCTAATACATCATAAATTTTATAAGACCAATTCAAATTATCCAATTGAGCATTTACATTGATTGCTATTTCAGTATTTGCAGGGTTAGGATTAATATTTATTTCAGGCTTTATCAATTTTGTATTTTGACTTGCTGCAAATTTTGCAGCAGGTTCACTTAAGTAATCATCAAACATTAAATTAAGCATTTCGCGTGCTGTATAAACTGTTCTTTGTCTTTTTTCCATCTTGTAAAGTTAGTGCATATGGGCTTAACTTTTTTGTCCACTCTAAGGTAGTAACACCATTTGAGCGAATGATGATTTGGTCAACATGGTGATTAAAACAAAAACGAGAATTTTAATTTTTAAAAATTAAAATCCTAGTTCTTAAAATTTTTTTGGAGTGTGCCTTGAGTGTTCTTAATAATTTTTTGAGATTTAAGTTTATGAGGTAAATATAAAAATATAACCGTGTAAAACATGCATGAACCATTAATAAATCCGAACTCCCAAATTTCAAAACTCCAGCAACTCAAGATAAAGTTCAGCTGTAGGCAAGCCCATTACATTATGATAAGAGCCAACAATTTTTTCAAGACCAACTAAACCTATCCATTCTTGTATGCCATACGAGCCTGCTTTATCGTAAGGTTTGTAATTGTCCAGGTAGTAGTTGATTTGCTCAGATGATAAGGTGCGGAAGTAAACGTCAGTGGCAACAAAAAATTCTTTTTCTTTTTCATTGCTGAATAAACAAACTGCTGTTATTACCGTATGCTTATTGCCTGAAAGCAATTGGAGAATTCGTACTGCATCATTTCTGTCTTCGGGCTTATTCAAAATCATATTGTCAATACAAACAATAGTATCGGCAGTTATCACAATAGTGTTGTTGTCAATTTCATGATCAAATGCTTCTGCTTTTTGCCTGGCAATGTAAAGGGCAACTTCCTGCATCTTTAAATCATCAGAAAAAGATTCATCCACAGATTTTATAATTACTTCAAACTGCAAACCCATTTCGGCAAGCAGCTGTTTTCTGCGTGGCGACTGCGATGCAAGAATCAGTTTTTTGTTTTTAAGTTTTTCGTGAAGGAGCATCATTGAGCTTTTTAGTTACCATTTAATTCGTCATTGCGATCCCGATAGTTATCGGGAGAAGCAATCCTTTACAATTATAACCTCAATCATCAAAATGAAAGATTGCTTCGAAAGCTGCGCAATCTCGCAATGACGAAATTCGATTGATCAAAACAACAAATAAAAAACCACCATGGATAATATTCCTGCAGCCATTATTAGTTTAGACACTGTTGATCCACGATGAAAGTCTTTGCTTTCTTTTGCTTTGATTAACAGCCCTATTAAATATAAAGACGGCAGTTGAATAAACAGGCTGATATAGGAAAACGACAGGTAATCGGTTTGCATAAAACTATCGGATAATGTTTGATAATATTGAAACCATCCAATAGCGCCAATAACACTTACTATTAATATCAAAACAATAATTTTTGATAAAGCAATGCCGATAACCACTGGCATGGTTTTACAATCGTATGCTTCATCGCCTTTAACATCTTCCATGTCCTTAATAATTTCGCGTATAAGGGTAAGCATAAAGGCAAAAGCTGCATAAGCCATAACAAGGTAGGCTATGCCTTCTACTTTCACAACGGGAGCATTAAATAACATGGGTTTAATAATAGCCAGGCTGCATAAAAATGCAACTACCAAATTACCCACCAGAAAGTACTTTTTAAGTATTGATGAATACAACCATAGTAAACCGGCTTCAATCGCAATTAAAGACATAAGTATATTGGTTCCGTTAAGCCAGGCTGCATAAATTCCCAGTAATACTGCAACTGTTGTTAATGACCAATATAACTTCCAGCACGTATTGAGTGATAGTTTTTTGCCCACTATCACTTTATCGGGTTTGTTAATCAAATCAATTTTAACATCCAGTAAATCATTTACAACATAACCTCCGGCAGCCACCAGCACAGTTGCAAATACTATTAATGAAAATACTGTTGTGCTTAATGGTGCGTAATAATTATTGATTTGGGTTATTGGAATTATGAAATTAGAATTGGTCATTTTAAATAACACCCTGCTCCACTTATCGAAAAAAGGCAACAGGATTTGTTTCTTTTATAATACATCAAATACTAATCAATAATTGCGAAACCCTAAACTCCAAACCTCAAACTGTTTATTCATCACTCCATTTATTGTGCAGTCGTAAAACCTGCTCAATCACGTCACGCACACAGCCTTCGCCACCTTTAAATTGTGAACGATAAATTGCTGCCTGGGTTACTTCAGTGCATGCATCAGCAGGACATGCCGCCACACCGGCTACATTCATTATTTCAAGGTCGGGTATATCATCACCCATATACAACACCTGCGAATCTGTAATTCCATGCCTTAGCTTCAGTGAAATATAAATTTCCATTTTATTCTTTGCCTGCATATACACATCAGTAATGCCCAGCTTTTGCAGACGCTTTGGAACTCCTTCTGATTTTCCTCCCGAAATTACTGCTATATAATATCCTTTTTTAACCGCCAGTTGCAAAGCATATCCATCTTTGATATTCATTGCACGCAACAATTCACCGTCAGGCATAATAAGCAGGCTGCCGTTAGTGAGTACGCCATCAACATCAAAAATAAAACACTTTATATGTTGAAGTTTTTCTTTAAAGTTTTGCATTTTCAAGTTTGGAATAATAAAAGTTTTTGTCAATAAGCTTATTTATTGCGTCACTAATTGCTGTCGGTATAATTACAGATTGTGATAAGCAAACTACCAGCTACTTTTTATTTAATTTATAAATGGATTCTGTCATCAGTTTATATATTTTCTGCAGCTCTTTATCCTTGTCTAATAATTTCAAATGCTTGTTAATGGTAATTTTATCATTACGCATTGCCGGGCCTGTTTGCAATGTTGCAGGACTATTACTTAAACTATTTTTTGCTGTTTGTTCTATTAAAGGCCTGATTAAATCAAAAGACAAATCATTTTGGTTTAATATTTTTTCAGAAAGGGCATAAAGATGATTGGTAAAGTTATTAGCAAACACTGCTGCAAGATGTACCTTTAAACGTTGTTCTGAACTCAACATATAAATGTTGCCTGAAATTGTATCAGCCAGTTTAAAAAGTTGCTCTCCGGTTTTTTCATTGCTGGCTTCCAGGCAAATGGGAACTTTTTTAAAATTTACTGCCCGGTTAATTTTTATGGTCTGTAAGGGATAAAACACTCCATAATTTCTAAACTTATTCTTAAAAACATTTATATCAATGCTGCCTGAAGTATGTACTACAATTTTTCCTGTTTTAATTAATGACTTAACCACTTCGGCTATCTGGGCATCCTTTACTGCTATTAAAAAAATGTCTGTTTGATTGTTCGGGTCTGTATAGGTGGCGCTGAAATTGGTTTTTAGCCTGGATGCTAATTTCTTGCCGCTTATTACATTACTTGAAATCACCTGGACAATAGTGTGACCTGTTTTCAGAAACACCTTCCCGAACTGAGTAGCAACATTACCTGAACCAATTATCGAAATGTTCATTGAACAAGAATTCAAGGTGCAATAATAGTCAGATCACTAACTTCTTTTCAGTTCACCAAATCTTTTTCTTACAGCAATCCACGACCCGATTATCATTAGTATACAACCTATCCATAAGATGTTAATGTGCGGAAAAATAACAGCTTTAAGTATGATAAACTCTTTTTTGTTTGATTTTTTTTCAGTGATGCTTAGTTCTATTTTTCCTGATTCGGTATCAATTTTCGAAAACAGGAATTTAAGTCCCAGCGAGTCAATCTTTGCTTCATCACTGAATTGCATACCTCCCTTTATCAGGTAAACCGGCCTGGCATAATGCACTTTTTTATTTACGTCTGTTGCCGAAATTTCTGCAGTTACAGCAATATCATCCTTACTCAAACCGTACTTGCTTCGATCAACATCAGTTGATAATCCTTCAAAAACAAGCAGGCTGTTACTGGCAGCAATCGTATCCCCTCGCTTAACCATTACGGTTTTGGGCTCATTATATTCGCCATTGCCTGCTTCAGGTTTATCCAATTCGGCATAGGTAACATGGGTATATAAATCTTTGTCTATAAAATGTTTCGTATCGGGCTCGGCTGCATTTCCCATCCGCTCATTAAGCTGTATGGTGGGTTGCAATTCAAAAAGCTTATCAAGTTGCCCGCTTTGGTTATTCAATTTTAAATAAGCAACGCTGTAATAAATATGTATTCCTTCCTTTTTACTTCCTTCATAAGTTACATAATAATTACCCATGCGAAGCGTATCACCTTTGCTCAACATGATGTTTTCATTATTAGGAAAGTCTTTACCTAAATCTATGCCACTGGTATTTTGTGAAATCACATCTTTTTTAGCGTTGGAAATAAGCGCACCCAGCAAAATCAAAGCTACGCCTGCATGAGCAATAGATGCGCCACTATGAACAATATTGCCTTTTAATACCCTGATCATATAATCAGCATTAGCAAAAAAAGCAAACAACGATGCAAAAAGCAGCATAACATACTGTATACGCACCAGCTGCATATAGTACTGATATATGGTGGTAACAATTATTGCCAACAGGAATGAAAGCAGAATTTTTCTTAAGAAATACTTCAGGTCAGTTTTACGGTATTTGAAAAACTGTCCGACAGCAAATAAAATGCATATGATTGCCGCAATAGGTACCTGCCATTTGTTGTAATGATCAATAAGATCAACCGGAGGTGCATAATTAGTACTGAAAATTTTATTGAATACAGGGATTGATGTAGTAGAAATAATCTGTATGGCGGAAATAACTAAAACAAGAGTTCCGATAAACATCCAGAATTCGCGCGAAGTAATACTGTCATCTTCTTTAGGAGGGGCTATTTTTTTCCAGTTGATGATGAGTAGAACAATAGCCGCAATTGCAAAAAATGCCATATAGAAAATCAGCTGACCGCTCATTCCCAAATCGGTAAATGCATGCACAGAAGCATTTCCTAATATTCCGCTGCGGGTAAGAAAAGTTGAATATAAGATCAGAATAAAGGTAACTATGGTAAGAATAAAACTGCTGAGCAAAGCACTGCCATTACGCTTGGTCAATAACATGACGTGCGCAGCTCCAACAAATGTAAGCCAGGGCACCAGTGAGGCATTTTCTACCGGATCCCAGGCCCAGAAACCACCAAAGCTTAATGCTTCATATGCCCATGCAGCGCCCATTAAGATTCCTGTACCTAAAATCATCACTCCGAAAAATGTAAAAGGCAATGCCGGCTTCAGCCAATCGGTTAATCGCCCGGTCATAAATCCGGCCATGGCAAATGCAAAAGGTACAACCGTTGAAGCAAAACCAAGAAACAATGTTGGAGGATGAATAACCATCCAGTAATTCTGTAACAATGGATTTAAGCCTCTTCCATCCGTAATCTTGCTCAGGTAATCAGGCATGCTTGCAAAGGGCATAGCTGCAAAATCAGGATGTGATCGCAATAAAATAAAAGGATTACTGCCTATGTGTATATCGCCAATCCAGGCTCCAAGCACCATAGAGCCCAGGAAAACCTGCACGAGCATAATTACGGCCATAACGGGAGATTCCCAGTCCCTTACTTTCCAGATAATTATGGCGCCAAGAACAATGTGCCATAGTGTCCAAAGCAAAAAACTTCCTTCCTGCCCTTCCCAAAAACAGGCAAAAATATATTGAGAAGGTAGTGTTTTAGAAGAATGAAACCATGCATAATAAAACTCAAAAAGATGGTTGTAGATTATATAATATAACAATCCGAAAATTCCAGCAACAGAAAATGCATGCAACACAAATCCATAACGTGCAAGTATTTTCCAGGATTTATCCTGAGTTTTATTGTAGGTTGAAATTAAATAAGCTATTGAAGACAACAGTGCTGCAGTAAATGCCAGCACAATTAACAGCCGCCCCGTTTGCTCTAATGCTAAATGCTCTCCGATATATGTCATTCGTTTACTTAAGATGCCTGTTTAAACTATACGGCAACTGTTAATTTACTGCTCTTTTATCCTGATTTTTTGGGCTGCTCTGTATATTTGCTTGGGCATTTCATTAATACCTGCTCGGCAACAAACTGGTTATCCGACATTTTACCAACCACCACAATCTGTTCCGATTTTTCAAAATCCTGTGGCTTGGTATTGTTATAGCAAACCTTTTCTTCAACACCCAACGAGTCAGTCATGTAAAAACAAAACAAATTGGCATTAGCAACAGGATTATATTCAAATGGTTTATCAAAGTTTACTTTGCCAATCACATGATATGTCTTTCCGGGATTATCAATTGCAGTTTCAAAAGTAGCATAGGTGCTTGAGTCGGCAATTGAAGCAACTATGGCTCCAATAGCCAGGGCAATAACCACCAGGGCAATCAGATAGGATCTTTTCATTTCAAATCAGCTTTATATCTTTTATTACAATCTTTACAGTTACGTTTATTCAACAAGTTATTTAATTCTTTTTTCTATTCGCGTAAGCTTGCTATCTAACCTGAAAAGGTAAATAATCAAACCGGTAAGAATAATAACCAAAACACCTACCACTACATAAATTTTACCATTAGCCCGCATGGCGTCAGCCATTGCAGGCTGTTCCGAAGACTGGGCAATTACTATGCTTGCCTTGCTAACTAATCCAAGTAGTATTAAATGTAAAATGTAAAGTTTATTCTTCATTTTTAATTGGCAGTAATATTAATTAAGGAGCAATTAGTCTGATAATAATTTATTTTCAATAGCTCTTTTCCGAAGCTGAATGGTAAGAATCCATGTCCCAATCAAAATCCATCCGATTACTGACGGATAAAAAACCATTCGCATCTGATTATCGAGATCATAAGCTTTAAAGGCAGGATTACCTCCGTTACCGGGGTGCAATGACGCTGTAAGCCTCGGCATGATGAGGATAAATACATTCATCATCACAAAAGCAAAAACATTATATACTGCTGAAAACCTTGCCCGCTTTTGTTCATCGTCAATTGCATTACGCAGCAGGAAATAAGCTGCATACACTAAAAGTGAAACCGCTACACCATTTAATTTCGGATCGTTAGTCCAGAATGCACCCCAGGTAAACTTAGCCCATAACATACCCGTTAATAAACCTAACAGTGCAAACAGCATTCCTGTTTTTGCGGCCTCAACAGCTACAGAATCATTTTTTAATTTGAAATCCAGTAAATAACGTATAGAAAATATAAGCGAAACGGCTAGCAGAAAAATCATGGCAAACCACATGGTAACGTGGTAATATAAATTCCTGATAGTTTCATTAAGAATATCTCGTGCGGGTACAGGCAACAGCATACCACCTATTACTGCATAAAACACCAATATTACACCTGAAATTTTCCACCAGTTACTGTAAACCAGCCTTGGTAATTCTGTATTGTTTTCTGACATTTTGCTTACCGATAAGCGCCCTGAATAAATCGGAAGGCAAGATTATTTATTACTTTGAAATTATACCTGATTATAAGATATAATTAACATAGTTACTGCCCCTAATCCCGCCAAAGGTATGGAAATAAAATATAGCCGAGGGTTACTGAAATAATGTTTAAGGCTATCAAAATAATGATGTACTTCAAATCAACAGAAAAACTCAATCCATCGATAATATTTTTCGATAGTTTTAGAATAGTAATCAATAGCGGGAAAATTAGCGGGAAGCTGAGAATTGCCATTAAAGCCCAACTGTTGTTGGCCCGTGAAGCAATTGCACTGATAATTGTAAGTATGGATGAAAGACAACAGTTTCCCAAAAGTATACAGGCTACATATAATAAAATATTTTCAACCAGATTGCCAATAAACAGAATATAAAAGCAAAAGGTTACAACCGACAACGCTGAAAGTAATACTGCATTGTAAATAATTTTGGCTATAATAACTGCATTGGGGTTGGCTATAGTATATATATAAAGATGCTGACCTGTTGATTCCTGTATAAAGCTTTTGGCAACTGCATTGATTGCAGCAAAAAGTGAAATAACCCAAAATAAGGCATTCCAGGTTATGGGATCAATTATCTGGTGAAAAGAAAGGTAGCATACGTATAAAGTTGAAATAATATAAAGGAGCATTCCACTAAGTGAAAATTTCTGTTTCCACTCCATTTGAAATTCTTTTTGAATAAGGTGCTTCACATCCTTTGCAAACATTTCAAGCAGTATTTACCGGTAGTTTCGTGCAAATGTGAAAAAAGAAGTTGCAAAAGCAACCTGCGCTTCTACTAATTCTTGATAAACTTCTTCAGGCCGCACGATCCATCCAGTTGAATTGCTTTTACAAAATACACCCCGCTGGCTAATGAATTAATATCAATGCTTAAAGTGGTATAGAGTAGTGATGAGCGACTCATATTGGATTTTTGAATAACCGTTTCGCCTAACAGATTTACAATTTCAACTTGTCGGGTAGAGGGGTTACATTTGATGTTGATAACAGATTGAGCGGGGTCGGGATAAAGATTAGCAATAGCATTAGAAGAAAATTCAGGTACCCCTGTATTTACAGGCGGAACTATATAACTGTAGTACACATCCTGTTCGCTGTTAAAGGTAGCAGCCCAGGCAAGATGAGCACCTGCGCTATCTGAAACCATGTCATAATAATCCCCCATTTTATCCTGCATCGGATATCCGATATGTGGGTCAAACAAGGGTGATATTTTTTCATTGACTGACCATGTTATTCCCTGATCGTATGAATAGGAATAATAGAGAGCTGATGAATCGAGGCCAAAAGCATCTTCACGTGTATCCAGCCATACAGCATCAATACGGCCATTTGGTGCTACCGACATGGTGCCGAACCACTGTGTAGTAAAGTTGGAAGGATCATCATTTATTCTTACGGGCGGACTCCATGTAATTCCGCCATCAATACTCCTTGCAAACATAACATCACCGGGATCGCCATTCGAAATGCGTGTTAAGGTTGCAAGAACATAAATGTTACCCTGTCCCGGTCCACTTGAACGGTCAACATCAACATTCACCTGTCCTAATAATCCTACTGGATTTACATTAGTCCAGCCATTCAAATTACCGTCCATAAAAACCATAACTGGCGAATACCAATTAATAACTGAACCTGCTACATTGGCATTAGTTGATTTAACTACCACAATACTATCGGGTAATGAATGTCCTCCGGCCAGGATCAATTCACCTGAAACACCAACGGCCATTGTTAACCAGTAAGGGTTACTATCAACTTCAATACAACTTTCATAGCTATTGCCTCCATCTGTGGAACGCGTAAAGAATCCCGGTAAACAGGAAGAGAAATTTTGTGTCCATGAAGAATAAATATGACCATTACCTGTTCCGCCTGTCCTGTCAATTGTCATCCATTGTTTGTCCCCACCGCCAGCATCAACACCGGCATCCCATGTTGCACCGCCATTATTACTTCTAAATACTTTGCATAAAAATGTTGGAGAATTAGTAAGACTGTTATAATAAAACTGTCCGTTAGCATCCACATCAAGAACAGGATCGGAGCGAAAAATTCCGGGTTCAATTACGCCCGGAAATGTCCAGGTTTGACCGGTATCCGAAGAATATGCATAACCAGCCTGCCTGAAATTGTTATTTACATCATCAAACTGTCGCCATCCAATTACAATTTCATTTTGATTAACCGGGCTAACAGCAATACTGGGCTCATTTGCAGCATCACCAATAATATTCTGACCAGAGCCATTAATATTTACCTGGGTTGTAAATACATTGCTACCTGTAGCTATAAGTAAACCTGAATTGGCAGACTTGTAGGCCGGGCTTACTTTCTTATTACCAAAAGCATTTGGCGAATAACTACCGGATGGTATTTCCTGATGTAGTTTTTGCTTTTCCTTACCCGGTAAGCGCTCATACTGGGCTGAGAGATTACCGGTTATTGAAATTAATAGTATGGCAGCGCAAAGGCTATGTGCTTGGTGTTTCATGATCTGCTAAAAAATAAAATCAAATATTAATATTTTAGTTGGTCTTAGCAAGTATGAAGAAATTAACTTATCCAAAGTTTCAACCTGATAACAAGTGAACCGGAAAACAAACTAACCGGAGTAAGAAGAAAATTTCAAAAACTTGTAAAAGTTATCAAAATGCTTACTATTATTGTGAAAGCAATTATTAACCCCGCTTATTTCAGAAAAACATTTAGAAGAAACTTAAAAAGAGATTACTAAAAGATACAACTGATTTTATTTAAAGACAGCCAAGGAGATTAATATTCCGGGAAACCGCAACCGAACCGTTTCGTTTAAATTGTTTTTCAGAGTTATTACCCCATTAGTAAACCATTAATCTCTTGTATTATGATTTCAGAAACTAAGTTCCAACTGCTTGTATTATTTATTCTTACGGTGATGTTTTCTGCCCAATTAAGCAAAGCAGAAAATAACATCATCCGTCATCAGAAAGCTTTGCCTGCTGCTGGTGAATTATCCCAACTGAACAGTAAGAATTTTAATCAGAATTACCTTTTGCCACCTATGAATCTTGAAGTGGACTCACAATGTTCTACTCCATGCTGTGGTAGTGCAATAGGCGGAAGCACCCCTTGTGTAACCGGTGTAAAAGTAATTGGAGGGACAGCACCATTTACCTATATGTGGAGCACCGGAGATACGACAAAATGTATAACCATACCTGGACCCGGTGTTTATTTTGTGACTGTAATGGATGCAATGGGTAATATTGCTACACTGCAAGTTGTTGTTCAGCCGGGAATTTGTTGTAAACTGGTGTGCCCGAACGATACCACTATTTGCTTCCAGGTACCTGATTCATTAGTAAAGCTTGGTAAACCTAAGGTGGTTTCTACTACCCCACAGCAACCCGACCCTTGTTATGCCGATTCCATTTGGAATAATTCAACAGGTGTATATCCTGTTGGCACAACAGTGATAACATGGTATGCACGATATCCCGATGGCCATATTGATACCTGTAAACAGAATGTCATCCGTAATCCACCAATTAATGTAAACATTTCATTCACTACCTCACCAGCTGCTGTTGCAGGAGTTATCAATATCTGTAACGGCCAATCCATAACTTTTACCAACACTTCAACCGGAATAACCGGCCAGCTATGGAATTTTGGAAATGGCAATTATTCAAGTAACGCAACTTATACGCAGGTATATACTTTCCCTCCGGGAACATATACCGTAACACTGACCAATTATGATGCATGCGGAAATAAATATGATACCACCCTTACTGTTATAGTTGACCCAAGCACCGGTCCTGATATTGAATGTATTTCTGTTGTTTGCCCCGGTGATACGGTTACTTATCATACCAACGCCAATTGTACTACGTATAACTGGTCAGTTATCGGTGGAATAATAATTTCAACTCCGCTTAATAACGATAGCATTACTGTGGTTTGGGGGCCTGGCCCAACAGGTACAATTTCTCTAAGTGTTTCAGGCTGCACACCACCTAGTACCTGTGCTATAGCTACTGTAAAAACCGTTCACATTGTTCCCGCAACCTTACCGGTTAAAGGTGATTCAATTGTTTGCTCTGGCAGTACAAGCACCTATTGCGTAGCATGTATTCCGGGAAATATACACACCTGGACAATACTACCTGCTGCTGCATACGACTCTATCAAATACAATGATTGCTGCGTAACAATATACTGGAGTAAAACTTTTTTTGGAACAGTTTCCGTAAATGTAAACTACAACAATATACTAAACGGTGCGGGATGCACGCTTCCTGACGGCTGCAATGGTGATCAAGGCTGCGGAGGATCAGGTAACCTTTCGGTTACCGTTCGTCCTATATTTGGAATTTCCGGTCCGCTAAAAGTTTGCCCAAATTCAGTAAGCGCTCCGTTTAACGGAATGAACCTGACCAGTAATACTATTGCTCCGGGTGTATCGTGGAAGTTAATTACCCCAGCTCCATCAACATTAACTTTTGCTAATACTGCTCTGTTAAATGCATATACCTGGAATGCGGGAATTGGTGTTTATTCACTTACAGCTTATGCTCCACCCGGTATTTATTGCAATGATTCTGCAACTATTGCTGTTGAAGTAGTAGAAATAAAAATTCCAAATGTGATTACAGGACCTGATACTGTTTGCCCCGGTACAACACATTTTTATACCGTTCAGCCAAATATGAGTGGAGTTCAGTATATATGGAATGTTACCGGTGCAGGCTCACCTGCAGGAACCACTATTACAGCTGCACCTTCACTGGCTGTTACATGGGGTGCAGGTGGTGGAACTATTTCTGTTCAGCAACAACTATTGGTTAGTCCTTTTTGTACATCAGTTGCTACAGCAGCATTAACAGTAGTAACCTATCCGCCATTTGCCTTGCCATCTATTACCGCAAATCCCGGTGGAGCCAGTTGTCTGAAATCCAGCGTTACCTATTGTTATACCGGTTCCCCTATTCCTAATGCAACTTATTTATGGTCTGTAGTTCCGGCAACTGCAGGCAACATTACAAGTGCCAATGGAGGCAATTGCATAGCCATACAATGGGTAGACGGAACTATAACACCTATTTTTGTTAAGCTCAAAATTTCACGCTGTTATGATGACTCTGTGATGTTCCCGGTTACTTTATTAGCATTGCCGCCCGTACCTAATATCACCTATTCACCTTTAGTAATCTGCAAAAACACCCCGGTTAATTTTTCAACTACAAGTGCAGGCCCGGTTTGGAATTGGAATTTTGGTGATGCAGGCACTTCACCATTACAAAACCCGGTACATACTTATACAACTGCCGGAAACTTTAATGTTTCATTAACTGTTACCAATGCCAACGGATGTTCTGATACTGCATTCACTACGGTGAAAGTTGAAGATGTTCCGGTATTACCTGTTATAACCGGCACCACCAGTGCTTGCTTAAATAGTTTTGGTACATATACTTTCTCGCAACCATTTTTCCCGGGCGCTGCCTATAACTGGTCATTATCCGGAGGCGGAGTTATTACAGCAGGTCAAGGGT